>CBFHML010000014.1:0-28859 GCA_965656855.1 Roseovarius sp.
GTTGATCTCTACCTCACGCTTGTCTTCGGTGAAATCGCTGAGCGACCCCCAGATCTTGACCTGTACCATGATGGGCTTTTTCTGGTCGGGGCCCCGGGTCAGGCCCGGGGCGTTTTTATTGGTCGCGGATCGCCTTGAGCACCTTGGGTGGCGACATCGGCAGGCTGGCCATGCGCACGCCGGCCGCCTCGGACACCGCATTGGCCACGGCCGCGAGAGGCGGCACAATGGAGGTCTCGCCAACACCGCGCACCCCGTAGGGATGGCCGGGATTTGGAATTTCGAGGATCACCGTGTCGATCATCGGCAGGTCCGAGGCGACAGGGATGCGGTAATCGAGAAAGCCCGCGTTTTGCAGCAACCCGTCGTCACCATAGACATATTCCTCGTTCAGCGCCCAACCGATGCCCTGCGTGGCACCGCCCTGAAACTGGCCTTCGACGTAATCGGGATGCACCGCCTTGCCCGCGTCCTGAAACACCGTGTAGCGCAGGATCTTGACCGCGCCGGTGTCGGGATCGACTTCGGTGTCGACCATATGGGTGGCGAAACTGACGCCTGCGCCCTCTGGATTGGCCTCGCAATGCCCGGCGATTGGCCCGCCGGTGTTCGACGCGATGCCCGCGATCTCTGCCAGCGTCATCGGCGGGTGGGTGCCCGCGTTGGGCCCGGCGGGATGCACCGCGCCGTCTTTCCATTCCACGGCGTCTTCGTCGATGCCCCAGATCATCGCGACACGCTTGCACATCTCTGCCTTGGCGGCGCGCGCCGCCTTGATCGTGGCAAGGCCCACGGCAAAGGTCACGCGGCTGCCATCCGTCACCTCGTTCTGGCCAAGGCTGCCGGTGTCGGCGACGATCGTGCGGACCTTTTCATAAGCGATGCCAAGCTCTTCGGCGGCCATCATCGACATGGACGCGCGAGAGCCGCCGATATCGGGGTTGCCCTCTGATACGGTCACGGTGCCATCGGGTGTGACGTTGAGCGACACACAGGTATCGCCGCCGAAATTGAACCAGAAACCACAGGCCACGCCGCGCCCCTGATTGGGGCCAAGCGGGGCCGCCCAATGCGGATGATCTTTGGCCTTGCGCAGCGTCGCCTCCAGCCCGATGGCCGGATAGGTCGGCCCGTAGGACGCCCGCGTGCCCTCGCGCGCGGCGTTGCGCAGGCGCACGTCCAGCGGGTCGAGGCCAAAGCCCTTGGCAAGCTCGTCAATCGCGCTTTCCACCGCAAAGGCGGCCATCGGTGCGCCCGGCGCGCGGTAGGCGGCCTGCTTGGGGCGGTTGGTCACGACATCCCAGCCGATGGTCTTCACATGTTCCAGATCATAGGGCGCAAAGGCCGACATCGAGCCCATGTCGACCGGCGAGCCGGGATAGGCGCCACCCTGATAGCGCAGTTCGGCAAAGGCGCCGGTGATGATGCCGTCCTTGGTCATGCCGATGCGCACATCAACCGAGCTTGAGGCCGTTGGCCCAGTGGCGCGCAGCACCTCTGAGCGGGTCATGACCATCTTGACCGGGCGCTGAGATTTCTTGGCCAGCATCAGTGCGACGGGTTCCAGAAACACCGTGGTCTTGCCGCCAAAGCCGCCGCCGATCTCGGACGCGGTGACGCGCAGCTGGCCTTGGGCCAGCCCGAGGATCTCGGCGCAGGTGTTGCGGACCATGTAATGCCCTTGGGTGCAGCACCATAGATCGGCCTGCCCATCCGGCCCCATCTGCGCAAGGCAGGCATGGGGTTCGATATAGCCCTGATGCGTGGCCTCTGTGCGGTAGCTGCGTTCCAGCACGCGGTCGGCTTGCGCCAGCCCGGCCTCGATATCGCCGTGGCCGAACTCATAGCGCGCCATGATGTTGGGCGAGGCCCCCTCGGGCACGCTTTCATTCGCGCGGCCTGCGTGCAGGACGGGCGCGCCGGGTTTGATGGCGGCGTCCACGTCGGTGACGTGGTCAAGCAGCTCGTATTCGACCTTGATAGCCTTGATCGCCTTGCGCGCGATATGAGAGGACGACGCGGCAACAGCGGCAAGCGCGTGACCGTCATACATCACCTTGTCGCCCGCCATGCAGTTATCCAGCACGTCTGCCGTGGCCTCATCCAGATCGCGGGCAGGGAAATCGCGCCTTGTCACCACGGCATATACGCCGTCGATCACCTCGGCGGCGGACACGTCGATGCTCTTGATGCGGGCATGGGCATGGGGGCTGCGCAGCACAAGACCGGTGAGCATGCCGGGGGCCGAAATGTCGGCACCGAACCGCGCGCGCCCCGTAACCTTGTCGATCCCATCGGGGCGCAGAGGGCGGGTGCCGACGACCTTGAATTGCATCGCCTCGGGGGTGGTTTTGCTGTCCAGGGCCATTACGATGCCTCCCGCATATCTGCCGCCGCGTCCATCACGGCGCGGATGATCTTATCATAGCCGGTGCAACGGCACAGGTTGCCCGCCAGCCAATACCGGGTTTCTTCCTCGGTCGGGTCGGGGTTGTGCTCCAGCAAGGATTTCGCCGCGACGAGGATGCCGGGCGTGCAGATCCCGCATTGCAGGGCAGCATGTTCGATGAATTTCTGCTGCAACGGGTGCAGCGTCTCTCCGGGTGCCAGACCTTCGATGGTGCCGATCTCGGCGCCCTCGGCTTCGGCCCCCAATACGAGACAGGAACAGACGAGTCGACCATCGACCGTGACGGAACATGCGCCGCAATCGCCGGTGCCGCAGCCCTCTTTGGAGCCTGTGAGGCCAAGTCGGTCGCGCAGCACGTCAAGCAGGGTTTCATCCGGCTCGCACAGGTACTCAACAGGGTCGCCGTTGATCTTGGTGGTGACGTGGATCTTGCTCATGGATCAGCCTCCGGCCCGTTGAAGGGCGATTTTAGCGGTGCGGCGGGCAAGGACGCCCGCGACATGGGTTCTGAATTCGACGGTGCCGCGCTTGTCCGCGATGGGGCGGGCGGCTGCGGTGCAGGCCTCGGCCAGCGCATCGAGGGCAGCCTCGTCAATCGTGGTGCCGATCAGTGTGGCCGCGGCCTCTGGCACAAGGATCACGGTGGGGGCCACGGCCCCAAGAGACACGCGCGCATGGGTGCAGATGCCATCCGCGTCGAGGGTGAGCGAGATCGCACAGCCCACCACGGCGATGTCCATCTCGGTGCGCGGGGTGAAGCGCAGATAGGCGTCGCCGCCGCGCGCCCCGCGCTCTGGCAGCAGAATGGAGGCGACGAATTCGCCCTTCTCAAGACAGGTCTTGCCCGGTGACAGGGGCACATCCTCGACCGCGACATCGCGTGTGCCGGTCGGCCCTGCGATGCGGGCCACAGCCCCTGCCGCGACCATCGCGGGCACGCTGTCGGCGGCGGGCGACGCATTGCACAGGTTGCCCGCCAGCGTGCAGCGGCCTTGGATCTGGGTTGATCCGATGAGGTTCGCGGCCTCTACCACGCCCGGCCAATCGGCGCAGAGCCCGTCATGTTCGTTCATCACAGCACCAGAGACAGCCGCGCCGATACGCCAGCCCCCATCCTCTGCGGTGATCTCGCGCAGCGCGCCGATGCGCTTGATGTCCAGAATGCTGTCAGGCTCCGTCATGCCGGACCGCATCCGCACCAGCAGGTCGGTGCCTCCGGCCAGAACGCGGCATTCGCCGGGGTCCTCTGCCAGCATTTGAACCGCATCTTCGAGGGTTGTGGGAGCTAGGTAGCGCATGACCGTGGTCCTTCGCCTAAAGGTCTGATGCGCTATAGCAAACACCAATCAGCGCGCAGCTTCAATCAGGAACATGGCGTGATGGGCGCTATGCCGCCCCTATTTCCGATGCAAGATGCGCAGCCATCTTGCGGGCGGCACGCGGCGTGCCGCATCCATCAGCATAACAAGGCTGTCACCGCGTTTGGACGATGGGATCGGCATGGTGCTGATAGGCCGCGCAGTGCCCGGATTACCCGCGCAGGTGTTGACCGCAGCCAAGGATGGCGAGATGTATCCGGCGGCGCCGTCTGAGACGCCCCGAGATGAAAAGGCCTGCAAAATCCCTTTGGGCAAGCGGGCGGGCATAGACTCGCGGGTGACCTGAGGTGACGCAGATGGCAAAGGACGAAACATGGCATTCTCAGTGGTACAGAATGATCGCAACGCCGTGCTGGCGGGGCTCTTTGCCGGGCTGTGCTTTGGCATCTTCTGGCTGCCCTTGCGCATGGTCGAGCAGGCAGGCATCGCGGCGCCTTGGGCGCAAGCGATCTTTCTTGGTCTTCCGGCGCTGATATGTGTGCCACTGGCATGGCGGAACCGGCGTGAATTTTTGCGCGGTCGTGGCGGTCTTTTGGGGGGCATCATTGCGGGTGTCGCCTTTGCACTTTATGCAGCCTCGCTGCTTTATACAGATGTGGTGCGGGCGGTTTTGTTGTTTTACCTTCTGCCGATCTGGGGGTTTTTGCTGGGCTGGGCGATCCTTGGCGACCGGATCACCGCAGTGCGCTGGCTGGCCATCGTGCTGGGGGTGGCCGGAATGGCGATCATCTTTGCAGACGACACGGGCTTGCCGCTGCCACAGAATATCGGTGACTGGTTCGGGCTGGCCTCTGGTCTCTTTTTTGCTCTTGGATGCACCCTCATCCTGACGGACAAACGGGTGGGTGCGGTGACGCATACGGTCAATTTCTTTGTGGTCGGCGCGTTGATCTCGGTCCTTGTGGCATGGGCGATGACTGCGCGGGGTACGATTGATTTGCCCGACACCGCCGCCCTGAGCGGGACGCTCATCTGGTTTTTGCCGGTCGCGGTGTTCTTTATTCTGCCAGCGGGCTTTGCCACGATCTATGCCCCTGCAAAGCTCAACCCCGGTGTTGTGGGGCTTCTCTTTATGATCGAGATCGCCGTCGCGGTTATCTCGGCCGCGCTTCTGGCGGAAGAGCATATCGGCCTGAGAGAGATGATCGGCCTGCCATTGATCCTGTGCGCGGGATTGGTGGAGCCGGTGCTTATCCTGCGCAGGGCGCGTGCTGCGGTCTGATCATTCGCCACCATCCGACACTTCGCCCGCGACCCACGCGTCCGGGTCGCCCAGCCTGCGCCCGCCTGCCGCATACTCATCAAGGATCGACAGCATCCTGTCGCGCCCGAAAGAGGCGAAATGCCCGGCATGAACAATGCGCACCGGCAGCTCGCGCAGCCTTGCATGGGATTGCGCCAGCACCTCTGCGTCGGAATGATAGAGATCGTCGATCAGCGCCCCGTCATAGACCACGTCGCCGCTGAAAAAGAGCCCGGTTTCCGCCTCATAGAGCGCGATGGAGCCGGGCGAATGCCCCGGCAGATGCAGCACGCGAAACACCCGGTCGCCAAGGTCGATCACATCGCCCTCATCCAAATAGGCGGTCAGCGGCGCGGGCCTGACATGGTAGTGCCGATGATCAAACCCCGAATAGGGCAGGGCGGTAAAGGTCTCGGCAATCAGAAAACCGGCATCCGCGACCGTGTTGGCATCCGTCGGCGCGGCGATGATCCCGGCCTCATGCACATGGCCGCAGCGGTGGGAAAACTGGTGCAAACCGCCTGCGTGATCGAAATGCGAATGGGTCATGATCGCCGTTACGGGCCGGTCTGCCAGCGTCGCTACGGCCTCTGTCAGGGGGCGAAGGCCAAGCCCTGTATCGATGATAAGGTCCCGATCCCGCCCGCGTATATGCCAGATATTGCAGCGCAGCCAATGGGCGACATGACGCTCGTGGATGCGTGTCACACCATCGCTCAGGGCATGTGCCGCGTACCAGTCTTGTGCGATCGACGTTGTCATCTTTGCCCTCGGACGTTCTGTTTCATCTGACCACAGATTAGCCGCCTGATAGCGCGTTGACGAGGGCGGCCTCACCGGTCACACGCGGGCTGGAGGGCAAGGCTTGAATGCCGGGACCCAAGTGTTAAGATTGAAAAACGACGCTATAAAGGCAAAAAAAGACCAACCGGGAGACGCTCTACTATGAAAACCTGTTTCACTATTTCCGCCGGGATTGCCCTTGCGATGGCTGGCGCGCTTGGTGCCCACGCCGATAGCAGCGACCCGATCCGCATCCCGATCAACGAGTGGACAGGCCAGCATATCTCGGCGCATATCACCGGCTCGCTTTTCAAAAAGGCAGGCTATGACGTGGAATACGTCACAGCCGGCGCTGTGCCGCAATTCATCGCGCTGGCCAATGGTGACCTGCATGTGCAGCCAGAGGTCTGGACCAACAACGTGGGCGAGATTTATCCCAAAGCCGTCGAAAGCGGCGATATCCTTGTGCTTGGTCAGCTTGGCCTGAAGCCGCAGGAAGGCTGGATTTATCCGCCCTATGTCGAAGAGATGTGCCCGGGCCTGCCCGCCTATGAGGCGCTGTATGATTGCGCGCAGGCCTTTGCCGCCGCCGATACCTTTCCCAAGGGGCGGTTGATCACCTATCCGGCGGATTGGGGCACACGCTCCAAGGATGTGGTCGCACAGATCGACCTGCCGTTCGAGCCTGTCGCGGGTGGATCTGAGGGGGCGATGATCGCCGAGGCGAAATCGGCTGTGGCCACGGGCGATCCGCTGATCATGATGTTCTGGCAGCCGCACTGGATCTTTGCAGAAGAAGACTTCAATTGGGTCTCTTGGGACGCGGCAGAGGGCGAATGCATTGAGGAAGAGGGCCAGACACGCGGCTCTGCCTGCGGCTTTCAGCAGGCCTCGATCGACAAGATCGCGAATGTGAGCTTCAAAGAAGAGTATCCCGGCGCCTTTGCGCTCTATGAGGCGATCGAGATCGAGAACGACACCCAGAACGCGCTTATGCTTGAGATCGACCAGAAGGGCCGCGATCTTGAAGAGGTGGTTGCCGAATGGATTGCCGCCAATGAGGCCACATGGACCCCATGGGTCGAGGCCGGCATGGCCGCAAAGCAGTAAAGCTCTGAACCAAAAAAGGCCCGTGGCGGCGCGTATCGCCATGGGCATATCCCAGCCCGAAAGACCCGTGAGATGAACAAGTTCCAGCCAGGCGATGGCGATGGGTCGGATGTTCGGCTGTCCTGCCGGAATATCTGGAAGGTCTACGGCAAGGACGCTGATCGTTATTTCGCCCAGACCCCCGACGATGCTGCTGCACTGGTAGAGCGCATTCGCGCGGATGGCGCCATTCCGGCGGCCGCCGATGTCAGCTTTGATGTGCGTGTGGGCGAAATTTTCGTCATCATGGGGCTGTCGGGGTCAGGGAAATCCACCGTGGTGCGCTGCTTGTCGCGATTGGTGGAGCCGACGCAGGGCCACATCACGCTGAGCGGGGATGACCTGCTGGCGAAATCGCCGAAGCAAATGATCCAGATCCGCCGTCACAAGATCGGCATGGTGTTCCAGAATTTTGGCCTCATGCCGCATCTGACGGTCTATGACAACGTGGCCTTCCCCCTCAGCCTTCAGGGGGAAAGAAAGGCCGATATCCGCGCTCAGGTGGACAAGGTGGTCGAGCTTGTGGGCCTGCAGGGGCGCGAGGCCAGCTATCCGCATCAGCTATCGGGTGGACAGCAACAGCGGGTGGGCATTGCCCGGTCGCTGGCCGTCGATCCCGACCTGTGGCTGCTGGATGAGCCGTTTTCGGCGCTTGATCCGCTGATCCGGCGGCAGATGCAGGATGAATTTCTGCGCATCCAGAATGATCTGCGCAAATCCATCGTTTTCATCACCCATGATTTTCTTGAGGCGCTGCGCGTCGCAGATCGCATGATGATCATGCGTGGCGGGCAGGTTGTGCAGACCGGCACCCCCGCCGAGCTGATCACAAACCCGGCGGATGATTACGTGGCAGAGTTCACCAATGACGTGCCTCTGGCCCGCGTGCTGCGCGCCGCAGAGGTGACTGACCCCAAAGCCGCAGCCGCAAACGGGCTGGGCCAAGTGCCCGCCGACATGTCGGTGGAAACGCTGCTGCCCATGCTGGCGCAACATCCCGCCGGGCTCAGCGTTGAGCGTGATGGCGCGACCATTGGCGTGGTCACGGCGCAAAGCGTTATCGCGGCGCTGGCCCATCATGCGGGCAAGACCAAGACCGAGGCCGCGCCGACATGAAGATCGGGGCGGATCGCCGGGGCATTCACTGGGCGTGGTTCGCGCTGATCGGTCTGACGCTGGCCATTCTTGGTATGCGTGACACGGCGCAGGCGCTGATGATCTTTCCCGAGGTGCTGATGCTGCCACTGACCGATTGGTTCAACGCCGGGATGGATGTGGTCGTCGACCAGACGGGGCCCTTCTTTCGCGGGGTTTCGCAGGTGATGGCGGTGCCGATGGGCTGGATCCGGGGCCTGCTGCAATGGATGCCATGGGCACTGACCCTGAGTTTGCTGGCGCTGGCCTCTTACGCCGTATCGGGGTGGAAACTGGCGCTTTTTACCGCGCTGGCCGTCTTTTACATGGTGATCATCGGCTATTGGGCGGAATCGATGAATTCGCTGGCGCTGGTGGTGATGTCGGTGCCGATGGCGGTGGTCATCGGCTTTTTCATTGGCACGGCGGCGTATTATTCCGCCCGTGCGGATCGCGTGATCGCGCCCACGATGGACGTGCTGCAGACCATTCCCGTCTTTGCCTACCTGCTGCCAATCCTGCTTTTGTTCGGCTTTGGCCCGGTCGTGGGCCTGATCGCGTCGATCCTTTACGCGGTGCCGCCGATGGTGCGCAACACCACGCTGGGGTTGCGCCGGGTGGACCCCGAGGTGATCGAGGCAGGCATGATGGCCGGTGCCACGCCCCTGCAGATGTTCTGGCGCGTGCGGGTGCCAAGCGCGCTGCGACAGATCCTTTTGGGTGTGAACCAGACGATGATGGCGGCGTTTTCGATGGTCATTATCGCGTCGATCATCGGCGGCACCTCGGATATCGGGTGGGAAGTCCTGTCAACCATGCGCAAGGCGGAATTCGGCGAAAGTATCCTTGCCGGTATCGTGATCGCTCTGATGGCGATGGTGATGGACCGCATGACCGCCCGCGCCGCCAATGCGGGCCGCGATGACGAGGCCTCAGATGACCCGTGGTCGCGCTATCGCTATTGGATCATCGCGGGGCTGATGACGGTGGCGGTCCTTGCCCTGTCACGGCTGTTGCCGTTCCTGCAGACCTATCCCGAAGCGTGGGAGGTCTATCCCGCGCAAATTCTGAATGACTGGCTGACCTATCTGCTGGTGGAATTTGCCGATGCGATCAAGTCGATCAAGACGGTCGCGCTGTTCTATATCATGCTGCCGGTAAAGATGGGGCTGGAACAGACCGTCAGCCCGTTTTCATGGGGTTTTGCCCTGACACCAACGCTCAAGACCGGCTATGCGGTGCTGGCGCTGGCGGGGGCTGTCTGGTTCGGGATGCGCGGTCGGATGGGGCTGGCGATCCTTGTTGCGGGGCTGGCGATCTTGCTGTATTTTGGGCTGACACGCCTGCCGTGGCCGTCGATCATGGGTGTGCTGATGCTGCTGGCATGGCAGTTGGGTGGCGCGCGGCTGGCGCTTGGCGCGGGCGCTGGCATGGCGTTTCTGCTGCTGGCGGGCGTGTGGCCAGAGGCGATGCTGTCGGTCTACCTTTGCGGCATTGCGGTGCTGCTGTCCTTCACGCTTGGCACGGTGCTGGGCATTCTGGCGTCCGAAAACGAGACCGTTTCGGCCATCCTGCGCCCGATCAACGATACGCTACAGACGATGCCGCCCTTCGTGCTGTTGATCCCCTTCGTGATGATTTTCAAACTGGGGGATTTCACCGCGCTTCTGGCGATCATCTCTTACGCCATCGTGCCTGCGATCCGCTATGCTGAGCACGGTCTGCGCAATATCTCGACCGAGGTCATAGAGGCGGCAGAGGCATCAGGGGCGACACGGTTGCAGATGCTGTGGCGGGTGCGCCTGCCGCTGGCCGCACCACAGCTGATGCTGGGGCTGAACCAGACCATCATGTATGGCATCGCGATGCTGGTCATCGCGGCGCTGGTTGGCACCAATGGGTTGGGACAGCGGGTGTATATCGGGCTGAGCAACGGGGATTTCGGTACTGGCATGATCGCCGGAATCGGCATGGCGATCATCGCCATGATCGCGGATCGCATGACGCAGGCCTATAGCCGTAAGATGCAGCCTGCCGCGCGCTAGGCCTCGTTGCCGTTGCAAAACTCAAGGATCAGCTTGGCCACGCGCTCGGGTGCTTCTTCATGTGCCAGATGTCCCAGCCCCTCAAGCTGTCGGGTCTCGGCATTGGGCAGCGCCTGTGCCGCACGCTCAGAGACTTCGGGCGGCACTGCCTTGTCCTTTTCCCCGGTGATGAGCAGGCTGGGCGCTGCGATCTGGTCCATCTTTTGCCACAGCGCGTCGGTGTCCCAATTGGCCATCGTCTGTAGCGTGCCATCGACATGGCCACGGTCAGACAGCAGCCGCGCGTAATATCCCAGCGCCTCTTGCGACAGGTCAGAGCCGGTAGAGCGGATCACGTTGCGCGCCCTGTCGGTCCGCACCCCGCCCATCGCAAAGGCGTAGGCGGTCAGCGGGTTGAGGGCGAGCATCTTGGCCAGTGCCGGGAACAGCCAGCCCGCCACGCCCTCGAACCGGTCAAGCGCGGCGTTGATCCCCACAAATCGCGGCGGTGTGCCATCGGCGCTCTTGATCCGGCCTGCCAGATCCAGCGCCACAGCCCCACCGGCGGAATGCCCCACGATGCAGGCAGGCTGCCAGCCCTGCGCCTCGCAGAGTGACGCGATATCCTCTGCCGTCTTGGTCAGCCCAAAGCGCGCGCGACTGCCGGGGCGGGTAAAGCCGTGACCGGGCAAATCGATGGCAACGACATGATGCCGCGCCGACAGGATCGGCACGAGATCGCGCCAGCTATGGGTCGTCGCACCCGCACCGTGCAACAAAATCAGCGTCGGGCCCTCACCGGTCTCTTGGATATGCCAGTCATGCGGGCGATGCCGGACACGGCGTGACAGGTGGCTGAGCGGCCAATCCTTGAGATCGCGGGACCAATCCATCGCGTCACCCGTCCAGCGCGGCAGAGACTGCCGTGGAAATGCCGCGCGCATCGGCACGGGGCAGGGCGATATAACGCGCGCCCAGTCGGGCGGCGATGCTGCGCGCCTGCTCTGCGGGGCGGTTGGAGGTGTCTATCAGCACGCCGCCAATACCGCGCGCGTTGAGCCCTGCGGCGATGGCTTGGGCGTCTTCAAGGGCGGCGGCGCGGCTTGGCTCGCCCGACAGCGGGATATTCGCCCGCCCGTCGGTCAACAGCACCAGCATCGGCGTCAGGCCGCGCCCCACCGCATGTCCGGCCAGTTCCGTGACCGCCACCAGACCCGCGGCCAGCGGCGTGCCGCCCCCGCCGGGAAGCGAGGCAAGCTGGCGCTTGGCCTGCACCAGCGACCGCGTGGGCGGCAGAAGCTCGTCCGCGCGCTCGCCGCGAAAGGCGATAAGTGCCACCTGATCGCGCCGCGCATAGGCTTGGGCCAGCATCAGTTCCACTGCGCCTTTGGCCTCGTTCAGCCGCGCCACGGCGGCAGAGCCTGACGCGTCAACGGCAAAGATCAGCAGCCTGTCAGAGCGGTCTTCGTAGCGTTTCAGGCGGATATCACCGGGATGGATGATGATGGCGCGATGCGCATTCGCCTCTGTCCGGCGCAGGGTCTGCCATGGGGCGGCGGCGCGCAGGGTCGCAACGGTATCTATCCGCGCCTGCGCGTCGGGCCGTCCGGCGCGAGAGGGCAGGGGACGACCACGCCGATTGCCCGCACGCTTGTTGCCCGCGCCCGAGCCCGAGGCGGCGGCGCGATTGCGCTTGGCGCTGCGGTCAAGGATGTCGGCAGGCAGAAGCGCGGCAATGGCCTGCACCAGAATATCGTCGGGAATATCCGGGCTGGTCTGGTCTTGGCCCTCGCGGTCGGTGTCGTCGGGCGGGCTTTGCTCTGGCTGTTCGGGTTCGGGTTCCGGCTCTTGCGGGATCTGCGTCGCGCGAAAGGGATAAACCAGCTCGGCGGCCTCGCGCAGATGATCGTCCGTCACCTCGGCCTCATCATCCAGCGCCGCCAGCGCCCGCGCGGCGCGCAATGCAAACAGCGGCGCGCGCAGGCTGTCGATGCCGAACCGGGCAGCCAGTGCCGTTAGCGCGGGCAGGGTGTCTTGGGGGGTTACCACCTGCGACAACCGCGCGCGGGCTGCATCCAGATCGGCGGGGGCGGGCAGCATAATGGGCTTGCCGCGTCCCTCGTCGGGGGTGAGGTGAAAGGCCAGCCTGTCGGTTAGCGCCTCTGGCAGGCTTTCCTCAACACTTGCCCCTTCATCCAGCGCAATCAGGCTGTGACCGGTACGTTGATCGAGGATGCGCGCCAGCCGCGCGGCAAGGCCCGGCCCGGTGCGTTCGGCCATGGTCAGGATCAGCTGGCAGGGCGTGTCGATGAGGCCGGGATCGGTGATGGGCCGTCCCTCAGCCAGCGAGGCCGCGATGTTGAGCCCGCCGAAAAGCTGCGTATCGGAAATCGCGGGATGGATGCGCCGCGCCTCACCCGGCAGGCGGGCCAGTGCCGCTTCGAACCCCGCCCGAGCAGGGCCGACACGGGCTCGCAGGCACAGCCCGCCCAGACCGCCCGGGTCGATGGCCAAGGCGGCCAGCGCGCGGGCGGCATGGGTCGTCATTGCAGAACGTCCGCCACCGCGCGGCCCACACGGGCGCCCGATCCCGCTTCGTCCAGCGGATCGCGGCGCAGGCGGTGGGCCAGCGCCAAGGGTGCGACCCGCGCAAGGTGATCGCGGTCCACGGCGGCTGCGCTCTCATAGGCGGCCAGCGCACGTGCCGCGCGCAAAAGTGTCAGTTCCCCGCGCAGACCGTCGGTGCCAAGCGACAGCGCAAGCTGTGCGCAGTCGCGCAAGATCGCCTCGGGCGCATCGGTTTTGCGCAGGGCGTCGCGCGCGGTCAGGATCGCATCGCGGATGCGGCCATCCTCGGCCTGCCAATGGGCCATGAAGTTGTCGAAATCGGTCTCGAACGCGTCGCGGCGGCGGATCACCTCGATCCGTTCGTCGATATTTGTGGGTGAGGCCACTTCGACTGACAGGCCGAACCGGTCCAGAAGCTGTGGGCGCAGTTCGCCCTCTTCGGGGTTGCCCGAGCCGACCAGCACGAACCGGGCGGGGTGCCGGATCGACAGGCCCTCACGCTCGACCGCGTTGGTGCCCGATTGGGCGACGTCCAACAGCAGGTCGACGATATGATCCTCCAGCAGGTTGACCTCGTCTATATACAGATAGCCTCGATTGGCCCGCGCCAAGAGGCCCGGCTCGAACGCCTTTTCGCCACGCGTGAGCGCGCGCTCGATATCCAGCGCGCCGGTTACCCGGTCCTCGGTCACGCCAAGAGGCAGGTCAACCACAGGGGTGGGGCGCTCGACCATGTCGCGCTCGGTGACGTCGGCCCAGTCGGGAATATCGGCGGCATCGGCGGAATTGACCGGACAGCCCTCGACCTGCCTGATGGGGGGCAAAAGGGCCGCCAGCGCCCGCACTGCGGTGGATTTGCCGGTGCCACGGTCGCCAAAGACCAGAACGCCACCAAGACCGGGGTCGATGGCCGTCAGGATCAGCGCCTGTTTCATGTCGTCTTGTCCGACGATTGCGGTAAAGGGAAAAGGTGTCTTCATGTCGTCTGTCCAAGCTGGGCGAGCGGCTTGCCGCCCTCCCATGTGCCGCGCTCGCCAAGGATGGAAAAGCGCGCGTAAAGTTCTTCGCGAAACCAGTCACCCTCGCGCACGGCGCGGATGGCGCGGGCGTGGGGGCCGTTTTCACGGGCGAAGGCGGCCATGCCGCAGGTATCCGGCCAGACCGAAAAGGTGATCTGGTGGAAAAACGGCACCTCGCCGATGCCGATCTTGAAAGCCACGTTTTCGTCCGTGCCGATCATGGCTGAAATATCCGGCACCCGGTTCCAAAAGCGCAAGGCGGCGCGTGGGCGCACTGTGGCGCGGGTTAGGGCCGCGACCGGGCCGGATTGATCCGAGGGCGTCACCTCGAATGGCGATTGCCCGGCCCATGCGCCGCGCGCCGAGGTGGGGCATAAAAACAGCGTGTAGGATTCGCAGGCTCGTGCGGCATAGCGGCGAAAAATCTCTGCTTCTGCCGTCTGAGTGCTGGCGGTTTCCGCGTCTGGCCATGTGGCAAGAATGGCGTAAACCCCGGTGTTGGGGATGGGGGTAAAGCCTTCTCCGGTGCCTGAACCGCAAAGTTTCCAAAAGCCGATACCGGGCACGCGCGCCAGCGAAGGCCGCGCAAACCCCATCATGGCAAAGGCCCAAAGCCTGTCAAACCCCGGTGAAAACCGGAAAAAGCTGAGACTGACGGTTTGGATGGCCTGCCTCCCCTCAAAGAACTGTCCGGTATTATTGACATGGTTTGCACGGGCAGAAAAGGTCTGCAATGCGAGATTGTCAATTTAACTAGACACATGTAGTCTGCCCAAATGTTGACACGTCTTGATCCGGAAATGAAACAAGCCGCCGAGGCCGCCAAGCGGCCTCATGCCATCGTTATCGGTGCCGGTCTGGGCGGTTTGGCCTCGGCCATGCGTCTTGGGGCCAAAGGGTACCGCGTCACGGTGCTGGACAGGCTCGACAGTCCCGGTGGGCGCGGGTCGAGCATCTGGCAAAATGGCCACCGCTTTGATTTGGGGCCCACGATCGTGACGGTGCCGCAGGTCTTTCGAGAACTTTGGGCCGATTGCGGGCGAGATTTCGACGCTGATGTCGATCTGCGCCCGATTGATCCCTTTTATGAGATCCGCTGGCCCGACGGCAGCAGCTTTACCGCGCGGCAAGATACCGATGCCATGCGCGCAGAGGTGGCCCGCCTGTCACCCGGCGATGCGGCTGGCTATGAGCGGTTTCTCAAAGACAGTGAAGATCGCTATCAGTTCGGGTTCGAGGATCTGGGCCGCCGCCCGATGCACAAGTTCTGGGATCTGGTAAAGGTCTTGCCAAAGTTCGGCATGCTGCGCGCGGACCGGTCGGTCTATGCCCATGCCGCGAAACGGTTCCGGGATGAACGGCTGCGCATGGCGTTCTCGTTTCACCCGCTGTTCATCGGTGGTGATCCGTTCAACGTGACGTCGATGTATATCCTTGTCAGCCATCTCGAAAAGGAATTCGGGGTGCATTACGCGATGGGCGGTGTCGAGGCGATTGCCAAGGGCATGGCCGGCGTGATCGCCGATCAGGGCGGGGTCGTCCGGCAGGGGGCTGAGGTTGACGAGATCACTGTCAAAAATGGCCGCGCGACGGGCGTTAAGCTGACTGGCGGCGAGATGGTCGACGCCAGCATCGTCGTGTCCAACTCTGATGCCGGGCACACATATGACCACCTTTTGCGCAATGCCAAACGGCGGCGCTGGACCAGTCCGCGCCTCAAGCGGTCACGCTGGTCCATGGGGCTATTCGTGTGGTATTTCGGCACGAAGGGCACACGCGATAAATGGGGCGATGTGGGCCACCACACCATCCTGAACGGCCCTCGCTATAAGGGGCTGATCCGCGACATCTTTATCAACGGCAAACTGTCCGAAGACATGAGCATCTATCTGCACCGTCCCACCGTGACGGACCCGACGGCCGCACCCGAGGGGGATGACACGTTCTACGCGCTCAGCCCGGTGCCGCATCTGGGCCATGCCGATCCTGTGGATTGGTCGGAGATGGCAGAGAAATACAAGAAAAGCGTGCAGGATGTTCTGGAAAAGGACATGCTGCCCGGCCTTGGCGCGCATCTGTCGGCGTCAGAGGTCTTTACCCCCGATACGTTCCGCGACCGCTATCTCAGCCCGCATGGCACCGGCTTTTCGCTGGAGCCGCGCATCCTGCAATCCGCATGGTTCCGTCCACATAACGTGAGCGAGGAACTCAAGGGGCTTTACCTGACCGGGGCGGGCACGCATCCTGGGGCGGGACTGCCGGGTGTGATTTCCAGTGCCGAGGTTCTGGGCAAGCTGGTTCCTGACGCGGAAGCGGTGAAAACCCGATGACGATGGCAGCTGAGGACATGGCGCATTGTGCCGCCGCGATCCGGGATGGCTCGCGGTCTTTTCATGCGGCCTCCAAGTTGTTGCCCAGATCGGTGCGCGATCCGGCGCTGGCGCTGTATGCCTTTTGCCGCTTGGCCGATGACGAGGTTGATCTGAAGGCGGAAAAGGCCGAAGCCGTGCTGCGTCTGCATGAGCGGCTGGATCTTGCCTATCGTGGCACGCCCAAGGATGCGCCCGCAGACCGCGCCTTTGCCGGGATGATCGAGGAATTCGACATGCCCCGCGAACTGCCCGAGGCGCTGCTCGAAGGTCTGGCATGGGATGCGATGGGGCGGCGCTATGCCTCTTTGAGCGATTTACAGGCCTATTCTGCGCGCGTGGCCTCTGCCGTGGGTGCGATGATGTGCGTCCTGATGCGGGTGCGCGAGCGTGATGCGCTGGCGCGGGCCTGTGATCTGGGCGTGGCCATGCAATTGACCAATATCGCCCGCGATGTGGGAGAGGACGCCCGCGAGGGGCGGCTTTATCTGCCCACTGATTGGCTGGAAGAGGCCGGGATCGACCCCGAGGCATTTTTGGCCGATCCGCAATTCACACCAGAGCTGCGCCGCGTGATATCGAGGATGCTGCGCCGGGCTGATGATCTTTATGCGAAATCCGAGGCCGGTGTGCAGGGGCTGCCGCTCTCGTGCCGTCCCGGCATTTTCGCGGCACGCTATATCTATGCCGGGATCGGCGCTCAGGTGCGTCGGCGCGGCTACGATTCCGTCACGCACCGCGCCCGGACCGGGGGGGCACAGAAACTGGGCTGGCTGATGCTCTCTGTGCTGCGCACCGGCGGCACGGTTGTCATGCCCCGCTCTTCTGTGATTTATGCCCGGCCTCTGCCCGAGACAGCCTTTCTTGTCGAGGCGGCCAGTGACGGCTCTGCCTCTGCAAAGGACTGGAGTGAAACGCTTTATGCCACTATGGCCACGCTCAAGACGCGTGATCAGACGCGGCGCTCAACCTTGCCTCCACAAGAGGCAAGGCTAGGATAATGTTGATGTTTTGGATTTGCTTTGTGATTTTTCTGTCGGCCTGTTTTGCAGCAGGCTCTACCGGCGGTCTCTTTCCGCCGGGCAAATGGTATGAGAATCTGGACAAGCCACCTTGGACCCCGCCGAACTGGCTTTTCCCGGTGGCGTGGACCACGCTTTACCTGCTGATGGCCACGGCTGGCGCGCGCGTCGCTGTCTCTGACGGCAATGCGGTGGCAATGGCGCTCTGGTCTTTGCAGATCGCGTTGAACGGTCTCTGGACGCCGGTGTTCTTTGGGCTGAGGCGGCTCAAGCTGGGTCTGATGGTGTTGAGCGGTCTTTGGCTGTCGGTCGCGGCGACCATGGTAGCGCTGTGGCAGGTGGACTGGATCGCGGGCGTGATGTTCATTCCCTATCTGGTCTGGGTCAGTGTCGCAGGCGCGTTGAACTACTCCGTTTGGCAGCGCAATCCGAACGCTGGCGCCGAAGGCTGAACGCGTGCCAGCGTTGTCAGTCGGCAAAACTCCAGCCGGGGCGACGCGGTACACGCACGGCCAGCATCGGCTTTAGCAAGGGCGAGCGGAACCGCGTAAGATCAAGCGCCTCATGCACGCCGGTGGTTTCTTCGCCGTCGATCTGCGTGCGCACGGCCGCGCGATTGTAAAACGGCGCATCCAGCATGGCTTTGACTTGCACGGGTTTATGGCCCGGATCAGCGCGGGTTTCCCGGCGCAGGGCCCACAGGGATCGGGGCAGCGCGGTCTTGGGCGGTGAGGCGATCATCTGGGCATGGCCCTCTGGATCGAAATGGATACCTGCGGCCAGCTCTGTACCGTCCAGTCGCTCGGCATCGTAAAAACAGGTGCTGCCGCCCCGGTGAGGAAAGCGCCCCCATGTCCAGTAGCTGAAATCTTGTTCCAGCGCGCGGGTGCCGAAATTGGCATCGAAATATCCGTGCCCGTCCCATTGCCATCCCGGCGCATCCAGTTGGACGTCGATATCGCAGGTGGGGGCGAACGGGCGCCAGACATGCGCGCCATCGTCGGTCAGCGGCAGTTCCACACGCGTCAGGGCATGGGGGGTCAGTGTGACCTGCCCGCGCACGCGGCTAACCAGTGGCGGTGCGCCGATCTCATTGATGTCGATCACCAGCTTTGCCCCATCCCACCGCAAAGAGCTGGGTCCGACGGTAAAGCTGTCGCGCGTCTGGCGCAGGGCGGCGCGGCCACGGTCGGTCATGGTGAACCGCCCGCCGGGTCCGTAGGTGGCGACATTGATGCAGACGTTGTTTTCGGGATCGCGCCGGCCCGACCATGCGTACCATGGCGAAAAGACAGAGCCGATAAAGGCGATGATGCTTATCGCGCGCCCGCCGCAGGCGGAGATCCCGTCGATATACCACCACGCGTAGCCGTTGGGCGGAACCGCGATATCAAAGTTCGGCCCCTCAAGATCGCCTCTGCCGCATGCCTCCCGGAGAGGGTTGCCATTGGCACCCCCGCCCCCGGATGTGTCCCGCCCCCCGCGAGGAACAGCCCCTTTATCGGGGTCGTGGCCTGCGGCCTCTGGAAGGCCGCCATCGTCCCGTGCGGGCTTTGCCCGTAGAGGGAGCCGGTGCTCTCGGGAAACAGCCTCTCGAAGCCTGATGGCATCGTCAGGTTGGTGCGATCCGGTTCCGGATCGAAACGCAGGCCGAAACGGGCCAGCGTGCGGAACGTGCGTGTCTGACATCTCGAAAACTCCTCTTGCGCGCGCAGCCCGTCGATTGGGGGGGCGTTGGCGATAATCTCGAACCGCTCCAACGGGGGCGGTGTCTCGGGCAGGCCGCGATCCATCGCGCAGATATACAGCGTGGGGTCGACCACCCGGTCGCCGCGCGCAAGCGCGTCGAATTCAGGCTTGGGGTCCGTGCGGAAAAAAACGTTGTGATGCGCAAGCTCGGGCCCGTGCGGGCGGGCGGCAAAGGCCCAGACCTCAGCCGACAGGCTGCGTGCAGCGCGCGCGACGCCGGGGGCCGCGCGGGCCACACCGTCACCCATCGCGCCAGTTGCCAGCGCGCGGGGATCACCGTTGAACACCACGCGGCCCGCAGGCAGGGTGGTGCCGTCGCGCAAGGTAACGCCGGTCACATGTCCGCGCGTGGTGTCGATCCGGTCAACATGCGCGCCGTAGCGGAATGTAGCACCGCGTGCCTGGGCCAGATCGGCGATGGCTGCGGCCAGCCGGTGCATGCCGCCCCGCACAACCCAGACGCCCGCCGCCTCAGCCTGCCAGATGAGCGACAGCAGCGCGGGCACCTGATAGGGCGAGCCGCCGACATAGGTGGCATAGCGCCCGAATAGCTGTGCAAGGCGCGGATCGTCAAAGCACCGGTCCAGCAATTGCGCGAGTGTCGAGAGCGGTGCCATGCGCGGCAAAAGGCGCGGATGAGCCGCGACATGCGCGATGAGCTTGGGCAGGCTGGGCGCTGGTGCCTGCATCATCGGTGCGTCGAACCCGTCGAAAAGATCGCGGGCGCGGGCAGAGAATTCGGTGAACTGCCGTGCGGCATCCGGCCCGGCAAAGGCCCTGATGGCCTCGCGGTTGGCGTCGGCGTCATCGAAAAGGTCCAGTTGACTGCCATCGGGCCAGAAATGCCGGGCGAGCAGCGGCTGACGCACAAGGTCGAGGTGATCGTCGAGCCGCTCACCCAGATCCGTAAACAGCTGTTCGAACACAGGCCGCATTGTCAGCACGGTTGGCCCGGTATCGACCGGCCCCGCGGCCGAGGGCAGGGTGCGCATTTTGCCGCCTGGCGCAGCGTGACGTTCCAGCACAGTCACATACATGCCCGCATGCGCCAGCCGCGCGGCACAGGCAAGCCCGCCGATTCCGGCCCCGATCACAACGACATGTCCGGTATTTTCCACAGGTGGCTGGGTGTTGTTCATGTTCCGATTGTTGACTCGATGGCGCAATGTGTCCAGTATGATTTACACATTGCTTGTCCCAATTCCGTGACACATGAGCCCGAGGAGCCTTAAATGCCCCATTCCCGCCGGATCGACGCCGCTGTCATGGGGGCGCTAAGCGCCGCGCAAGGTGGCGCCGCCCCGAGGAAGCTGGCCGACGCGCTGAGCTATGCCTGCCTGCCAGGTGGGGCGCGGATCAGGCCGACGATTCTGCTTGCGGTGGCGGCGGCCTGTGGCGATGACCGGCCCGTGCTGTCGGATGCGGCGGCGGCGGCGCTAGAGCTGGTGCATTGCGCGAGCCTTGTGCATGACGACCTGCCTTGTTTTGACGACGCGGACCTGCGTCGCGGCAAGCCATCGGTGCATCGCGCCTATTCCGAGCCGCTTGCGGTGCTGGCGGGTGACAGTCTTATCATCATGGCGTTCGAGGTGCTGGGCCGTGCGGCGGACGAGGACGAGATCCGCGCCGCCAAGCTGGTTCTGTCACTGGCGCGGCGCACTGGCATGCCGTTTGGTATCTGTGCGGGTCAGGGCTGGGAAAGCGAGTCGGAGATTGATCTGGCCGCCTATCACCGCTCCAAAACCGGCGCGCTGTTCATCGCAGCCACCGAGATGGGGGCGATCGCGGCAGGCCATGACGCAGAGCCGTGGCGCGATCTTGGTGCGCTGATCGGTGAGGCATTTCAGGTCGCCGACGACCTGCGCGACGCGGTTCTGGATCAGGATACGCTGGGCAAGCCCGTGGGTCAGGACGACCTGCATGGACGGCCCAATGCGGTAGCGTCTTACGGTGTCGAAGGTGCCGTGGCCCGGCTGAAGGATACGCTGGCAGGGGCCATTGCGTCGATCCCGTCCTGCCCCGGCGAAGCGGCCCTGGCCGAGATGGTGCAGTTGCAGGCCAAGGCGATCATGCCGAAGATGCCCGCGCAGTACCGGGCCTGAACCTGTGGCGCTGGGCGAGCCCGAAATGCAGCGGCGCGGCCTGCGCCTGTCGGACTGGTTCGCGCGGCTCATAGCCCGCGCCGATGTGCAGAACATTGCCAGTGCCTTGCCCTTTGGGCGCCGCATGGCACGGCGCGATGGCGCTGAAATTTTCGAGATATTACAGGGTTTTGTCGCCAGTCAGGTGCTGGGCGCACTGGTTGAGACGGGCATCCTGCGCGGACTGCTGGACGGTGCGCAAAGCGCCGAGGCGCTGGGCTTTGCCCATAATGTGCCTGCGGACCGAATGGATCAGCTTTTGCGCGGTGGTGCCGCGCTTGGCCTGCTCAAGCAACGGCGCGACGGTCGCTACGGGCTGGCGCGCAAGGGAGCTGCCATTCTCGGTGTGCCGGGGCTGGAGGGGATGATCGCGCATAACCGCGAATTCTATGCCGATATGGCCGATCCCATGGCGCTTTTGCGCGGTGACGGCGAGACCCGGCTGCAACGATTCTGGCCCTATGTCTTTGGCGCGGGTGGGGAAATCGACCCGGACGTAGCCGAGCGCTATTCTGGCCTGATGGCCGAAAGTCAGGTGCTTGTGGCGCGCGATACGCTGGCGATGTTGCCGGTGAAAGGCGATGTCACGGTCATGGATGTGGGTGGCGGTTCGGGCGTGTTTTTGTCGGAGGTGCTGCGACGTAATAGGCGGGCGCGGGGGATTCTCTTTGATCTGCCAGAGGTCATGCCAACTGCGCGTACTCGGATCACCGATCTGGGGTTGAAGGACCGCGTCACGCTGGAAGGTGGCAGTTTCCGCGAGGGCGCGCTGCCACAAGGGGCCGATGTGATCAGCCTCATCCGCGTGCTGTACGATCATGACGATGACACGGTGGCGGGCCTGTTGCGCGCCGTCTTTGACGCGCTGCCCCCCGGTGGGCGGCTGATCGTGTCAGAGCCGATGGCAGGTGGGGCGCGACCCGAGCGGGCCGGGGATCTCTATTTTGCCTTTTACACGATGGCGATGGGCACCGGGCGTGCCCGGTCGCCAGAGCGAATCGCACAGATGTGTCGCGAGGCAGGATTCGACAGCCCGCGTATCCCACGCGCACGGCGGGCGTATATCACCACCGCCCTGACGTGTGTCAGGCCGCGCTAGGAATGGCGCGTGTCAAGCTATCTTTCCAATAACAACTGTAAAGAAAACTTGACACTACCGACCCTGACAATACACTGAGGACAAGAGCCCAAGGTGCTGGCGAGGCACATTCAACGAGGGCAGAAGAGGAGAACTCGCTTTGGACGCACATGCCGTCTTTCTCAATGGACCGCAGGATCTGCACCTTGACCGTCTGCCGCTGATGGCACCGGGCGCGGGCGATCTGGTCGTTGAGATTGCGCATTCAGGCATCTCCACCGGAACTGAAAAGCTGTTTTGGACCGGGGACATGCCCCCGTTTCCCGGCTCTGGCTATCCGCTTGTGCCCGGCTACGAGGCCGCTGGCGAAGTCGTCGAAGCAGCCCCCGGCACCGGCTTTAAGCCCGGCGATCATGTGTTTGTTCCTGGCGCGAACTGTTTCGACGGGGCGTTCGGCCTTTTCGGGGGCGCGGCCAGCCGGCTGGTGACCTCTGCCGAGCGTGTCACGCGAATCGATTCCGCCTCTGGGCCTGAGGGCGCACTGCTGGCGCTGGCCGCGACTGCGCGCCACGCGATGGCGGGTTTGAACAAGCATGTGCCCGAGCTGATCGTGGGGCACGGTGTTCTGGGCCGTCTTCTGGCGCGGCTGACCATTGCGGCGGGCGCGCCTGCGCCGACCGTGTGGGAAACGGATCCCGCGCGTCAGGGCGGTGCCGAAGGCTATCAGGTGCTGAGCCCCGAGGATGATCCGCGCCGTGATTATGGCGCGATCTACGACGCCTCCGGCAATGCCGCGATTTTGGATGACCTGATCGGGCGGCTGACCAAGGGCGGCGAGATCGTGTTGGCGGGCTTTTACCCGCAGGGACTGAGTTTTGCATTTCCACCGGCCTTCATGCGCGAGGCGCGTCTGCGCATCGCTGCGGAATGGACGCGTGACGATCTGACGGTGGTGGGTCGCCTCATCGAGAGCGGCGCACTCAACATGGGTGGGCTGATCACGCATCAGCGCCCGGCAAGCGAGGCGAAAACGGCTTATCGGACGGCGTTCGAAAGCCCGGATTGTCTTAAAATGATACTGAACTGGAAGGACGCGGCGTGAAAGATGACGTACCGAACCTCAAAGATTTCAACCAGCGTTTGCGCGAAGAAGCGAACGAAGATCTGGCAGACATCGTGACGGACGAACCGACCAGCAAGACGCAGATCATCGCGATCTACGGCAAGGGCGGCATCGGCAAAAGCTTCACGCTCGCCAATCTCAGCCACATGATGGCAGAGCAGGGCAAGCGCGTGTTGCTGATCGGGTGCGACCCGAAATCGGACACCACCAGCCTGCTGTTCGGCGGCAAGGCGTGCCCCACGATCATCGAGACGTCGACCAAGAAAAACCTCGCTGGTGAGCAGGTTCAGATCGGCGATGTCTGTTTCAAGCGTGGTGGCGTTTTCGCGATGGAGCTTGGCGGACCCGAGGTCGGCCGTGGCTGTGGCGGACGCGGAATCATTCATGGCTTCGAGCTGCTGGAAAAGCTCGGCTTCCATGATTGGGATTTCGATTATGTGCTGCTCGACTTTCTCGGCGACGTCGTATGTGGCGGCTTTGGCCTGCCCATCGCGCGGGACATGGCGCAAAAGGTGATCCTGGTCGCGTCCAATGACCTGCAATCGCTTTATGTGGCCAACAACGTCTGTTCGGCGGTGGAATATTTCCGCAAGCTGGGCGGCAACGTGGGTGTCGCCGGCCTTGTGATCAACAAGGACGACCATTCCGGCGAGGCGCAAGCCTTTGCCAAATCGGTGGATATTCCGGTGTTGGCTGCGATCCCTCAGGATGACGACCTGCGCAAGAAATCCGCGAATTACCAGATTGTCGGCACCGACCAGAGCCAGTGGGGCAGCCTGTTTGCCGGTCTGGCCGAGGCCGTGTCGCTGGCGCCGCCCGTGCGGCCCACGCCGCTGGATCAAGACGGGCTTCTGGCGCTGTTTGATGGGTCGGAAACAGGTGAGGGCATCACGCTTGAGCCTGCGACGGACGAGGACATGCGCGGCAAGTTCGCCAAACCTCAGGAGAGCCTGGAGGTTGTCTATGACGATGCGTGAGCCACAAGGCGCCGCCCGCATGGGTAGCCAAATGTTGAACGAGATCAAACTCGGCGTGGCAACTGCCCGCCCGAAGGGAGATGCATGAGCGACGAAGTCACATACGACACCGCTGGCGAGGTCGAGGTGATCAAGGGCAAGGCCGAGGAGGCCGCGCCCGAGCTGACCGGTGATCCCGGTCTGGGCTGTCATTCGGGCCACGACATGGAAAAGGCCGCGCGCATGGCCGGGCAGAGCGATCTGCTGGACCAATACGCAAAGGACTATCCGCAAGGCCCGCATGACAAGCCACAAAGCATGTGTCCCGCGTTCGGGTCGCTGCGTGTCGGCCTGCGCATGAAGCGTGTGGCGACGGTGCTGTCTGGCTCTGCCTGCTGTGTCTATGGGCTGACGTTTGTATCGCATTTCTACGGCGCGCGCCGGTCTGTCGGCTATGTGCCCTTCAATTCCGAGTCGCTGGTGACGGGTAAGCTGTTCGAGGATATCCGCGACGCGGTGCACGAACTGGCCGATCCGGACCGGTTCGACGCGGTGGTGGTGACCAATCTGTGCGTTCCCACCGCAAGCGGCGTGCCGCTGCGCCTGTTGCCCGATGAGATCAACGGCGTGCGAATCGTCGGGATCGACGTGCCGGGCTTTGGCATTCCGACCCACGCAGAGGCCAAGGACGTGCTGGCCGGTGCGATGCTCAATTACGCCCGCCGTGAGATTCAGGCCGGGCCCGTCGCCGCACCTGAGGGTGGCGTGTCTGACCGGCCCACGGTCACTTTGTTGGGTGAGATGTTCCCGGCGGATCCGATGATGATCGGACAGATGCTGGCCCCGATGGGTCTGGCCGCTGGTCCTGTTGTCCCGTGCCGCGAATGGCGCGAGCTTTATTCCGCGCTTGATTGCGGTGCGGTCGCTGCGATCCATCCGTTCTATACCGCCGCCGTGCGCGAATTTCAGGCCGCTGGCCGCCCTGTGCTGGGCTCTGCCCCTGTGGGCCGCGACGGCACCGCCGATTGGCTGGCCGCGATTGGCGACAGCTTTGGCATTGCCGCTGATAAGGTGGCCACGGCACAGAATACCTTTATCCCCGCGATCAATGCCGCGCTGAATGCCGCGCCGATCAAGGGGACGATCACGCTCTCGGGGTATGAGGGCAGCGAGCTGCTCGTGGCGCGTCTGCTGATCGAAAGCGGCGCGAACGTGCCCTATGTCGGCACCGCCTGCGCCAAAAGCCCATGGTCCGAAGCGGATGCCGAATGGCTGCGCGCCAAGGGCGTCACTGTCAAATTCCGCGCCTCGCTGGAAGACGATTGCGCCGCGATGGAAGGCATCAAGCCGGACCTCGCCATCGGTACCACGCCGGTTGTGCAAAAGGCCAAAGAGCTGGGTATTCCCGGTCTCTACTTTACCAACCTGATTTCCGCGCGGCCCCTGATGGGACCGGCGGGTGCGGGATCTTTGGGTGAGGTGGTCAATGCCGCCATCGCCAACAAGGACCGCATGGATCACATGAAGGCCTTCTTTGAAGGTGTTGGCGAAGGCGATACCGCCGGGGTCTGGGAAGGCGCGCCGAATGTGCGCGAGGATTTCCGGGCGCTCAACCAGAAGAAGCTTGAGAAAGCCGCGCGTGCGCGCAAAGCGCAGGAGATGATCTGATGTTGATACAGGATCATGATCGCGCGGGCGGATACTGGGGGGCAGTCTATGCTTTCTGTGCCGTCAAGGGATTGCAGGTGGTGATCGACGGCCCCGTCGGCTGCGAAAACCTGCCGGTCACATCCGTTCTGCATTACACCGACGCTCTGCCGCCGCATGAATTGCCCATCGTCGTGACTGGGCTTGGCGAAGAGGAACTGGGCCGCGAAGGCACTGAGGGCGCGATGAAACGCGCTTGGGGTACGCTTGATCCCGCTCTGCCAGCCGTGGTCGTCACCGGCTCTATCGCCGAGATGATCGGCGGGGGCGTGACGCCCCAAGGCACCAATATTCAGCGGTTTTTGCCGCGCACCATCGACGAGGACCAGTGGGAAGCCGCTGATCGCGCGATGACTTGGCTCTTTACCGAGTGGGGCATGACCAAGGGTCGGATGCCCAAGGAAAAGAAGCGCGAAGAGCATGATAAGCCGCGCGTGAACCTGCTTGGCCCGATGTATGGCACGTTCAACATGCCGTCTGACCTGCACGAGATCCGCCGTCTGGTCGAAGGTATCGGCGCCGAGGTCAACATGGTGATGCCGCTGGGCGCGCATCTGGCCGAAATGCGCGATCTGGTGAATGCGGATGTGAACATCTGCATGTATCGCGAGTTTGGCCGCGGCCTGTGCGAAGTGCTGGGCAAGCCCTATCTGCAGGCGCCCATCGGCGTTGAAAGCACGACGAAATTCCTGCGCAAGCTGGGCGAGATGCTCGGGCTCGATCCCGAGCCGTTCATCGCTCAGGAAAAGCATTCGACGATCAAGCCCGTTTGGGATCTGTGGCGCTCTGTGACGCAGGATTTCTTTGCCACCGCCAGCTTTGGCATTGTGGCGAACGAAACCTATGCGCGCGGCATCCGCAATTTCCTTGAGAATGATCTGGGCCTGCCATGCGCCTTTGCCGTCGCGCGCTGCGCGGGCAAAAAGACCAACAACGAAGAGGTGCGCGCCTTTATCCATCAAAAGCGCCCGCTGATCCTGATGGGGTCGATCAACGAAAAGATGTATCTCGCAGAGATGAGCGCAGGGCATGGGCCGAAGCCGGCCTTTATCCCAGCGAGCTTTCCGGGTGCCGCGATTCGTCGGGCCACAGGCACGCCGATGATGGGCTATGCCGGGGCCACGTATCTGGTTCAGGAAGTGTGCAACGGGCTTTTCGATGCGCTTTTCCATATCCTGCCGCTTGGGTCCGAGATGGACGCCACGCAAGCCACGCCCACACCGCTGCGCCGCGATTTCCCATGGGATGCCGATGCGCAGGCCGAACTTGATCGCGTGGTCGCAAGCCATCCGATCCTGACCCGCATTTCCGCCGCCAAGACCCTGCGCGACGCCGCCGAAGAGGCCGCCCTGCGCCAAGGTGACGAGCGCGTCGTGCTGGAAACCGTCCAAGCTATTTCGCCCCGGATCTCCGGGGACACCGAGCAAACAAAGGAGAGATCGACATGACTGATCTGACATCCAACCCCCCACCTCGCATGAGCGTGAGCCGCCGCCGCCGTACCGCGGAATTCCGGCTGTATTTCACCCTCATCTTTGTTGCGGCCATCCCGTTTGGAACGGTGAGCTGGCTGCAGGACATCTTTCGTCTGCAAACGCTGAACATCCGAGGCCCGCTTGCGCGTGCCTGGGCCGAAGCGGACCGCATGACACCCCTGATTTTCTCGGCCTGATCTTCGGATTAGTTCGGGAAATTCGCGCTGCCTTTCCGCTTTTGGGCTGGCAGAAACCCGAGGGCCGTCAGGCCCAAAGGTAACCCGGCCGCGGGGATCGCGGCGTCAGCATAACATTCCGGAGGAAAGTTCATGGCTGATAATTCCGACCTGTCCTTCACAGGTCTTACCGACGAGCAAGCCCAGGAGCTGCATTCGGTGTACATGAGCGGCCTTTGGCTGTTCGCACTGATTGCACTGGTTGCCCATATCGCAACCTACATCTGGGCCCCCTGGTTCTAAGGAAGGATTTAAAATGTCGAAGTTCTACAAGATCTGGCTCATTTTTGATCCACGCCGCGTGTTTGTCGCACAGGGCGCATTTCTCTTTCTGTTGGCCGCGATGATCCACCTGGTGGTTCTGTCGAATGGCGTCAACTGGTTCGAGAATGCAGCCGCGTCGCGCGCAGCAGTCGAGTGATCCAGGGAACATTTGTTCCATGAAGATAGTTGCGGGCGGCGCCTGGTGTCGCCCGCAACAAACAAAAAATTAAGACTGACGGCTCGACCCTGACAGGCCCGGCCGAAAAACGCGGAGAGAAACAATGGCGTTGCTCAGCTTTGAGAGAAAGTATCGGGTCCGCGGAGGGACATTGATCGGAGGCGATCTATTCGACTTCTGGGTCGGACCGTTCTACGTGGGCTTTTTCGGGGTGCTGGGGGCGTTCTTTGCGCTTCTTGGCACGATCCTGATTTTTTGGGGCGCGGCCCACCAGGGCACATTCAACCCCTGGCTCATTAATATTGCGCCGCCCGACCTGAGTTATGGTCTGGGTGCGGCACCGCTCATGGAAGGCGGCCTGTGGCAGATCATTACGTTCTGCGCGATCGGGGCGTTCGTATCATGGGCACTGCGAGAGGTGGAAATCTGCCGCAAGCTGGGGATGGGGTATCATGTGCCCTTTGCCTTTGGCGTGGCAATCTTCGCCTATGTGACACTGGTGGTGTTTCGGCCCCTTCTGATGGGTGCCTGGGGACATGGCTTTCCCTACGGTATTTTCAGCCACCTCGATTGGGTGAGCAACACCGGCTACGCCTACCTGCACTTCCACTACAACCCGGCGCATATGCTGGCGGTGACCTTCTTCTTCACCACCACACTCGCGCTGGCGCTGCATGGCGGCCTGATCCTTTCGGCGGCCAACCCCGAAAAGGGCGAGGAAATGAAGACGCCCGATCACGAGGATACGTTCTTTCGCGATTTCATCGGTTACTCGGTGGGTACGCTGGGCATTCACCGTGTCGGTCTTCTTCTCGCGCTCAATGCCGGTTTCTGGTCGGCGATTTGTATCAT
>CBFHML010000015.1:0-18693 GCA_965656855.1 Roseovarius sp.
GCTTTCCTCATAATCGCGGCCCTCGCGCACGACCTCTGCGCCCTTGTCCCGCAATCTCTGGGCAAAGGCATCTGGCACGGTATCCGAAAGATAGATCACGGCACGGGCACCGAAAATACGCGCCCCCGCAGCGACCGAAAGCCCGTGATTGCCCGCACTGGCGGTGACATAGGTGCGCCCGCTCAGGACAGCGGACAGATCCGTCTGCCCGGTCGCGGCGGCCTCATGTGCAATGACATAGGCTGCGCCAAGCGCCTTAAAACTGCCAAGCCCCATGCGGCCCCGTTCATCCTTGGCCCAGACCGCGCAGTCAAACCCCTCAAGTGCGACAAGTGGCGTCTGCGCGGCCACCGGACACCGGGTCAGCAGTGCGGCAGGCGCACCCGCCTCGGTGCTGGGAGAAGGGATATCAGACAGGCCCGCCGCCGACAGGCCCGCACCACGATGAGGATTAGAGTCAGTTTTCATAAAGCATCCTTTTGACTGAGGCGAACTGAACGGCGTTATGCCGATGGGGTCAATACCCTGATTACCTCACAACGGCAGGGCCTGATGTCCATTTCTCAGACCGATGAGTCAAAAGCAATATCCGCCTCCCGGCATCGCCGAATAGAAAAAATTCCAAACCTCAGCGGAACTCAGCGGCAATGGATTTGTTGATAAGACATACCGGCATGCACGACTGCATCAGCCGGCTGAATGCAAGCCGACATTGTTGGCTAACGAAAGGAGTACATTATGAATATTCGCAAGTTTGCACTCGCAACGCTGCTCACCAGTGCCTCCGCTCTGACGGCCGTCGCCCAAAGCGACTCAGGCACGATGGAAGCTGACGAGATGGGTATCGTTAACCCGGATAATGGTGGTCCTATCAGATCGGATATGGCGACCGATAACGTCTATGATGGCGACATGTACGAAACGGACGGTCAAACCGTCATGAACATGGGAGGCCAAATGCGCGAAGACGTCGAAACAGCCACTGAGACCGACGAACGCGCTGGTATGACCGAGGCCGAGCAGCTGTCGACGCAAGAAATCATTGCCGAAGCAAAAGAGGGCGCGCCAGTGACCAGTTCAAATGACGTGGTCATCGGCACAGTCGCCTACTCTCAGGAAGTGAGCAATGGTTACCGGGTGTTTGTCTCGGTTGACCCGGAAACACAGATCCCGGCCAACATGATCGCCTTTGACACCAGCACGCTGGAGGTCAAGACCGTGGGTGATGGCCTTGAATATGCCAGTTCGCTCGCCGATCTGCGTCAGGCCGTACAAGACCGCATGTAACCCGATTTCGGCACGCAATCGCAAAAAAGGCCCGGCCCTGCGCCGGGCCTTTTCACGTCTGGCCCATTGCGGCCCTTTTCCCTTTCTTCGTCATGCCCTAAAGAGACGCCAAGCCAGACTTTGGGGGACCATCCATATGCAAGACCCGGCAATCACGCCCGACCTGATAGAGGCCCATGGCCTTAAACCGGATGAATATGACCGGATTCTCGACATCCTGGGCCGAGAGCCGAGCTTTACCGAGCTTGGCATCTTTTCCGCCATGTGGAACGAGCATTGCTCCTATAAATCCTCCAAGAAATGGCTGCGAACCCTCCCCACCGATGGCCCACAAGTCATTTGCGGGCCCGGCGAGAACGCGGGCATCGTGGATATCGGCGACGGACAGGCTGTGGTCTTTAAGATGGAGAGCCACAACCACCCCTCGTATATCGAACCCTATCAGGGCGCCGCGACCGGTGTGGGGGGCATCCTGCGCGATGTCTTTACCATGGGCGCGCGGCCCATCGCCTCGATGAATTCGCTCAGCTTTGGTGAGGTCGACCACCCCAAGACCCGCCAGCTTGTGCATGGGGTGGTCGAGGGTGTCGGCGGCTATGGCAACTGTTTCGGCGTGCCGTGTGCTGGTGGTGAGGTGCGATTTGACCCGGCCTATAATGGCAACTGCCTTGTGAATGCCTTTGCCGCCGGTCTAGCGGATACTGACAAGATCTTTTATTCCGCCGCAAGCGGCATCGGCATGCCTGTCGTTTACCTCGGGGCCAAAACGGGCCGCGACGGCGTCGGCGGGGCCACGATGGCCTCTGCCGAGTTCGACGAGACAATCGAGGAGAAGCGCCCCACCGTTCAGGTCGGCGATCCTTTCACCGAAAAGCGCCTGATGGAGGCCTGTCTGGAACTGATGCAGACCGGGGCCGTCATCTCGATTCAGGATATGGGGGCGGCTGGCCTCACGTGTTCTGCGGTGGAAATGGGCGACAAGGGCGGGCTTGGCGTCAAGCTCAACCTTGACCGCGTGCCACAGCGCGAAACCGGCATGAACGCCTACGAGATGATGCTCAGCGAGTCGCAGGAACGCATGCTGATGGTGCTGCGCCCCGAAAAAGAGGCAGAGGCCCGCGCGGTGTTTGAAAAATGGGATCTCGACTTTGCCATTGTCGGTGAAACCATCGCCGAAGACCGGTTCCTCATCCTGCACGGCAATGACGTAAAGGCCGATCTGCCGCTGGCCACCCTGTCGGGCAGCGCGCCCGAATATGACCGCCCATGGGAAGAGCCAGAGGCGCCGACCCCGCTTGACCCCGCCAGCGTGCCGGGGGTCGATGCCATCGACGGGCTGCGCGCCCTCATCGCTTCGCCCAATTACTGCTCGCGGCAATGGGTGTACGAACAATATGACACGATGGTCATGGGCGACAGCGCCCGCCTGCCCGGCCTTGGCGCGGGGATCATCCGCGTGCATGGCACCGATAAACTGCTCGCTTTCACCTCTGACGTGACCCCCCGCTACGTCAAGGCGAACCCGATGGAGGGCGGCAAGCAGGCCGTCGCAGAGGCCTATCGCAACCTCTGCGCCGTGGGGGCCAAACCGCTGGCCACCACCGACAACCTCAATTTCGGCAACCCTGAAAAGCCCGAGATCATGGGACAATTCGTCATGGCCATCAAGGGCATCGGCAAGGCGGTTGCCGCCCTCGACACCCCTATCGTGTCGGGCAATGTGTCACTTTATAATGAGACGGATGGATCGGCGATCCTGCCCACACCCACCATCGGTGCCGTAGGCCTCATTGACCATGAGGATCACGCGATCACCGGCGAGGTGCGCGAGGGGCATGTGGCCCTCTTGGTTGGCGAGACAACCGGCCATCTGGGGCAATCGGCATTGCTCGCCGAGGTCTTCAACCGCATCGAGGGTGACGCGCCCCCGGTGGATCTGGACGCGGAAAAGCGCAATGGCACCTTCATCCGCGATCAGCATACCCTCATCCGCGCCTGTACCGATCTGAGCGATGGCGGTCTCGCCCTTGCCGCGTTCGAGCTGGCAGAGGCGGCGGGCGTGGGCGTGGAACTTGATACCGACGACACTGCCCAGCTTTTCGGAGAGGATCAGGCGCGCTACCTTGTCGCCTGCAATTTCGATCAGGCAGAGGCGCTGATGTCAGAGGCCTACAAGACCGGCGTGCCGGTCACCTATGTGGGCAAGTTCACCGGCGATCAGGTCCGTTTCGGCAGCACCTCCGCCCCCCTGTCAGAGCTGTCGGCGGTGTTCCGCAGCACCTTTGCCCAGACCTTTGGCTAGGCCCGGATAGGCCAGACTTTCCAAGGGGGCGCTTGCACTCGTATGCCGCCCTCTCTACATCTTGAGATACGAAGGCAAGGAGACCCGCGCATGCCCATGCAAGCCAAGGAAATCGAGGACCTGATCCGCGAGACCTTTCCAGACGCGCAGATCACCATCACCGATCTCGCCGGAGACGGAAATCACTACGCCGCCGAGGTGATCGACGCCTCTTTTGCGGGCAAGAACCGCGTGCAGCAACAGCGCGCCGTCTATGCCGCACTCAAGGGCAAGATGGATGGCCCCTCGGGTGATCTGCATGCACTGGCGCTGACCACAAAGGCACCCGAGTAACATGAGCACCGGCACGATCATATTGATCGGGCTGATCATGCTGGCGGTGATCGCCCTTGGTGTCGTGTCGACACGCAAAGACACGCACACCCGCGGCAGCGCGCCGGGCAAAGGCTTTCACACGCTGCGCTCGGACTACAATTCCGGCATGGGTGGGGGCAATGTCGCCGAATGGCAGGTGCCCCGAGACCCACAAGCCTACGCTAAACGCTTTGTACCAAAGGACAAATCCAAATGACCGACGCAAAGACGCAAATCGAAGAGACCAACAAGACCAACGACGTGGTGCTCTATATGAAAGGCACCAAAACGATGCCGCAATGCGGGTTTTCCAGCCGGGTCGCCGGTGTGCTGAACTTCATGGGGGTAGAGTTTCAGGACGTGAACGTGCTGTCGGATGACGCGATCCGTCAGGGCATCAAGGATTACTCCGACTGGCCCACCGTGCCCCAGCTTTACGTCAAAGGAGAGTTCGTGGGCGGCTGCGACATCATCACCGAGATGACGCTGTCGGGCGAGCTGGACCAGCTCTTCGAGCAAAGCGGCGTGACCTACGACAAGGACGCGGCAGAAAAGATCCGGGAAGCCAACGCATAAGCCGCGTGGGTTTTTGTGAGGTACGGAAGGCGGGGGAAACCCCGCCTTTTTTTGTGGCTTGGGGGGTGGTTTTGGCCTTTTATCTTGCATTAGTTTTAACGAGGCTAACGGCTTCCATTATGTTAGTTAGAGTAGCTATTCTCTCCGATCTGTTTCTGCGTCCTCATGAAGGGCGTCAATTCTTACGTCGTCCGCCTCAGCACGATCGACTTTAATCTTAGGCGCTGGTTTGCGCCATTCCTGCAAGTTTTGTCCTATCTCTCTATAGAAAAAAGGAACTACGTCCTCTAATTCTTTGATAAAATTCACTTGTTGCGTAAATCTTGAACCTAGATGCCGCGCAATAAAAATATGGAATTTAGTAACCTGCAGTCCGCCCTTGTCTTTTTCACAAATACTTGGGTCTTGTATAAGCTCAGATAGTTGGAATTGAGTATTTTCACTTCTACCTGGCCAGGCCATGCGAACAAAAACCTCTTCTTTTTTGTCAGTTTTCACTTGCTTCAGTAGCCAGTTTAAACGTGCTTTTGATGAAACCTTATCCTCAGGAGCGCGAAGAGACGTAACCGGTGTTCTACCCCCACCTACCGCGTGGCTTCCTGATCTGAGATCGGCTCCTTGGGAGTGGATAAGGAAGGAGTTTCTCCATGGATGCTACATTGGAGGTTCTCACGGAGGATGGAGGCCGTCGGCGCAACCGCAAATGGCCTGACACAGTGAAGGCGCGGATCGTGGCCGAGACGTTGCGGCCCGGTGCGACGGTTGCTGGCGTTGCGCGGCGGCACGGGGTCAAGGCAAACCACCTGTCAGCATGGCGGACCCTTGCGCGACAGGGCAAGCTGGTGCTGCCCGCTCCTGAGGATGACGTGGAGTTCGCGTCGATGGTGGTCGCGGCCCCCTTGCCGGATGCCGAGCCAAGCGTGGACGAGCCTGTCGAGATCACCGTGGGCGGGATCACGATCCGGCTGGCCGCGACGACCTCGGCAGTGCGCATCGCAGCGATTGCCCATGCGCTGGCACAGACGGCATGATCTTTCCGTCGAACCGGGTCCGGATCATGATCGCGACCAAGCCCGTGGACTTCCGCAAGGGGCACGACGGGTTGGCGGCGCTTGTGAAGAACGAACTGCGCAAGGAGCCATTTACCGGAACGGTCTTCGTCTTCCGCGCCAGGCGCGCGGATCGGCTGAAGTTACTGTATTGGGACGGCACTGGGCTGGTGATGGCCTACAAGCGGCTGGAGGAACACAGCTTTACCTGGCCCGCGATCCGGGATGGGCTGATGACGCTGAACCACGCCCAGTTCGAGGCGCTGTTCTCGGGCCTCGACTGGCGCCGCGTCCGGGCCATCGAAGCCCGCGCGCCCGAGGCGGTGGAATGACTGCGGCAGGATGACTCGGGCGTGCGTTTGCGCGGGCATCCATAGGGCCGATCTGGTAGGTCACACCCATGCTGAATGCCGCCGATCTTCCTGACGATATTGCCGCTCTGAAGGCGATGCTGGTCGCCGCAGAGGTGCGAGACCAGCGCAAGGACGACCGCATCGAGCGCTTGGAAAAGCTTGTGGCCGCGTTCCGACAGGCCGCCTTCGGCCACAAGTCCGAGAAGCGCGATCCCGAGCAGTTCGAACTGGCGCTCGAGGACCTCGAGACGGCCATCGCATCGGTCCATGCCGAGGAAGATGCGGATGCACCGGCAAGCAAACGAAAGACCCGTCCGCGTGCTGCAAATCGCGGATCACTGCCAGGACATCTGCCACGTATCGACGAGGTGATCGAGCCCGAGAGTCTGGTCTGTGCTTGCGGGGGCTGCCTGCATTGCATCGGCGAAGATACCTCGGAGCGGCTGGACGTGGTCCCGGCGCAGTTCCGGGTCATCGTCACCCGCCGCCCGAAATACGCCTGCCGCGCCTGCACCGACGGTGTCGCTCAGGCACCGGCACCTGCGCGGCTGATCCCGGGCGGCCTGCCAACCGAGGCCACGGTCGCGCATGTGCTGGTCGGCAAATACGCCGATCATCTTCCCCTGTATCGCCAGGCGCAGATCTACAGCCGTCAGGGCGTTGATCTCGACCGCTCCACATTGGCCGACTGGGTTGGTCGGGCCGCTTTCGAGTTGCGACCGGTCTTCAATGCGCTGATCGCGGATCTGAAGCGCTCTACCAAGCTGTTCATGGATGAAACGCGCGCCCCGGTGCTCGACCCTGGGCGACGAAAGACAAAGACCGGATACTTCTGGGCCTTGGCGCGGGACGACCGTCCCTGGGGCGGCGGCGCGCCACCCGGAGTAGCCTTCAGCTACGCGCCCGGGCGCGGCGGTCAGCATGCCGAGCAGATCCTGCAGGGCTTCAGGGGCGTCCTGCAGGTCGATGGCTATGCCGGATACAACCGCCTTCTCAAGCGAGGACATGACGTCAGGTTGGCCTACTGTTGGGCGCATGCAAGGCGCAAACTGGTGGAGATCACCCGGACCGGCCCTGCGCCGATCGCGGAAGATGGCGTGAAGCGCATCGGCGATCTTTATCGCATCGAAGCCGACATCCGCGGCCTCGATCCCGCTGCGCGCCTCACGGCAAGGCAGGAGCGTTCGGCGCCGATCATCGGCGACTTCGAGGCATGGCTCACCAAGCACCGCGCCCGTGTCGCGAGGAAATCTCCCCTCGGCGAAGCTTTGACCTACATCGCAAAATACTGGAACGGCCTCTGCCTGTTCCTGACCGATGGCCGGATCGAACTCGACAACAACACCGTCGAACGCACCATCCGGCCCATCGCGCTGAACCGGAAGAACGCTCTCTTTGCCGGTCACGACGCGGGGGCCGAGAACTGGGCCGCAATTGCATCGTTGATCGAGACCTGTAAACTGAACGCCATCGATCCGCACGCTTGGCTGACAAAAACCCTGACAGCCATCGCTGGAGGGCACATGCAGAGCAACATCGCGGACCTCATGCCCTGGAACTACGACCCCAAGGTGTGACCGGAACACCGGTTACGGTCTATCCCCACCTGACCGAGACTGTCATCCACGCTGGCTGTAATTTCTTGGGTATTGCCGGGCTGCGCGGTCCAGCCAAGGTCGGCCGCACTGCCCGCAGGCCTTACGGCCACTGGCAAAGGTGCCAGTTCAGAGCCGCCGGGAACAGATGGTTTCTTGGGATTCAGCGAAAGGGTCGCTACGGCGCCAATCTCTTCGCCATGAAGGGTAAAGGTTCGCAGTTTGGGATCATCGCGCTATTGGTAATCCAAGGCAAAGTTCCACGGGCGGCTACGGGTCGTGATACCGGTAGCCTGCGCCATATTGAAATTTTCGCTCGAACATTCCGCGTTGATTTTGACCGTGTTGTTGATCTGATAGCTTGCACCGCCAAAGAATGCGCAGTCGCCTTTGAACCAGCCATCTTATTTCACGTCGCCACCAGTGCCGACAGTGTCAAAGGAAACTGCCGTTCGCGTGCCGACCGACTTGGTCGTGACCATGTATTCGTCCACAAGAATCCCCGTTCCAAAAAAATAACGAAGGCCGACAGACACGGCTGGTGTCCAAACTGACTCGTCTAAAATACTAAATTTCAGATCAACGCTGCGATCGTAGACAAGGTTGAAACCGGGGGGCCAGATCACGGGTCGCGCTATAAAGCTACCAGAGAGGCGGTGCGTAATCTGGGAACACCACAGCCGGGCTAACAACCACGACGCCTAACGTCAGCGCACCAAGAAGCTTGGTCTGATGGGATAATTCGACCACCTCAGGCATACTGCATTTTTTAACACAAATTAAGTCGAATTCATCTTTTGAGCGAAGACTACACTTTCGGGATGAAAGAGGTTGTGATTACGCGTCTCTTGCTTGCCATAATTTAGATCAGGCTTATCACAATAAATGCGGCCCCTGCGCCAAGTACTGTCCCCAGACCGAGCCAGACGACAGACTTCCAGCGAATGCCTTGGTGTGGCTCAGACGGCGGCGTGGCCTGCCGGATCAGGGCTTCTTCCACCATCTGTGGAAGGCGCGGCCCATAGCGTGACAGCACCGAAACTGTGCGCCGCAGGTCGCGCACAACCGCGCCGGGGCCGAGGTTCTTGCGGATGTAATCCTCGACCACCGGTTTGGCGGCTTCCCAGATGTTCATGTTCGGGTTCAGGCTGCGTGCCACACCCTCGACCACCACCATGGTCCGCTGCAACAAGATCAGTTCTGTGCGGGTTTCCATCCCGAACCGTTCTGTCACCTCGAAGAGATAGCTGAGAAGGCCACCCATCGATATCTTGTTCGCCTCCATGCCGAAAATCGGCTCTCCGACGGCACGAAGTGCTCGGGCGAATTCGTTTACATCACGATCATAAGGCACATAGCCCGCCTCGAAATGTACCTCTGCCACACGCCGGTAGTCGCGCTTGATAAAGCCGTAAAGGATCTCGGCATAGACCCGGCGGGTGTATTCGTCGATATGGCCCATGATCCCGAAATCATAGGCGATGATCTCACCACCGGGGGCGACCTTCAGGTTGCCCTGATGCATGTCGCCATGAAAGAATCCGTCGCGCAGCGCATGGTTGAGAAACAGCTGCAACACGCGTTCGCTCAGTTCGGCCCGGTCGTGGCCTGCCGCGTCGATGGCGGCATTGTCGCCCATCGGCACGCCCTCGGCCCATTCCATTGTCATCACACGGCGGCTGGACAGGTCCCAGTTCACCGCTGGCAGCTTGAAGCCGTCGTCGTTCTTGGTGTTCGCACCAAACTCGCTTGCCGAGGCCGCCTCCAACCGCAGGTCCAGTTCGCCCAGAACGACACCTTCGAAATGTTCCACCACATCGCGTGGGCGCAACCGGCGCGAGGCGGGTGACAGCACCTCGATCACCTTTGCGGCGAAATAGAATGCGTCGATATCTTTGCGAAAGGCTCTTTCGATACCCGGTCGCAGTACCTTGACCGCCACCGCAGCACCGCTGTCACGCAGGCGCGCCTTGTGTACCTGCGCAATCGAGGCGGCGGCGACGGGCTCGCTGAATTCCGAGTAAATCTCCTCGACCGAGGCACCCAGTTCCTGCGCTATGCTTTGCTTGGCGGTATCTACTGAAAACGGTGGTAGCTTGTCCTGCAAAACTCGGAGTTCAGCGGCAAGGTCATCGCCGACGATGTCGGGCCGGGTCGAGAAAATCTGCCCGAACTTGATATAGGCAGGGCCAAGCGCGGTTAGCGCGCGCACAGCCGGGGGGGTGTCGGTATCGCCCTGATAACCCAGCCATTGAAACGGCCATGCCAGAAACCGCAGCGCGCCACGGACCAGGGGTGGGGCGTCCATTGCATCCATGATGACGCGCATCGCACCTGTGCGTTCAAGGGTGGCGCCGGTGCGGACAAGCCGAAGAAGGTTATGAGGACCGCGCAAGGCTCAGATCTTCCAGCCGGAATGCAGACAGGCGACGCCCATCGTCAAATTTCGGTACTTGGCCTGTTCGAACCCGGCGGCGCGCACCATGCCAAGGAACGTTTCTTGATCCGGGAATTTGCGGATCGATTCCACCAGATACTGATAGCTGTCGCGATCCTGCGCGATCATCTGTCCCATGCGGGGAATGATGTTGAATGAATAAAGATCATAGGCCTTTTGCATCATCTCATTCGGGATCTGACTGAACTCCAGCACCATCAGGCGCCCGCCGGGGCGCAGCACGCGATAGGCCTCGTTCAGCGCTTCTTGAGGGCGGGTCACGTTACGAATGCCGAAGGAGATTGTGTAAACGTCGAAACTGTTATCCTCGAATGGCAGTGCCATCGCGTCGCCCACCACCCAGTCAAGGCTGCCTGCCATCGCCTCGGCCTCGGCGCGTTTACGCCCTTCGATCAGCATCGGCTCGGTGAGGTCCAGAACCGTGGCATGTCCCGCGCCTGCGCGCTTGAGGAACCTGAAAGAGATGTCGCCGGTCCCGCCCGCGACATCCAACAGCCTCTGCCCCGGACGCGGCGCCAGCCAATCCATCATCGCGTCCTTCCAGACGCGGTGGATACCAAAGCTCATTGCGTCATTCATCACGTCATACTTCGACGCGACTGATCCAAAAACGCCGCGCACACGCCCGGCTTTTTCATCCTCGGGGATGTCCTCGAATCCGAAATGGGTGGTTTTCTCGGTCATACCGCTGCGCTGGCCCTTGTCGTTTGATCTCTCTGGTCTTCTTATAGGCTGCCGGGGCGTGGTTACAATGCGCCCCTTTGCCAATCAGAGAGAGTGCCATGCCCGAATTGCCAGAGGTCGAGACCGTCCGCCGCGGCCTTGAACCGGCTATGACCGGCGCTGTGATCGCCCGCGCCGAGGTCAACCGGCCCGATCTGCGCTGGCCTTTTCCCGCGCGTATGGCAGAACGGCTGACTGGCCAGCGGGTGCTGGGGCTGCGTCGCCGGTCAAAATACATTCTGGCCGATTTAGCCTCTGAAGAGACGCTGCTGATCCATTTGGGCATGTCTGGGCGCATGCTGATTTCCGGCGATCCGTTGGGTCAGTTCGTGCATGAGCATCCCGCCCCGGAAAAGCACGATCACGTCGTCCTTCATATGGACAACGGGGCGCGCATCACATTCAACGACCCGCGTCGCTTTGGCGCGATGGACCTGATCGTGACTGGTCAAGCCGAGACACATCCGCTGTTGCAAAAGCTGGGGCCGGAACCGCTTGGAAACCAATTCGACGGTCCCTATCTGGCGGCGGCATTGAAGGACAAGAACACACCGGTCAAATCTGCGCTTCTGGACCAGAGAATCGTTTCCGGTCTGGGCAATATCTATGTCTGCGAGGCGCTGTTCCGGTCCGGGATCTCGCCGATGCGGCGCGCTGGGCGAATTTCTGCGGCACGGGCAGAGGGGCTTGTGCCGATCATTCGCGACGTGCTGTCAGATGCGATTTCCGCCGGGGGATCATCACTCCGAGATTTCCGCCAAGCTGATGGAGAGCTTGGATATTTTCAGCATAGTTTCGACGTTTATGGGCGCGAGGGTGAGGGCTGTCGCCGCGATGGTTGCACCGGCACGATCCGACGCAAGGTACAGTCGGGGCGCTCGTCCTTCTATTGTCCGATATGCCAAAGATAAGGTTGATCCACGCGGCAACAGTGGTAAGCAACCAAGACTGTCTGACAACAAGCGAAAGCAGATTATATGGCCTATGAGACGATCATCGTCGAAGTAGAAGACCACGTCGCCAAGATAACCCTGAACCGCCCCGATGCCCTGAACGCGCTGAATGCGCAGCTTCTCAGCGAGCTTGTCGCGGCGCTGCAGGAGGCCCAAGGCAACGACAAGGTGCGCTGCATCGTCATCACCGGCTCGGAAAAGGCGTTCGCCGCCGGGGCGGATATCAAGATGATGTCGGAAAAGTCCTTTGTGGATGTCTTTACCGAAGATCTGTTTGGGCCGGAGCATGAGGCGATCACCAAGATCCGCAAGCCGATCATCGCAGGTGTTTCGGGCTATGCGCTGGGCGGTGGCTGCGAGCTGGCCATGATGTGCGATTTCATCATTGCGTCGGATACGGCAAAGTTCGGCCAGCCCGAGATCAATCTTGGTGTCATGGCTGGGTTGGGCGGCAGCCAGCGGTTGACGCGGTTCATCGGCAAGTCAAAGTCGATGGATATGAACCTGACAGGCCGTTTCATGGATGCTGAGGAGGCAGAGCGCTCTGGCTTGGTGAGCCGCGTTGTGCCCGCCAAAAAGTTGATGGACGAGGTCATGTCAGCGGCACAGAAGATCGCCGAGAAATCCATGCTCAGCACCATGGCGGTCAAAGAGGCGGTAAACCGGTCCTACGAGGTGCCTCTGGCCGAGGGCCTGCTGTTTGAGCGGCGCGTGTTTCAGTCGCTCTTTGCGACCGAGGACCAGAAAGAGGGCATGGCCGCCTTTGCCGAAAAGCGCGAGGCGCAGTTTCGCGATAAATGATCTGGCGGCCCGGCGTGCCCGGGCCGACCCGTTCAGGTCACGAAATGCACCCGGTCAAAGCGGGCGCGCATGTCCTTTGTGCGCGGCGCGACGGCGTCGGGATCGTCGGTCAGCGCCTCTGCGATCAGCGCGGCAAGTGCCGGCACATCATTCGTATCCACACCCCACCGCACAAGCTCTGGTGTGCCGATTCGCAGCCCGTTCATGTCGCCCGGAACAGGCGCGATAGGCAGGCCGATGCCACAGGCGAGAAAGCCCGCTTTGCGCAACCTGCGCGCGGCTGTCTGACCGCCGCCGAAATCCGCAGCGCATAATGCGAACTGATGCGAGGACGTGGCGCCATCCCGCCCGGTAAAGACCGGCAGATCATGGGCCGCCAGTGCCGCGGCCAGAGCCTTTGCCACGTCAATCATTTTCGCCGCATAGGCCGCGCCATGCGCGCGCCAGTCGGCAAGCGTGACAGCAAGAGCGGCGGTTTTGCCCGCGTCGAAATTCGCCGTCATTCCGGGAAAGGCGATGGCATCCAGTCGTTGCGCCAACTCCGCCTCATTGGTGACAATCAAGCCACCAGCAGGACCGCCGAGAGATTTGTACGTGCTCATGGTCATGAGATGCGCGCCCTGCGCCAACGGATTGGTCCATGCACCTCCAGCGATGATGCCGCATTGATGCGCGGCGTCAAACATCAGATACGAACCCACCTCATCGCAGAGCGCGCGGATGTCGGCGACCGGATGCTCATAAAGGTTCAGCGACCCGCCGATGGTCACAAGACTTGGGCGCAGGTCACGGATCAGGTGACGCATTTCTGAAAGATCGATCGTGTAGCCATCGGGATCGACCGGCGCCTCGACACTCCGCAATCCATAAAGTCCGGCACATCCATCGCCGTGATGGGTCACATGCCCTCCCACCGAGGCAGGCGGCACGATGATCGTGTCACCGGGTTGGCAGGTGGCCATAAATGCATAAAGATTGGCCATTGCCCCAGAGGCGACACGGATTTCGGCAAAGCGTGCGTCAAACACCTCGGCGGCCAGCATAGCGGTGATGACTTCGATTTCTTCGATCGCTTCCAGACCTGTCTCGTACTTGTCGCCGGGATATCCAAGCGAGGGCCGGGACCCGAGCCCGGCCGATAGCAAAGCCTCGGCGCGCGGGTTCATGACATTGGTCGCGGGGTTGAGGTTGAAGCAATCGCGTTCGTGAATCTCGCTGTTGCGCAGTGCCAGATTCTCGATCTGCGCGATAAGGTCCGGCCCCGGTCGCATACTGGCCTTACGGGCAATATCCTGCACCAGAGCCTCGCTGGCATCGGGTACCCAGTCTCTTTTCGTCAGTCGCATCCCCACCCCTCCGGTCGAACAGCCAAGGGTTAAACGCATATTTCGACTTTGCAAGCGCGGGATTCTTTTCTATACGCGGCGCTGATACATGCGCGTGCGGCCCGCTCTGGCCAGAATCGTACCGGCACAGGACCTGCCGGATCGGGTTTGCCCTTGCGCAATTGACATAACTTCGACCCGATAGAAAAGGCCCATACCATGGCAAACACACCACAGTCCAAAAAACGCGCCCGTCAGAACGAACGTCGTCTCGACATCAACAAGGCACGCCGCTCGCGGATTCGTACATTCATCCGTAAAGTCGAAGAGGCCATCGCTTCTGGTGATCAAAGCGCCGCACAAGACGCGCTGAAAGCTGCTCAGCCCGAGCTGATGCGCGGTGTGTCGAAGGGTGTGTTCCACAAGAACACCGCGTCGCGCAAAATCTCGCGCCTTGCTGCCCGGGTGAAGTCGCTCGCATAAGCTGATCCGTCTAAGTAACTGATCCTCAAAGGCACCCCAGCGTGGGGTGCTTTTTTGTTCTTATGATCATTTTTCGGCGCTAGAGATTCTTTTCTACTCCAGCTTCTGTCAAGCGCTAAGAGTAGTTGCCGATCACGTGTTCTCATTGCTAGTTTGCTTGAGCGATTCATGCTTGGGGGGCCAAGCTGACGAGCCACGAAAGACTTTTGGGATGGTCGCTGTGGTGATCCGGGTTAACCGGTGTCAGTCTTTCTGCCCATACAAAAGCCACGTCATCAAGACCGACAGCGAGACGGGACCTTGCTGTGGTCGACTGACTGGTCTGCACTGCTGAGACCCGGCCTTGCTCGATTGTGTCTGCAATCGACCAATCCAGCTGTGTCCTGCGCCAAGCAGCGAATTGCAACTGAAGATAGGGCGCGCCACCAACGGACGACCTGGGGAAAAAATTGCGGGACGGAACAGGCATGACACAGGACCAATGGGGACAGATCAAAGAAGAGCTCCGGACAACTGTCGGGCAGAACAATTACAAGACTTGGATCGAACCTCTCGAATTGACGGACATCGAAAATGACGTGGCTATCTTTCACGTTCCGACCACGTTTCTGGGCAATTACGTTTCACGCAATTTTGGTGATCTTATCCTTTTCAAAGTGAATGGCCTGTCCCCTGATGTCAGGCGCATTGATTTTCAGGTCGTGGCAAACACCGTAACGCGCGCGGCACCAACGCAAAGCAGCAAGCGGGAAGACCCCGCCGGTACGGCCAAGCCGGCGACCTCTGTGCGTCGCGCGGCGGACAGTCCGGTTGCCTCTGCGCCGCTTGATCAGCGATTTACCTTCGATACGTTCGTTGTGGGCAAGCCCAACGAACTGGCTCACGCTGCCGCAAGACGTGTCGCCGAAGGCGGCCCGGTCACCTTCAACCCGTTGTTCCTTTATGGCGGTGTCGGGTTGGGCAAGACGCACCTGATGCATGCGATCGCATGGGAGCTTCAACAGCAATGTCCTGATCTTAACGTTGTCTATCTGTCGGCAGAGCAGTTCATGTACCGCTTCGTGCAGGCCCTGCGCGATCGGCGCATGATGGATTTCAAGGAAATGTTTCGGGCCGTCGATGTTTTGATGGTCGATGACGTACAGTTCATTGCAGGCAAGGATTCCACGCAAGAGGAATTCTTTCATACGTTCAATGCACTGGTCGACCAGAATAAACAGATCATCATCTCTGCGGACCGCGCACCGGGAGAGATCGAGAATCTCGAAGAGCGCATCAAGTCACGTCTGCAATGCGGGCTGGTCGTTGATCTGCATCCAACGGATTACGAGCTACGCTTGGGCATTCTGCAATCCAAAGCGGACCGTTTCGCGGTTCAATATCCCGCGCTTGATCTGGCCGACGGCGTGCTGGAATTTCTGGCGCACCGCATCTCTACGAATGTTCGCGTGCTGGAAGGTGCTTTGACACGGCTTTATGCCTTTGCGTCCCTTGTCGGGCACAAGATCACGCTTGAGCTGGCGCAGGATTGCCTGTCGGATATTCTGCGCGCGTCTGACCGCAAGATTTCTGTCGAAGAAATCCAGCGCCACGTGTCCGAGCATTTCAATATCCGTTTGAGCGACATGATAGGTCCAAAGAGGGTGCGCAATTTTGCGCGTCCGCGTCAGGTCGCCATGTATCTGTGCAAGCAGATGACGTCTCGCTCTTTGCCAGAGATCGGCCGTCGCTTTGGTGGGCGCGACCATACCACCGTGATGCACGGGGTGCGCCGGATCGAAGAGCTCCGCAATCAGGACGCTCAGATGGCTGAAGACCTCGAAATTCTGCGCCGCACTCTCGAAGGCTGAGTACGCGCGACGGGCTTTCGGAGCAACACGCGGAACCTGCGTACCGAAAAGGGCTTGAGCCTCCGCAGGAGTTTGCTAACGTGCGTATCCCGGTGCCAGTCTGGCACGTGTTTTTAGGGGTCAGACCATGAAGCTCAGCATCGAACGCGGCACCCTTCTCAAGGCGGTGTCTCAGGCACAGTCCGTGGTCGAACGGCGCAACACCATTCCTATCCTTGCCAACGTGCTGATCGAGGCCGAGGGCGACGCAGCGCACTTCCGTGCCACCGATCTGGACATCGAGGTTGTGGACCGTGCGCCGGCTCAGGTTGAGCGAGCGGGAGCGACAACGGTGTCTGCGGTGACGCTGCACGAAATCGTGCGCAAGCTGCCTGATGGGTCGCTGGTTACGCTGACGGATGACGGTGCTGCCGGTCGCCTTACGGTGCAGGCGGGGCGCTCGAATTTCTCACTCGCCACGCTGCCCAGAGAAGATTTCCCGGTGATGGCGTCGTCGGAATACGACTGCAATTTTTCTGCCAAGGCCCCGGTTCTGCGTCGGTTGTTCGACAAATCCAAATTTGCCATCTCGACAGAAGAGACCCGCTATTATCTGAACGGAGTCTACATGCATGTCGCCGACGCAGAGGGCGGTAAGGTGCTGCGCTGTGTCGCCACTGACGGTCACAGGCTCGCCCGGATCGACGCGGACCTGCCCGAGGGCGCTGATACATTGCCGGGTGTGATCGTGCCGCGCAAGACGGTCGGTGAGTTGCGAAAGCTGCTCGACGATGACGACATGATCATTGCGGTCTCCGTTTCGGAAACCAAGGTGCGGTTTGCCACCCCCGATATCACGCTGACATCCAAGGTAATCGACGGAACATTCCCCGACTACACACGCGTCATTCCGCAAGGAAACACACGCAAGCTGGAGGTCGACGCGGCCGAATTCGCTCAGGCGGTCGACCGTGTTGCCACGGTGAGTTCTGAACGCTCTCGCGCGGTAAAGCTGCAGCTGGACGAGGACCGTCTGATCCTGTCGGTCAATGCGCCCGATAGCGGCGCGGCCGATGAAGAGCTTGCAGTTGCCTATGGTGATGAGCGGCTGGAGATCGGGTTCAACGCGAAATACCTGTTGGAAATCGCGAGCCAAGTGGATCGCGAAAACGCGGTGTTCCTGTTCAACTCGTCCGGCGACCCGACCCTTATGCGCGAAGGTAACGATACTTCCGCCGTTTATGTCGTGATGCCGATGCGAGTGTGACGCGACACCGGAATTTTCAAAAATTCCGTTTCGTTTTCTTGCAAGAAAACGGCGGCAGATCCGCACATCAACAGCCACAGGGGCACGGAAAATTCGAATTTTCCGTGCCGTTTTCTACAAAGAAAACGGACCGTCGCCCATGACAGGCCTTTATCTCTCACACCTGACCGTTTCGCATTTCCGCTCGCATTTGGGCGCAAAACTGGCGCTCGATGACCGGCCCGTCGCGCTTTATGGGCCAAACGGCGCGGGCAAAACCAACCTCATCGAGGCAGTCTCGCTCTTTTCGCCGGGCCGCGGACTGCGCCGCAGTGCCGCCGCCGATATGGCGCGCCGTCCACAGGCGCTTGGGTGGAAACTCACTGCAAATCTGCATTCGCTTCATCAGATCCACGAAGTTGAGACATGGTCCGAAGATGGCCAGCCGCGCCAGACCCGGATCGACAGTAAGCCCGCCAGCCAGACCGCGCTGGCCCGTGTCGCGCGTGTTTTGTGGCTTATTCCGTCGATGGATCGGCTCTGGATCGAGGGGGCCGAGGGGCGTCGCCGCTTTCTCGATCGCATGACGCTCAGTTTCGTGCCCGATCACGCCGACGCAGCGCTAGCCTATGAGAAAGCCATGCGCGAACGTAATCGCCTGCTCAAGGATCAGGTGCGTGACGGGCATTGGTATGTCGCGCTGGAACGGCAGATGGCACAGGCGGGATGCGCCGTGCATCGCAACCGCTTGATGGCGCTTGATCAGATCCGCGCGGCGCAGGCCGAGGCCGAAACCGCCTTTCCCACGGCTGAACTTGAGCTTACCCAGACAGAGGGTGCAATGCCGGAGACGGAAACCGATTTTCGCGACTCACTGCACGAAAGCCGGTTCCGCGACATCGCCGCAGGACGCACGCTTGTCGGCCCGCACCGCGCCGATTTGTACGGGGTCTATGCCGCAAAGGGCGTGCCCGCTGCGGATTGTTCGACTGGCGAACAAAAGGCGCTTTTGATTTCGCTGATCCTTGCCAATGCCCGCGCGCTTGCCTTGGATTTCGGCGCGCCACCAATCCTTTTGCTGGACGAGGTCGCGGCGCATCTCGACGCGTCCCGCCGCGCGGCGCTTTATGACGAGGTCTGCGCACTTGGCGCACAGGCGTGGATGACCGGCACCGGGCCTGAGTTATTCGCGGAACTGGGCGACCGCGCGCAATACGTCGAAGTGACAGAAACCGACGGCCTAAGCGCGGTGAGCGAGAGCATGGCGCCGTGACATTGTCGGTCCTCGACCTTTGGCTTTACGCCGGGGCCATGGCGGTGCTGTTCCTCACGCCTGGTCCGGTCTGGCTTGCGCTGACG
>CBFHML010000016.1:0-1316 GCA_965656855.1 Roseovarius sp.
ATGGCCGGCTGGCTGCATATTCAGGTCGAACTGGTCAAAGGCGGGATGGAAAAATACGGGATCAAGAACCCGATTTTCAAACCCTCGCCGATCACGCCGAAATACGATGATTACCTCATCTTCGAGGGCATTTCCGTCGATGAAAGCGGCCATCAGCATTATCTGGATGTGCATGTCGCCTATCGTCAGGCGTGTCTGAACGCGATCGAGTATCTCAAGAAATTCGGCTATACCGGCGCACAGGCCTACGCGATCTTGGGCACCGCCCCCGTTCAGGGGCACATCTCGGGGGTGGTGGACATTCCCAACGCCTGCGCGACGCTGTGGCTGCCGAATGAGATATTCGAGTTCGACATCATGCCCGGCTCTGACGGGCCGACCGTCCATCTGGACGGGTCTGTCGACATTCCGCTGGCGCCGGATCTGTAAATATCCTCAGGGGCGGGCCGGTTGCGGCCCGTCCGTCACCACCAAGGCGGAGACACGAAATGCCCTATTATGATTACAACTGCGCAGATTGCGGCCCCTTTACCCGCTTTGCGGCCATGGCCGATTTCGATCAGCCCTGTGCCTGCCCGTCCTGTGCGGCCACCGCGCCCCGCATCCTGCTGCGCGCGCCTGCCTTTGCCAATATGGATGGCACGACACGCACCGCCATCGCCACGAACGAACGCGCGAGCCACGCGCCGAAATCCACCCGCTCACATGGTCCGGGATGTTCGTGCTGTTCGTCGAGTTCAAAAAAGATGCCAAGCCGGACCCTGCACCGCTCCGATGGCTCCAAAAGTTTTCCAACAGCGCGGCCTTGGATGATCTCTCACTGAGAGTGCGCTTGGAGACTGTCAGATGGCGATAAAGGGCTCGAAGCGTAAGGACGCTCCGGGCCCTGTGCGGCATGTCATGTGCCTCATTTACGGCAAATGCCCTGAAATCGCGCGGTCTGCGTAAAATTCCTGCCGCAAAGCTGTGTCACTTCGACCTTATTTTGATAACCGCTGCGTCAGGGGACCGGATCATGAGTGATATCACTTCGCGCGATCTTGCGCGGCACGCCAGAATGTTCGAACTACTGCGCCAGCAGAACGCTGCGCAGTCCACCATCCAGCGGCTGCGAACACAGTCAACACCAAACCTATCCGCGCATCAGCGCTTTAGGCATATGGCAGAAAAGTCGCTGTCCAGCGCACGGGCCGAAGGGTAATCAATCGCCGCGGCGAAAGCCTGTGGCGACCACGAATTTCTCGGAACTGTCCGCGCGCGACGCAGGCGGTTTGACGTTGGCCACCTTGGTGAACCGTTGCTTGAGCAGCTTTTGC
>CBFHML010000017.1:0-38914 GCA_965656855.1 Roseovarius sp.
AGCGCGAGGATATCTTTGGATTCCTCAAGCGGGACAATCCAGCGGTTCACAAGGCTTTGTGGCGGCTCTGCCTGACGGCCAAGGTCGTCGACGATGAAGATACCGCCCGTCGATTTCAACTGCAACGGTGCCTGATAGGTCCGCGCTGTCGGGTTGTAGACCAGATCGAGCATGCTCAGCGACAGTTCACCCCCGGTGATCACGGTGGGCCGTTCGCAGCGCACATAGCGCGTGTCAAAGGTGCGTTTGCGGCGCAGGGAATTGGGGTCATCCACCTCTACCTCGGCCTTGGAATGCACGATCGGATCGTAGACTGTAATCACCTGACCGGCGTATTCGATCGCGCGGGGGACGTAGATCTTGTCACCCATCGCATCGCGTATACCATTCGAGATAGAGGATTTTCCGTTGCCCGGCGGTCCATACATAAGGATCGAGCGGCCGGATGACACCGCCGGTCCCAGATGGTCGATCAACGAGGGAGGCAAGACGAGATGCCCCATCGCGTTCGTCAATTCGGTGCGGGTGATCTGGATGTCGCGTATCGACTGGCGCTTGATCTGCTCGCGGTAGACGGCGAGTGGCACGGGCATGGAGCCGAAATATTCCGACTGTGCCAAGGCATCCATCGCGCGTGTCTTGCCCCCGTCGGTCAGCTGATATCCCATTTCGCCGCTGCCATGCGCCGAGGATGTGCCTGTCGCCTCAACCAGCTTTTGACTGCGGGCGATATCAACGATTTCCTGCGTGACGGTGCGAGGCAGGCAGACCGCGTCGGCGAGTTCGCTGACCAGATCGATATTCTTGCGGAACATGGTCTTGAGCACGATATCGCGCATCATAACCACCGGAAGTTGCATGTCCTTCAGGCCACTGGGCGGCGGTGGTGGCTGCACTCCGGTGCTGGCTTGCATGTTCATTGGTTGATGGCCCCATTGCTAAACTTGCCTGCGACCCATCAGGCCGCTTTGGCGCAGGATCGCCGATGAACGTGCAGAAAGTAAGGAGTGGTGCGGGCAGGGAGAGGGCAACAGAGCCTTCTCAGCGGCCCCAGACGATCCCGATGATGAGATACATCATCAGCGTCGCACCAAGGGCAAAACCCATCGGAAACTTGCGATGCTGATCCCAGCTGGTCCATTCGGGTGCGAGGCCGCGCAGGGCCGTGTGCTTTGCCAATCGGTGGGTCGCGTAGCCTGCCACGAGATTGGCCATCAGGATGAACAGGATCACGCGCCAGTCCGCAGGGGCCACAAAGGGTGCCGCGGCGGCGATGAATTTACTGTCTCCGGCGCCCATCAGACCTGCGAAATTTGCGAAGAATCCCACGATCAATACCAGCACAAGTGCCAGCAGCCGCACAGCATAATCCGGCCAGATCGGCAGCACAAAGAGCCCCACGACCGCAAAGATCCCCGTCAGCGAGAGCACCGCAGGATTGGGGATGCGCATGGATTTCATATCGCTCCAGATCACCCAGAGACAGATCGGTGTCACAAACGGCAAAAACCAGGTTGCCGACAAACTCGTAATGTCCAGAGACATAAAAAAACGCCTTTCGCAGCTTACTCTACGTTATTCTCAAGAGCGCGAAGGGAGCGCACGGCAGCCTCGAAATGCTGTGGATGCGTGTCTATCGCATCTCGCAAGAGGCCCTTGCCGATATTGGTGTCACCCTGCTTTACCGCCGACAGGCCCAGAGTATAGAGAAGCTGAGCGCGCTCTGTCTGGCTGATCGGGATGACGGGCAGGGAATATTTCTTTTGCGCACCGCGTGCGAGGATCAGGTTGTTTTTCGCTGTGAACAGCTTTTCGTCCTGTCGGATCGCATCGGTAAACAGACGCTCTGCCGCGCCATAATCGCCGCGTGTCAGCTTGGAATATCCCCAGTTGTTCATCACGCTGGCGGGGCGCGTGGTCATGCCGATCGCCGTCTCATAGAAGCTGTCGGCCTTCTTCCATTCCTTGTTGCTGTCGGCGATCATCGCCTCGAGCCGGTAGCGCTTGAATGTTTCGAAAGTGGGGGGGATGGCGTCAAGCACCTCGTCTGCACGCTCCCACTCGGAGTTGCGGATCAGGGCATCGGCAAAATCGACGTGGTCGTCGTTGGTCGCGCTTTTGTGGCTGGTGACACGCTTCCACGCAGAGACGGCCTCGGTGTGGCGTTTTGCCCGGATCAGTGACTGTGCAAGCCCGCGTTGCACGTCGATGCGGTCGGGTTGTTCCCCCAGCGTGCGTTGAAAATACGCTACGGCCTCGTTTGGATCGGCGACGTTCAGCATCACGTCATTGAGGTTGCTTTCATCCACCACATTGATGTCTGACAGGGTGCGATCGACCTGCGCCGAACCCTGATTATCACAACCTGCAAGCGCAAATGCGCCAGCTGCACATATGCCAACAAATATGGGATGGCGCATTTTTGCGTCCTTTTACTGCCGTCGCCTCACTCTGATATCGTGCGAATAATGTAGTCGCTGCTACCGCGTCGTATCAGTTTGTAGTCTTGCTCTTGGCGAATATCATAATCCGAATTTTCGGATTTTGCGAGAACTAACCGCAGATTGTCACGAATTGAGTTACTTTGGCCATTGTCGAGGGCGTAGGCCTTTTTGAATACCAGTTCTGCCTCTCCGAAATCGCCCCGTTCCAAGAGGACGACACCAAGATTGTTCCAGATTTCGGGCGAGGTTTCATCCTTATCAACCGCGTCGCGCAACAGCCTTTCAGCGGTGTGCAGGCGCCCCAGCCCAAGGTTGGCGGCGCCAAGTCCTGCCAGCACATCGGCGGTCATTCCGTGAACCAGTGCGGCGCGCGAAAAGGCATCAATGGCCAATTCGAATTCACGCGCGTCCAGCAGGCGGTTGCCAACTAAAAGTCCGTCAACAGCCTGTTCGTTGCGGGCGACCCCCGGTGCGAATGGGCTGTCGGTGTACGGCGCAAAACCCTGGCCGCAGGCTGCGGTCAGCGCGCATGAAGTCACTAAAAGCCAGACACCTGCTCGTGCCATTTTGCCCTTTATTCGTTTTACTGGCCAGCCATGGTAAAGAGTTCCATGATGCCGAGAATCGAAGGTCCGACCAGAAGTATAAGCAATGGCGGAACTGTAAGCATCATTGTCGCCAATGTCATCTTTGTCGGCAATTTGTTCGCCTTTTCCTCAGCGCGCATGACACGTTTGTCACGCATCTCGCCAGCATAGACCCGCAAGGCGTCGGCGATCGAGGTGCCGAATGACTGTGACTGCACCAGAACCGTCACAAAGCTTGAGATATCCTGGACGCCACAGCGCTCGGACATCTCGCCAAGTACTGCCGGCTTGTCGCGGCCAGCCTTGATCTGGTGGGCTACGATCTCGTATTCTTCGGCAAGGGCAGGGTAAGAGGCGTGTATCTCGTTGGCGACGCGGATGATCGATTGATCCAGCGATTGTCCCGCCTCGACGCAGGTCAGCATCATGTCGAGGCTGTCGGGAAACCCGTCGGTAATCTCTTCCTTTCGGCTTTGCAGGCGCTTGGTCACCCAGTATTTGGGTAGAATGTAGCCTATGCCGCCGGGGCCGAGGATATACAATATCGTCTGCTGTGTGGTGGTCTCTTCGTTGCTGGCGACAAAGAGCACGAAATAGATGACGCCCGCGATCAAAAAGCCGATCCCAAGTGCGAACTGCGCGAAATGATAGTATCGCACCGCGTCACGGTCACGGTATCCGGCCTGCATCAGGGTCAGGCGGATCTGGCTGAGCTGTTTTTCGTCCTGCGGCTCAAGAAACGTGGCGTATTTATCCAGTTTTTCGTTGCGCCGGCCAGAGCGCAGGCGCTTTGCCGGCACCTTTTCGGCAGCGCCCGCGCGGGTATTCTTTTTCAGTTTTTCAAGTGGGTCCTGGCTGTCCCGGATCATGATTGGGATGGTCAGTAGGACCAGAACTACGCCCAGTGTCCCAACGATGATGATCGGCCCGAACGGGCCAAGCGTATCCGTGACGGTCTGCATGAGGGTGTCTAGGAGATCCATCGCAATGGTCCTTTAAACTTTGATGTTCACAAGTGTGCGCATGACCACGAGGTTGGTGACCAAAAAACCGCCCACAGCAATACACGCCGGGATGAAATAAGGATGCGCCATAGCCTCGTCGTAGTAATCTGGCTTCATTAGCTGGATTGCGATAAAGGCCATAACGGGAAAGCCGGAGAGAAAATTGCCAGACCATTTCGCCTCGGCGGTGATGGCCTTGACCCGGCGGAACAGGCGAAAGCGCGCGCGGATCACCTTGGCCAGACCATCAAGGATCTCGGCCAGGTTACCACCCGACTGTTGCTGGATCGTGACCGCGACAGCAAGAAAGCGCAAATCCTGCATTTCCAGCCGTTCCGCCATGTCTTTCAACGCTTCTCCCATGTCACGGCCATAGGCGGCCTCGTCCGCGATAACGCCAAATTCCGTAGCCAGTGGATCGGCCACTTCACTTGCGACGATGCCAATCGCCGAACTGAAAGGATGGCCCACCCGCAGGCTGCGCACCATGAGTTCGATCGCGTCGGGCAGCTGTTCTTCCAGCAGGGCCATCCGCTTGTTGGCTTTCATCGTGATCCAGGTAAAGACGCCGCCGATGCCCATCGCGACAGAGACGGCGCTGCGCACCGGAACGGATGTGGCCGTGCCTATGGTCAGGCCGAAAAAGGCCAGAACGCTGAGACCCGCCATTAGCATAATGAGCTGTTTGGGCGAAAAGGCGATTGCCGCCTTTTGTGCCTTGGTGGACAGGATAGAGTAAAGCGGGACCCTGCGCGCCTTGAGATGCTGTTCCATCTCCTTGCGCAACTTTTCCATGACCTCTTCGCGGTTGCCGCCCTTGTCGAGCATCTCGAGCCGGCGGTTCACCCGGTTGTTGAGGCTGATGGAGCGTCCAAAGACGGTAAGGTAGATGCCCTCGACGAGCACGAGCACGCCAAAGAAAATCAGGCCGTAGATAATCGGTTCTGCACTGATGGTCATGTCACATTACTCCGCGGCTATGGGTTCGTAGATGCTGGACGGGAGGTCGTAGCCCCAAAGCCGGAACCTTTCTGAAAAGTTGGACCGCACACCGGTGCCGGTGAAATGGCCGATAATCTTGTTTTCGGGTGTCAGACCGACGCGCTGAAAGCGGAAGATCTCCTGCATGGAAATCACGTCGCCCTCCATGCCGGTGATCTCGGTGATAGAGGTCATTCTGCGAGAACCGTCCTGCAGGCGGCTGGCCTGCACCAAGAGGTTCACAGCAGAGGCGATCTGGCTGCGAACGGCTTTGAGTGGCATTTCAAGACCGGCCATCGCCACCATGTTTTCCAGTCGGCTGATGCCGTCGCGCGGGTTGTTGGCGTGGATCGTGGTCATCGAGCCGTCATGGCCAGTGTTCATGGCTTGTAGCATGTCGATCACTTCTTCGCCGCGTGTCTCGCCGACGATGATGCGGTCGGGGCGCATCCGCAGAGCGTTCTTGAGGCAATCGCGCGGGCTGACCTCGCCCTTGCCTTCGACGTTGGGCGGGCGGCTTTCCATCCGGCCCACATGGATCTGCTGAAGCTGAAGTTCCGCGGTGTCCTCGATGGTCAGAATGCGCTCGGCATTGTCGATAAAGCTGGAAAGCGCGTTGAGTGTCGTCGTCTTGCCCGAGCCGGTACCGCCCGACACGATGACGTTCAGACGACAGGCGACAGCGGCCTGTAGATAGGCGGCCATTTCCTCGGAGAAGGCGCCAAAGCGCACCAGGTCGTCAATACCCAGCTTATCTTTCTTGAACTTACGAATGGATACGAGGCTGCCATCGACGGCGATAGGCCCGACCATGGCGTTGAAACGCGAGCCATCCTGAAGACGGGCGTCGACATAGGGGTTCGATTCATCCACCCGGCGGCCCACCGCGCTCACGATCTTGTCGATGATACGCAGGAGGTGCTTTTCGTCCTTGAAGGCCGTGTCGGTGAGTTCGAGCTTGCCAGAGCGTTCGACGAAGACCTGCTTTGGTCCGTTCACGAGAATATCGTTGATCGTATCGTCCTTGAGCAGCGGCTCCAACGGGCCGAGGCCACGCACTTCGTCATAAAGCTCCTGCGAGAGCGTGAGTCTGTCCTCGCGGTTGAGCACGATGTTGCGCTCTTCCAGAGCCTCACTCGCGATCGACGAGATCTCGCCGCGCAGGTCTGCCTCTGTGGCGCCCTCAAGAGCGCTGAGGTTGAGGTTGTCGAGCAACGACTTGTGCAGTTCTATCTTGATTTCAGACAGCCGTTCGCGGCGCTTGAGTTCCTTGTCCTGAGGCGCCACCTGTGCGGCGGATGCCTGGGACGGACGACGCAGCGACATAGAGGCCGCGGCATCGACGCTGGCGGCCTTGGGGCTGTCATCCACCGGCTTCAGGTTTGGCTTGTTGCCTGATTTGGTCGGCTTGCCGGTCTCTCCGGGCTTTTTGTAACGCGAAAACATTTCTTTTATCCCTTATGCGGCCCGGTCGGCATCGCTTTTGCCAAGCTCATGCAGGCTTCGGGCGAGCTTGGCGATTTCCTTGCGCAGAGGGTTCTTGGCGACGGTCAGCGCCAGCGGCTGCCCATGATCGCCGGCCTGCATGACCGGCCTGCCGCCATCGGGCAATTGCACTTCGATCCCGATTTCAAGGCTTTCAGACATCCGTTTGACGCGGCTTTTGCCGTTCAGATCGGTGAACTTTGGCGCCCGGTTGAGACAAAAGCGAAGGCGTTCGACCGGCAGTTCCTCGGATTTGAGCGCCCTTTTGAGCCGCAGCGCGTTCTGCGCAGAACGCATATCCAGCTCCAGAGTGCAGAAATAGATCTGTGCGGCGTTCAGCACTGTCTCACTCCACAGAACCAGCGAGCCGGGCATGTCTACGATCACATAATCAAACCGCGCGCGTGCCAGATCGAGCACCCGTTGCACATCTTCTGGGGAAATCATGTCGAGCGGCAGGATATCCGCCGGGGCGGTCAGCACCCACATCTTGTCTTCGAAGCTGACAAGCGCCTGTTTGAATACCTCTTCGTCCATGGATTCCGTATCGGCCCACATCTCGTAGACGACATCGCGCCGCGGCAGGTCCAGATACGTGGCCACGGACCCGGTCTGAAGCCCGAGGTCGAGCAGACACACACTTGGTGCCTCCGTCTTGTCGACGGTGGCCAATTCCCAACCGAGGTTGACCGCAAGGGTCGTGGCGCCAGTTCCGCCCGCGATACCTTGCACGGCCAGCAGCACACCATCGCCTTTTGTTTTGCTAGGCATGGCCACGTGGCTTGCGGCCTGTTGCGGCGGCTCTTCGGGGCGGCGCAGGCGATCAATTGCGGATTGCAGTTCATTCTCGGGTAGCGGATAGGGGACGAATTCGTCCGCGCCCTGTCGCAAGAGCTGGTGCAGGGCGGCGGGGCTGACATCCTCTGCGATGAGGATTACCCCGATCCCACGCGCTTTGGCCAAGGTGATGATCTCGCCCAGCAGGGCGATTTCATCTTCGTCGGCTTCGTCGATGGCAAGCGCAACGAATTCGAGGCTTTCCGACTCTGGCTGGTTGAAAAAGGCCAGCGCCTCTGAAAACCCGAGATCTCCCCAGTTCTCGCCGAGCGCGCTTTCCATATCCTCGATCAGAAGGTCGAAATCCTGCACATCGCGACTGATCGTGCAGGCCGTGATCGGGCTGGATTCTGGTTGTTGCTGTGCACTGCTCATCTTTTGTTGGCCCCGTGGGTTTGTTGCGGCAAGTTGTGCGCCGAAACCATTCTTCTTTTGCATCCAGACCACGGAATTGCACTGCGGGGTCCTTTTGCTATGGTCAGAAATTGACCGAAGATCTGGGCAACATTTGGGCCAAAAGATCGTAATTATGCGTTATTCGAAGACAAAAAAAAACCCGCCGGGAAATCTGTCCCGAGCGGGTTTTCAGGTTGCCCGGACTGAACCGGACAGGGAGAACTCTGTGTTACTCGCCTCCGCCTGTCAGCTCGCTGCCACCCTGTACCATCTGGATGGTCGAGGTTGCTTCCGCGCTTGTAAGATACTCGCGGTAGACGACTTCGGCGTATTTGCCGTCCATCACGATTGGATGCGATTCCACAAAACCCGTTACCTCGGTGACGGTGCGGCGGTTGCGTCTTTCGCGGCCCTGACTGACAATTAGCGGCTGGGTTTCACCAAAGGAGACGACCGCCTCAAGGCGTGAACGGCTGATGCCGTGGCTGACGAGATAGTTGACGACCGCGTTTGCACGTCTCTGCCCCAGATGGCGGTTATAGGACGTCGAGCCGACAAGATCCGCGTGGCCGTAGACGCGGAAACGCACCTCTGGAAACTGCTTGATCCAAATCGCCTGCTCTCCCAGGGTATCGCGCGCTCCTGCGTCCAGCTCAGCGGAGTCGAAGGCGAAATTGACGGTGCTGAGCACCTCATTCGAGAACCGGTTGGCCAGATCATAGACATAGGCCCGCTCGCCCGTCATCACGAGTTTGTTGTGCATTGTGGCGTTGCCGAAGGTGCCGCCGTCGGCACTCGAGCCCGCCTCGTTGAAATAAGAGCGATACACCTGCCCTTGTTGTGAACAGGCGCCCAAAGCCAGTACGGATGCGGCTGCAAGAAGGTATTTCATGTGCGCCTGCCTTTTCTCAATCCATCACGTAGCCATAAGACCCGTTGAAGTCCTGCTTCGCAACCTCGCCTGCTCCGCCCGATGACTCTGCATCCGAAGCCAAACGCCCGTTGAGGAAGAGGTCCCTTTCGGACGGCGGCTTTACCCGATCAGTGGGTAGAACATAAGCGTCGCCATTGGTCGGCGTCACAAGATGCGCCGTAACAATTATGACCAGCTCGGTTTGTGCGCGTTCATAATTCGCGCTGCGAAACAGCGTGCCGAGGATCGGCACGTCGCCAATCCAAGGGACCTGACCCGCGCTATCCCGAAAGTCGTCCTGCAAAAGGCCCGCGATTGCAAAGCTTTGGCCGTCGCGCAAGACAACCGTGGTCGATGTGTCACGACGCCGGAAGGCATCGACGGTAAATCCATTCGTGGTAATCCCGTTTGCAGAATCCACAGACGAAACCGCCGCGGCCATTTCTAGATTGATCGCCTCGTCATCCAAAACACGCGGCACAAAATTAAGCTCTACGCCAAAAGGTTTGAACTCGACCGAGGTGGTACCGTTGTCCTGTGCCACCGGGATTGGATATTCACCCCCTGCGAGGAATTTGGCCTCTTGACCCGAAAGGGTTGTGAGGTTCGGTTCCGCTAATGTGCGCACCATGCCTTTGGTTTCTAGCGCTTCCAGCAGAATGCCAACCTCGGTTGACCCGATATCGAAACCAATGGCAAGCGCGCCGGTATTGCTTTGGATGTTGGGGATTGCACCGCCCAAAAGACCCAGGACATTGTTTTGTGTATTTGTGGTGTTGGTGCCGCCGATGGCCCCAACCGAATTATTCGATCGCCCGTCGATGCCCACCGACGCACCAAGTGCCTTGGACACGTTGCGTTGCATTTCCGCAAAGCGCACTTTCAACATGACCTGCTGCTTGCCCGAGACGGACATCAGATTCGACACCCGCTCGGGTGCATAGCGTTGCGCCAGTTCCAGTGCGCGGTCCATCTTGGACGCGCTGGTGACCGTGCCGGACATGACAATACCGTCATTCGCAGACCGAACTTCGATCTTTTCGCCGGGGAGGATCTGTTGCAGGCGTTCCTTGAATTCCGATATGTCGGGGCTGACATGCACTTCGACGTTCGTAATCAGCCGCCCTGCCGCATCCAACAGCGTCAGGGTCGTGCGGCCGGGCGCCTTGCCCAGCACATAGACGGTCCGATCTGACAGTGTGGAGAAATCGGCGATTGCCGGATTTGCGATGCTAAGTTCTGCGAAGGACACATCGCTTTCAATCACAACGGCCCGGTTCATCGGAATGCTCAAATCCCGACTTGCGCCCTTGCGGACAACCTGAATGTTCTCTGCAATTGCTTGCTCAGCCATAGGGCCAAACATGACGGCTGCCCCAAGTAGGGCAGCTCTTAACGCACTCAACTTTTTCATGTGACCTGCCTTTCCGATCACGCCTCATTCAACGGGTCTATTGCCCGATTTTGCCCGAGCTTGCGGTAATTTTTGAATATTTTCAAGAATCAATGGTTTTTATTGCGACTTTATGTCGAATTTGACAAAACAGTTGCCGGAATGAAACGGGGCGCCTCCAGGCTGGAGGCGCCTCGTTTCATTTGGCGTGTTAGATTGTAAGAGGCGTCGCGGTTTAGTTTGTGCAGGGGATAGGTGTTGAGATCACCTCGCCGCCACGGCGCGTCTTGATTGTGCATACCTTTTTCTTCGGCGCTTTCTGAGGGGCTTCGACGGCTGCGATGCCCAAAAGGGATCGTTGGTCGACCTCGATAGCTTCGGCGACATAGTCGTCATCGGCGCCCACCAGTGACAGCGAAAGCCGCCCGGTTGATTGGGCTTGTGCCAGTGCCGCCACTTGGTGCGGTCGCACAGAGACGGTCACGGTGCGCGCTATCATCGCCTCGGTCTGGTCGTCATTGGCCACCTGATCGACTGCGATAAGGCGGATACCGGTTTCGATCAGTTTGGTAACGTCGCCCCTTCCGCCACGGCGGTTGGCATCATTGAAGGCAACTTGCCCTGTCCAGTAGACATCGACCCGGTCACCTGGCCGCAAAAAGCCCGAGACGCCTGATGAGACGTCGACCCTGATGGCAAAGGCGCGCATCCCGCGCTTAAGTTGAGACGTGATGCCTGCCACTTCTCCCGGTTCCGTCACCTTGACTGACAGAACTGCCTCTTTAGGTTCGATTGCGCGCAGCACGGTGCGAGGATTGGCGTCACCTTCGGGGAACAGGTCTTCTTCAGTTATGAAGACGCCGTCGGGGAGCGAGTCTTTTGGAAAGGCTGTTTTTTGAACATGCTTTTTGAGAAGCCTCTGACCGTATTCAAGCTTTTTCTTGGCCACATAAACATCGACCACGTCAATCGACGGTGCACGGTTTTTACGCTCTTCTTCAAGCTGTGCCTGATAGCTCTGAATATAGGTTTTCGCCATGTAGACGGCGAACCCGGCCAAGCCGAGCCCGAGAATGAGTACAAGTCCGAAGACCACGCGCATGGCTTGTCCTTTCGAGGTTTACTGCTCTTTAGGACACGGGGTTAAACTCCCGCGTTCCTGAGTGCCTTATCCCTTTGGAATATGGCGAAATAATGGAAGCGCGAAGACCTTTTGAGCAAGTCGTCAAGTCGGATTGCGTATTTCGCAAAAGATAGCCTCCAGGACGGGCGACCTGAGGGGGAGTGATGCCGTTTATCTGACTGTAGTCAGTTACCGTTGGAAACATCCTGTGTGGCGACTTTCGACTGAGTATTGCCTGCAAGCGTTTCTGTCGCTGTCAGGATTGCCGTGCCGCCTGTTGCAGAAAGGCCGACGACTGCAGCGGTCAGCACGACCCAATCAACCGTGACGGCACCATCTTCGGATCTGAGGAACTTCGAAAATAAATATTGCATATTGTGCACTCAACTTTGGGAAACTGCTCTTTGTTATTCATGCGTAGGCAGGCCTGAGACCATTTTGATTTCTAAAGCTGGAAGCCCGTTTAACGGGATCAACCGGCCAACCCATCCGCCAATGGCCGCAAACCCCGTGGATTTGCGGCCAATAGCATTGTCTACAGAAAGAAAAGCAATTACACGCCGCCGCCGTCACCGCCGGGGCCAACCGTGGAGTCTGTGACTGCTGTCGAGATGCTGCCTGCGAGGCTGTCTACGCCGCCGCGAACGGTTGTTACACCAGCAACACCAAGGCCAACCACAGCTGCGGTCAGAACGACCCAGTCAACAGTTACAGCGCCGTCTTCGTTCTTCTGGAATTCTTTGATAAACTTCATCATAATTTGGTCCCTCCATAGGATCACATACAAGGTTATAACCGCGTTGACTTAGCTGGGGGTTGTCTCTCTCACTGGCCCCTAGCCTTGCGACATGGGCAGATATAGCCAGCCAAATTTGGCAATAATTGGGCGGCATTAAAGCGATTTACGCAACATATGGTAAACGCGCTGATATCCTTATTAAGGGATTGAAAATAATGTATAAAAAAGTTAAATTTTCATCATTTTCGTCAGATGTCGAGGCCCTTTGGAAAGCCGTTGTTCACGTATCGTCCACAATGCTGGCGCCAGGTTTTGATTGGTGGCATAATCGGTAAAAATAAAACACAGGCAGAGCAGGCCCGCGATATGCATAAACGGATTTTCATTGCCATTGCCGTGGTGCTTTTGGCTGCGCCGCATGTTCAAGCCGAAGAACCTCCTCCTTTTCCGGAATTCACCTTCAAGATGGGCAAGCCGCCAAAGCCCGGCTCGCGCGTTGATCTGGTTCAGATCGACCCACGCGAACCGACACGGACGGGACCTGCGACAGATAGCGGGGAATCCATGCCCGCGTCGCCCACGGCCAAGCTGACCTATGCATGGTTCTGGACAAAGGTCCCGGCAGGGCAGGGTGAGGATGGTGCACGTCGCCTCGCGCTTGCGTTTGAGAGCTTGCGGGCGGGGCCGGGGGGCGCACACGTCGCAGCACCCCGGTTGCAATCGCTTCAGGCCATCGCGCAAGCACGCGGCGCGGACATTTTGCGCGCCACCATCGGCACGAATGTCTCGCCCGCGCTGGTGCTTGCAGTGATCGCGGTGGAATCCAGCGGGCGCAGCGACGCTGTAAGTTCTGCCGGAGCACAAGGCCTGATGCAGCTCATACCGGCGACGGCAGAACGCTTTGGCGTCGCAGACAGTCTTGTGCCAAGTCAAAACATAAAAGGCGGCGTGGCCTATCTTGACTGGTTGCTCAAGGAGTTTCGCGGTGATGCTGTTTTGGCGCTGGCGGGTTACAATGCCGGTGAGAATGCCGTCAAAAAGCATGAGGGCGTGCCGCCCTTTGCCGAAACCCGCGATTACATTCCCAAGGTGCTCGCCGCCTTTGAGGTGGCCCGTGGCCTATGCCACACCCGGCCAGAGCTCATCACAGATGCCTGCGCACTGCGTCTCGCCTCTAACTGAGACGGGTCAGGCCTCTTTCTTTGCGGCAGGTTTTTTCGCAGCGGGCTTTTTCGCGGCAGGTTTCTTGGCCGCGGGCTTCTTCGCCGCAGGCTTCTTGGCTGCCGTCTTGCGCCCCTTGCCTGATTTCGCGGCCTTTTCGGTGATCAGCTCAACTGCCATTTCCATTGTCACGTCACCCGGCTCGGTTCCTTTGGGCAGGGTCGCGTTGACCTTTTCCCATTTTACATAAGGACCATATTTGCCGTCCATCACGTTGACCGGTCCGCCGCTTTCGGGATGCTCGCCCAGTTCTTTCAGCGGTTTGGCGGCGGCGCCCCGTCCGGCGCCCCGCTTGGCGGCCTTTGCAGCGAGCTCTTCAACTGCGCGGTTCATGCCAATGATAAAGACGTCGTCGACCTCCTTGAGGTTGGCGTATAGTTTGCCATGCTTGACGAAGGGGCCGTAGCGCCCGATGCCAGCCTCGATCATCTCGCCATCTTCGGGATGCGGCCCCACCTCTCGCGGCAGGCTCAGCAGCATCAGCGCTTTTTCGAGATCCATGTCATCCGTGCTCCAGCCCTTTGGCAGGCTGGCGCGTGGCGGCTTCTTGATCTCTTCGGTCACTTCGCCGCGCTGCACGTAGGGGCCGAACCGGCCCGACCGCAGCGAAATTTCATCGCCATCATCCTCACCAAGGATCCGGTCCCCCTGTTCGGCGGCGTCGCCCCCGATGGGCCGGGTATATCGGCACTCAGGGTACCGCGAGCAGCCGACAAATCCGCCAGACCGGGACGTCTTGAGATGCAGGCTGCCATCGCCGCAAAGCGGGCAGGCGCGCGGATCGGTGCCATCTTCCTTGGGCGGATATAGCTGCGGGGCCAGCGCATCGTCGAGCACATCAAGCACCTGCGCGATCCGCAGATCCGATGTCTCGGCAATGGCGGCAGAGAAATCACGCCAGAAGCGGGCCAATACTTCTTTGTAGTCCGCCTCGCCGGCGCTGATCACGTCCAGCTCGTCCTCAAGATTGGCGGTAAATTCGTAGCCCACATATTTCCGGAAGAAGTTGAGCAGGAACACGGTCACGATCCGGCCCTTGTCCTCGGGGATCAGCCGGTTCTTGTCCTTGCGCACATATTCGCGGTCTTGGATCGTTGTTACGATGCTGGCATAGGTCGACGGGCGGCCGATGCCCAATTCTTCCATCCGCTTCACCAAGGTCGCTTCGGTATAGCGCGGAGGCGGCTGGGTGAAATGCTGTTCGGGCGTGACGTTCTTCTTGGCGGTCTTGTCGCCCTCGGTCATCTGGGGCAGCCGCTTGTCATCATCATCCGCCACGACATCGTCGCGGCCTTCCTCATAGACACGCAAGAACCCGTCAAATAGCACGACCTGGCCGGTTGCACGCAGACTGACCTGTCCGTCAGCGGCGCCGATCTCGACTGTGGTGCGCTCCATCCGCGCACCTTCCATCTGGCAGGCCAGCGTGCGTTTCCAGATGAGATCGTAAAGTTTCTTTTGATCGCCGTCCGACAGGCCGAGTGCTGCTGCATCCTTCGTCATGTCGGTGGGGCGGATACATTCATGCGCTTCCTGCGCGTTCTTCGCTTTGTTTTTATAGATACGCGGGCTGGAGGGCACGTATTCCTTGCCGAACCGGTCGCCGATGGCGCTGCGCGCCTCTGACACGGCCTCGGGGGCCATGTCGATGCCGTCGGTCCGCATATAAGTGATGTGTCCTGCTTCATACAGGCGCTGTGCGGTGCTCATGCATTGCCGCGCGCCCATGCCGAACTTGCGGCTGGCCTCTTGCTGCAAGGTCGAGGTCATGAAGGGCGGCGAGGGGTTGCGGCTTGCGGGTTTCGCCTCGACCGAGGTCACGGACAGATCGCGGCTTTCGATTGCCTGCACGGCCATTTCGGCCTGCGTCTGGTTTTCAAGATCGTAGCGGTCGAGCTTGCTGCCCGCCAGGCTCACAAGTCGGGCCTCGAACTCCTGTCCACGCGGGGTCGATAGCAGCGCTTTGACGCTCCAGTATTCGCGGGCGTTGAAGGCTTCGATCTCCATCTCGCGTTCAACAATGACGCGCAGGCAGACCGACTGCACACGTCCTGCACTCTTGGCGCCGGGCAGCTTGCGCCACAGGACGGGACTCAGGTTAAAGCCAACGAGGTAATCCAATGCGCGCCGCGCCAGATATGCCTCGACCAGCGGGCCATCGACGTCACGCGGGTTTTTCATCGCCTCGGTGACAGCGGCCTTGGTGATGGCATTGAAGACGACGCGCTGGACCGGCGTGTCCTTGTTGATCGCGCGGCGCTTGCGCAGCGCCTCTTCGAGATGCCAGCTGATGGCCTCACCTTCGCGGTCGGGGTCAGTGGCGAGGATGAGCGCGTTATCATCCTTAAGCGCGTCGGCGATCGCCTTGACATGCTTGCGGCTGTCGGCGCCGATCTCCCATTTCATCTCAAAGTCATGCTCTGTGTCAACTGACCCGTCCTTGGGGGGCAGGTCGCGAACATGCCCGTAGGACGCCAGAACTGTATAGTCGGGGCCGAGATATTTGTTGATTGTCTTGGCTTTGGCCGGGGACTCGACGACGACAACGGGCATAGAAACTCCTGACGACTCAACGCGGTGCGGTTGGCGGCGCAACATGTGGGGTCTGAGAGGGGATTGTCAATGCAGCGAAAATCCCAACCCGGCTCAGGCGCGGTTGTCGGGCGGCAGTCGGCGTCACCGTCACAGGCTGTTATTGTTCCAGCGAGACGAGACCGCCGGGATGCCGCCGGATCCGGCCTGCCATCTCCAGATCGGTGAGCGCGGGTGTCACGGTTGCGGGCGGTGCGGACAAGTCGCGGATCAATTGATCCTCTGCCATGGGCGAGGGGCCGAGCCGGTTCAGGATCTGGCTGTGCAGGGCAGCTGTTTCGCGCAGCCCACGTGTTTCGGGGGCCGGTTCTGGCCGGTGCGTCAGCGCCAAATCCGGCTCTGGCGTGGCTGGTGGCGTTGGTGCGGGCAAAAGCTCGATCACGTCCTCGGCGCGCCGCACCAGTACCGCGCCGTCGCGGATCAGCATGTTGCAGCCTGAGGCGCGCGCATCGAACGGATGGCCCGGCACGGCCATCACCTCGCGCCCTTGTTCCAGCGCAAGCCTTGCCGTTATGAGAGACCCGGATTTCGCGGCCGCCTCTACCACAACGACGGCGCTTGCCAGCCCGCTGATGATCCGGTTTCGTGCTGGAAAATGCCGAGCTTGCGGGACAAGCCCCATCGCCTGTTCCGAGACGCGCAGCCCCTGTTTGCCGATCTCGTCGCCCAAACCCGCGTTTTCGGTGGGGTACATTATGTCGATGCCACCGGCCATGACCGCCAGCGTGCCTTTGGACAGGGCCGCGCGGTGTGCCGCCGTATCGATCCCCCGCGCCAGTCCCGAAACCACGACGATCCCGGCCTCTGTCAGTTCCGCCGCCAGGGCACGTGCCATACGCAGTCCCAGAGAAGACGCGTTGCGCGCGCCCACGACCGCCACGCAGGGTCGCGCCATCAGACTGGGATCGCCCATTGCCCACAGGATCGGTGGTGCATCGGAGATCCCGTACAAAGCTGTGGGATATTCGGGCGCGCCTGCGCAGATCATGCGCGCGCCCGTTGCCCGCGCCGCCTTGATCTCTGCCTGTGCCACGCCCTCCGGGCATGGGCTGTAGGACTGGACCCCGGCGGCGCGGGCGATCTCGGGCAGCGCCTCGAGTGCTGCACGGGCCGATCCGTGTTCCGTGAGTAATCGGTGAAAGGTCGTCGGCCCGACACGTCGCGATCGCAACAGGCGAAGCCACGACACCCGATCCTCTTCCGTGGTGGGTGGGAGTGGGGGGTGAGTGGAAGATTCTGTAGCTGTGGGCATCGTCGCTCCGCCATGTTGCAGGATCATGGGTAGCGCACTGATGGTTAAAGAGGCGTAAACCAAAACCCGCGCCGATCAAAAAAAATCGCCGCGGGCGGTACTTTTTGTCAGGTGCTGGAGCCGCCCACCGTCAGTCCGCCGATCATGACAGTCGGCAGCCCCACACCCACTGGCACCCATTGACCCTGTTTGCCGCAATTGCCGATGCCCGGATCCAGCGCCATGTCGTTGCCGATGCCCCGGATTTGCTGCAACGCCGTTGCGCCATCGCCGATCAGTGTAGCCCCCTTGACCGGCGCGCCCAGTTTGCCGTTTTTCACGCGGTATGCCTCGGTGCAGCTGAACACGAACTTGCCGTTGGTGATATCCACCTGACCGCCACCGAACCCAACCGCGTAAATCCCATCCTTGAGATCTGCCACGATGGCCTCTGGTGCGGTGTCGCCGCCCAGCATGTAGGTGTTGGTCATGCGCGGCATGGGTGCGTGCGCATAGCTTTGTCGCCGCCCGTTGCCCGTAGGCTCCACCCCCATCAGGCGGGCGTTCTGGCGGTCCTGCATGTAGCCGACCAGCACGCCGTCCTCGATCAGGGTCGTGCAGCCAGAGGGCGTTCCCTCGTCATCAAAGGTGATGGAGCCGCGCCTGTCGGGCATCGTGCCATCATCCAGCACTGTCACGCCCTTTGCTGCGATACGCTGGCCCATCAGCCCGGCAAAGGCAGAGCTTCCCTTGCGGTTGAAATCGCCCTCAAGCCCGTGTCCGATCGCCTCGTGCAGCAGAATGCCGGGCCAGCCGGGACCAAGCACCACGTCCATGACGCCTGCGGGGGCTGCCTCGGCGCGCAGGTTGACCTGTGCTATGCGCAGCGCCTCGCGGATCTGCGCCTGCCAGTGGGCGGGGTCGATCAATCCGTCGAGTGTGACGCGCCCGCCACCGCCTGCGCTGCCGGTTTCGCGGCGCCCGTCCTCTTCGACGATCACGCTGACATTCAGGCGTGTCATCGGGCGAATATCCGTCACCTCATGGCCATCGGCGCGCAGGATCACCACCTCTTGTACCGAGGCGGCGAGGGTGGCAGACAACTGTACCACGCGCGGATCCAGCCCGCGTGCAAAGGCGTCTATCTCACGCAACGTATCGAGCTTTACCGGAAACCCCATACCGGCAATCGGGTCATCGTCCGTATAAAGATGGCGATTGGTGCGCGCGGGCGGTCCGGCCAGCGTGCCGCCACCATCGCCGACGGCCAGCCGCGCTGTCTCGACCGCGCGGGCCAGTGAGGCGTCTGATATGTCAGAGCTGTGGGCGTATCCCGCCACCTCGCCGCGCACCGCGCGCAGGCCGAATCCCTCAGAGGCATCGTAGGACGCCGTCTTGACCCGACCATCATCGAAAACCAGCGATTCCGAGCGGCGCCGTTCGAGAAACAGCTCTCCGTCATCGGCGCCGGCCACCGCCGCATTGAGCCGGGCAAGAGCCGCATCGCGGTCAAGTAGCGTGTCGAAGGGGCGGAACGGGGCTTCGGACATTGGGTTTTCCTTTTCTGTCGTGGCGGCAAACCGGCGTGGGTCGATATTGATCTATGTCAAGAAAGCGCCGTTTTGCCGCAACGGCTTTGCTTGTGTGCTCGGGAAGAATATGGTTTTTACCGTCTCCGAGACAACGGGATTCCGTCGTGTACGCGGCGGAAGTGCTCACAGGGTAATACAACCGATTTAACGGATCAGGGTGCAACATGCGCAAATTCACCAGTTTTCTGGCCGCCGCGATGGCGACCGCCACTTCGCTTCCTGCCATGGCGCAGGACGGTCTTGAAATCATCGGCCGTCCACAGCCGGGCGGCATGGGCTTTCAGCCCGCAGCCACAGAACTCGCCAGCGATCTTCAGTGGCTTGACGGGATGCTCGTTGTGATCATCACGGTTATCACGATCTTTGTCTGTGCCCTGCTGGCGTATTGCATCCTGCGCTACAACCGAAAGGCCAATCCGACTCCGGCGTCGTTCACCCACAACTCGCCAATCGAGGTGGCGTGGACTGTCGTGCCGATCGTGATCCTTGTCTTTATCGCGGCGTTCTCGCTGCCGGTTCTGTTCAAGCAACAGGAAATCCCAGAGGCGGATATCAACATCAAGGTCACGGGATACCAGTGGTACTGGGGCTATGAATATACCGACCACGATTTCGCGTTTGACAGCTACATGATCGGCGCGCCCGCGACAGGCGGCAACAACGCCCTGAACGACGAGGTCGTCGCACAGCTCGAAGAGGCTGGCTATACCAAGGACGAGTTCCTTCTGGCCACAGACACATCGGTCGTCGTGCCGGTGAACAAAACCGTCGTGATGCAGGTCACGGCTGGTGATGTGATCCACAGCTGGACCATTCCAGCCTTCGGTGTAAAGCAGGACGCCGTTCCGGGCCGGCTTGCGCAGCTCTGGTTCGAGGCCGAGAAAGAAGGCGTGTATTTCGGCCAGTGTTCAGAACTGTGTGGTCAGGCCCATGCCTACATGCCGATCACGGTCAAGGTCGTGAGCCAGGAAGAGTATGACAAGTGGCTCACAGGTGCGATCGACGAGTATGCTGGTGACCCGTCGACCCTCCCCGGCAACCGTCAGGTCGCTGCGGCCGAGTAATACTTTCGGGGCGTGGTATACCCGCGCCCCGCCTCGCCTTACGCAGGGTGCGCCCGCAGCGCATCCAAACGCACAGCAGGATCAAAATGACAGACGCAAGCCTCAATACAGCCCAGAGTTCCGCCCAACCCTACGAGGCGAGCTTTGGTGACTATTTCGCGCTGCTCAAGCCGCGCGTCATGACGCTGGTCGTCTTTACCGCCTTGGTCGGCTTGCTTGCCGCGCCGGTGGGGGTGCATCCTGTCGTCGGGTTTGCGGCGATCCTCTTTATCGCGGTGGGCGGTGGCGCGTCGGGCGCCCTGAACATGTGGTGGGATGCCGATATCGACGCGCTGATGAAGCGGACCGCACGCCGCCCCGTGCCCGCAGGCAAAGTGACCGGCGACGCGGCGTTCAGCTTTGGTATGACGCTTGCGGCCTTTTCGGTGGTGATGCTGGCGCTTGCCACCAATCTGTTTGCGGCGGCCTTGCTGGCCTTTACGATCTTTTTCTACGTTGTCATCTACACGATGTGGCTCAAGCGCTGGACCCCGCAGAATATCGTCATCGGCGGTGCTGCGGGTGCCTTTCCTCCGATGATCGGCTGGGCCGCTGCCACGGGCGGCGTGTCGATAGAATCCGTTCTTATGTTCGCGCTTATCTTTATGTGGACGCCCCCGCATTTCTGGGCGCTCGCGCTATTCACCAAGATGGATTACGACAACGCGCAGGTGCCGATGCTGACAGTGACGCATGGCCGCCCGTCGACGCGCCTGCACATTCTGGTCTACACCATCCTGTTGGCGGCGCTGGCGATCGGCCTCGGCTTCACGGCCATTGGTGGTCCGATCTATCTCGTTGTGGCGATCTATCTTAACGCGCGCTTTCTCAAGGGCGCAGTGGATATCTGGCGCCGCGATGAGGATATGGCCGAGAGCGACAGCTATCTGACAGAACGACGCTTTTTCAAGGCGTCGCTGGTTTATCTCTTTGCGCATTTCGGCGCGATTGCGGCAGAGGCTCTGCTGACGTCGCTCGGACTGGGGATCTGGTAATGGCCCTGTCCAGACAACATGAGGTGCATAAACGCCGTTTCAGTCGGAACCTCGGGCTTGGCCTTGTTCTGGTGGGGTTCGTGGCGCTGATCTTCGGGTTGACCATCGCAAAGGTGTCCGATGATGATTTCGTAATGCCGACAGAGGAGACTGCAGGCTGATGGCAATGGAGCCAAAGACAAAAACCGTTTTGCAACTTGTGGCCGTTGGGACGACCATGGGCGCTCTGGCTTGGGCGTCTGTGCCATTCTATGACTGGTTCTGTCGTGTGACGGGTTTTGGCGGTCAGCCGGGTGTGGCCAGCGTGGGTTCGGACGACATCCTGGAAGAGACGATCAAGGTGCGCTTTGACGCCTCACAGGAGCGTGGATTTGAATGGGAATTCAAGCCCGTTCAGCGCGAAATGGAACTGCGCATCGGCGAAACGGGTCTGGCCTTTTACGAGGCCTACAACCCTACGGACCGGCCCATTGCCGGATCGGCTAGTTACAACGTGACACCCTACGAGGCGGGTGGGTTTTTCACCAAGATCGACTGTTTCTGCTTTGAAGAGCAGATTTTGCAGCCTGGTGAGCGGGTGGAAATGCCGGTGACCTATTTCGTCGACCCCGAGATCGTCACCGACAGGGATGCGAAATACACGCACACGATCACGCTTAGCTATACCTTTTATGAAATTGACCTGCCCGAAGAACAAGCCGCGCTTGACGCGGACGGGGAAACCGGGAAAACCGTGAACTAAACGCGCTCGACGAGGGAAAACCAACGATGGCACACGAAAAAAATCACGACTACCACATTCTGAACCCCTCAGTCTGGCCATTACTGGCCTCAGTAGCGGCGTTTGTCATGCTGTTCGGCGCTGTGCTTTTCATGCATGGCAATGGGCCTTGGGCATTTCTGATCGGCTTTGTCGGCGTTCTCTACGTCATGTTTGGCTGGTGGGCCGAAACGATCAAGGAAAACCAGGTGGGCGACCATACGCCTGTGGTGCGGATCGGCCTGCGCTACGGCTTCATCATGTTCATCATGTCCGAGGTCATGTTCTTTGCCGCGTGGTTCTGGAGCTTCTTCAAGCACGCCATGTATCCGATGGGCGCTGAAAGCCCAGGTATCGACGGCGTCTGGCCCCCCGCAGGTATCGAGACGTTCGACCCGTGGCACCTGCCGCTGATCAACACGCTGATCCTGCTTTGCTCTGGTGCTGCGGCGACATGGGCGCACCACGCGCTGGTGCACGAAAACAACCGCGAAGACATGAAATGGGGTCTTATCATCGCCATCGCGCTGGGTGCGATCTTCACCGTGTTTCAGGTGTACGAGTATACCCACGCGGGCTTTGGCTTCTCCGGCAACATCTATGGCGCCAACTTCTTTATGGCGACGGGCTTTCACGGGGCGCATGTGGTGATCGGGACCATCTTCCTCGCTGTCTGCCTGCTGCGTGTGCTCAAGGGGCACTTCACCCCCGAGAACCATATCGGGTTTGAGGCCGCGTCGTGGTACTGGCACTTCGTCGATGTGGTCTGGCTCTTCCTCTTTGCGTCGATCTACGTCTGGGGCGCCTGAGGATACTCTACGCGGACGTCCCGTTGCGTCTTGCAGCGGGACTTGAACCACAAAGAAGATGCGGAAGGGGCACCTTCCGCATTTTCGCGTCAAATGGGGTCCCATGCGCAAAGCCTTGCTTATTCCGTTGCTGTTCGGTTTTGCCGGAGCGGCAATATTGATTTACCTCGGGCTCTGGCAGATGGAGCGCCTTGGCTGGAAACAGGACGTTCTGGCCAATATCGAAAGCCGCATCGCCGCCGATCCCGTGGCTCTGCCCGTAGGCCCCGATCCGGCGGAGGACCAGTATCTGCCGGTCCGCGTTGAGGGGGCATTCGGCGAGGGCGCATTGCGCGTGCTGGTCAGTCGCAAGCGTGTCGGCGCGGGCTATCTGGTGATCTCGCCCTTTGTGACGCAGGACGGCCGCCGTATCCTTGTGGATCGGGGTTTTATCAAACTGGAAACGCCGCTGCCTGCACCACCGCAGCAGCCTGTGACGATCATCGGCAATCTGCACTGGCCGGACGACCGCAACCCGTCGACCCCGGAAAACGACGTTGACGAAAATACGTGGTTTGCCCGCGATATCGGCCAGATGGCCAATGTGCTGAAGACCGAAGAACTGTTGCTCACCTCGCGTGAGGTAACCCCGTCTGAGACAGTAATCTCACCCTTGCCGGTGGACACGACCCATATACCCAATGACCACTTGAATTATGCGGTCACTTGGTTTTCCCTCGCCGCCATCTGGCTGGTGATGACCGGCTATTATCTTTTCCGCAGCCGCAAACCCGCAAAAGGCCCCGGTACATGAAGTATATTTCCACGCGTGGCAACGCACCTGTCCTGACCTTTGAGGAGGCGATGCTGACCGGGCTTGCTCGTGATGGCGGTCTCTACCTGCCAGAAACGATCCCGCAGATGAGCCACGCAGATATAGCCGCCCTCGAAGGTGTGCCATACGAAGAGGCCGCATTTCGCATCATGTGGCCGTTTCTGGGTGACACGTTTACCGAAGAAGAGTTTCGCGGCATCGTCGCGCGCAGCTACGCGGGCTTCGGTCATGCCGCCCGCGCGCCGCTCAAGCAGCTTGATCAGGGGCATTTCCTGCTGGAGCTTTTTCATGGCCCGACGCTCGCGTTCAAGGATTTCGCGATGCAGCTTATCGGCCAGATGTTCGAGTTTTCGCTCAAACGCTCTGGCAAGCGCGTCTGCATCGTCGGCGCCACCTCGGGCGATACCGGCTCTGCGGCGATAGAGGCGTTTCGCGGCCTCGATGCGGTGGATGTCTTTATCCTCTACCCGCATGGCCGCGTGAGCGAGGTGCAGCGCCGCCAGATGACAACGCCCGTGGAGGCCAACGTGCATGCGCTGGCCATCACCGGGCATTTCGATGACGCGCAGGCGCGGGTCAAGGACATGTTCAACGATTTCGAGTTTCGCGATGGCGTTGGCCTTGCGGGGGTCAATTCGATCAACTGGGCGCGGGTATTGGCGCAGGTTGTGTATTTCTTTACCTCCGCCGTGGCGCTTGGCGCGCCGCATCGCAAGGTCAGCTTTACCGTGCCCACCGGCAATTTCGGCGACGTGTTCGCAGGCTATATCGCGCGGCGCATGGGCCTGCCGATCGACCGGCTGGTGGTGGCCACGAACCAGAACGACATTCTGCACCGCTGTCTGAGCACGCGAGAGTACCGCCCCGACGGGGTCAGCCCGACGATCAGCCCGTCGATGGATATTCAGGTCAGCTCGAATTTCGAGCGGGCGCTTTATTACGCCTATGATCAGGATGGCGCTGCCGTGGCGCAACTGATGGATGAGCTTAAGGCGGGTGGGTTTTCGGTCAGTCAGGGCGCGATTGAGGCGTTGCGTGAAAGTTTTGCCTCGGGCCGCACCTCGGAAGAGGACACCACCGCCACGATCAAATCCACGCTTGCGCAAAGTGGCGAACTCCTTTGTCCGCATTCCGCCGTTGGCGTGAAGGTGGCCAATGACGCACGTGAGGCCGGAACGCCGATGATCACTCTGGCGACTGCGCATCCTGCGAAATTCCCCGATGCTGTCCGCGACGCCACCGGCCTGCATCCCCCCTTGCCAGAGCGTATGGCGGATCTTTATGAGCGCAATGAGCGCCTGACCCGCGTCGAGAATGACCTTGGCGCTATCGAAGACCTGATCAAGGAGCGTGTCCCGCAGTGACCATGCAATTGACGACCCTGTCCAACGGGTTCCGTATCGTGACCGAACACATGCCCTCGATGAACTCGGCAGCGATCGGTGTCTGGGTTCTGGCCGGTGCCCGGCACGAGGCGGCTGCACAGAACGGTGTGGCGCATTTCCTTGAACACATGGCCTTTAAGGGCACCAAGACGCGCAGCGCGCTGCAAATCGCTGAGGCGATTGAGGATGTGGGCGGCTATATCAACGCCTATACCAGCCGCGAGGTGACGGCCTATTATGCCCGCGTTCTCGCCGAAGACGTGCCGCTGGCGCTGGACGTCGTGGCGGATATCCTGCGCAATCCGATTTTCGAGGATCGCGAGATCGAGGTGGAGCGCGGTGTGATCCTGCAAGAGATCGGGCAGGCGCTGGACACACCCGATGACATCATTTTCGACTGGTTGCAGGAAAAGGCCTATCCGGATCACCCGCTTGGCCGTGCCATTCTTGGTGAGGCTGAGGGCGTGCGCGGCTTTTCACGCGAGGACCTGCTGCGATTTGTCGGAGAGCGGTATCAGCCCGGTCAGATGATCCTGTCTGCGGCGGGTGCCGTGGATCACGACGCGCTGGTCAAGGCGGCGGAACAGCTATTTGGGGACATGGCGCCCGGCGATAGCGCGCCTGCGACCAATGCAAGGTTCGCAGGCGGCGAAAGCCGCACGGTCAAGCAGCTGGAACAGGCGCATTTCGCGCTCGCGTTTGAGAGCCCGGATTATACCAGCCCCAAGATTCACACCGCGCAGATCTATGCCACGGCGCTTGGCGGGTCGATGTCCTCGCGGCTTTTTCAGGAGATCCGCGAGCGCCGTGGGCTGTGTTATACGATTTTTGCACAGGCGGGCGCCTATTCGGATACCGGGATGATGACGATTTATGCCGGCACCTCTGCGGATGAGATGCGCGGGTTGGCCGATATCACAATCGACGAAATGAAACGCGCAGCAGAAGATCTGTCTCCAGCGGAACTGGAACGCGCCCGCGCCCAGATGAAGGCCGGGTTGCTGATGGGGCTGGAAAGCCCGTCGAACCGGGCCGAACGCTCGGCGCGTATGCTGCAAATCTGGGGCCGTGTCCCGGCGCTTGATGAGGTGATTGCCAATATCGACGGCGTTACATTGAGTGATTTGCGCGATTTTGCAGGGCACATGGCGCATGAGGCACCCGCGGCCATGGCGCTTTATGGGCCTGTCGAGACTGCGCCCGAGCTTGGCGAGCTACTTGCCCGGCGCGCGGCCTGATGTTTCTGCCCCGGCGGAAAATCCGGATCGAGACGGAGCGTTTGACCCTGCGTCAGCCCGTCCTCACGGATTACCGCGACTGGTCAGACCTACGAGCGGATAGTGCCGGGTTTCTGACCCCGTGGGAGCCGCAATGGGCCTCTGATCATCTGTCGCGCAAGGGCTTTGCCAATCGCGTCTACTGGGCGCAGCGGTCGATTTCCTCAGGCTCGGCGATACCGCTGTTCCTGTTTCGGCGGACCGATGAGGCGCTTCTTGGGGCGATCACGCTGGACAATGTCCGGCGTGGCCCGGCACAGGCGGGCACGCTGGGTTATTGGATCGGTGAGACCCATGCGCGTGAGGGCTATATGCGCGAGGCGTTGCAGGCGATGGTGCATTACGCCTTTGGCCGGCTGGATCTGTCCCGACTGGAAGCAGCCTGCCTGCCCGAAAACGCCCCCTCGCGCCGGCTATTGGAAAGCTGCGGATTCAAATATGAGGGCGTGGCGCAATCCTATCTTCAGATCGCTGGGCGGTGGCGGACCCATGTACTTTACGCCTCGCTGCGCGCTGATCGTCGCGGGCGCACGGATGTGGGCTAAGGTGACCCGATCCAGATGAGTGGCTGCGCCACGCTGGTTGGTTTGATTAAGGGGTTTCACCCCTCACGTTGAAATTCTTTGAATTTCAACGCTCACCCCAAGGTATTTCCGGCCAGATGAAGCCCTGTGCCCTGCCTTTGGTCCTCGTTGGAGTGCGATTGTTTTCGAGCTTGGTGATGGTGCTGGCCGGATCCGATCTCCGGCGCGCGTGATGAGGACAGTCCCATGCTAGTGGGAGAGTAAGAGGCGTGACCTGAACGGCTTGCGTGCTATTATTCATGCATCATGGAGGTGACCAATGCGCAGATTGCTCTTGATTGTCGTAGCCGCCGTTCTGAGCCTATCGCAAGCGAGTGCGGCTCAAGACGCCGCGCGTAAACCGTCGCATTGTCTCGCCGTGGCGAAGGGCACACCGGGTGTGGACTATGTGCACAAGACGTCGTTCCGCGATCCCGTAGGCCTGCACAAGGTGCGTCTTCAGTATGTCGCGCATGCCTCTTTTCTGGTTCAGACACATGGTGGGACATCCGCCGTCACGGATTATACCGGCTTTGTCGGCAATGTGGATTTTGTCCCCGACGTGGTGACGATGAACCACGCCCATGACACGCATTGGACGCCCTTTCCTGATCCGGACATTGCCCATGTGTTGCGCGGCTGGGGCGAAGAGCATGGCGCGGGCGTCGAGCATTATTTGGATCTGGGCGACATGGTCATTCGCAATGTCTCGACCGATATCCGTTCGCCCTATGGCAGCGGGACAGAGCCGAATGGCAATTCCATTTTCGTGTTCGAGGCCGCGGGCCTATGCATCGGGCATCTGGGCCATTTGCATCATGTGCCGACAGAGCAGCAATTCGCAGCGCTTGGCCGCGTGGATGTGGTGATGGCGCCGGTTGATGGCGGGTACACGATGGCCCTGTCCGATATGATCGCGGTGATCCGGCGACTCAAATCCTCGGTCGTCATTCCGATGCACTGGTTCGGCGAGCCGACCCTGCAACGGTTTCTCGCAGGGATGGACGGTGTTTTTCCGGTGGTGGAAACGGGGCTAAGCTCGCTCAATGTTTCACTGGATACGTTGCCGTCGCAGCCAACGATCATGGTGCTGCGCCCAAGCTATCTGCGCGACCCGGACTGACGCCCGGATCCCGAAGGTCAGCGCTTGCGGTCGCGACGGGCGCTCATGGGTTGAAACGCGACGCCGACATGCGCCTCACAATAGGGCTTGCCCGATTGGGTGGGCAGGCCGCAGAACCAGAAATCAGGCGTTGCCGGGTCGCCAACGGGCCATTTGCAGGTCCGTTCTGTCAACTCCATCAGCGTGAGTTTCTTGGCCTTCTTCTCGATCTCGCTCACCTTTTTGAGCGCCTCGGGATCGATCTCGTTTGCAGAAGGCTGAGGCGGGAGGGGCTGACCGGCGGGGATGATGGCCCGGATGCGGGTTTGCGCCGCGGTGGGCCGGGGCTCTTCCTCGGGTTGGGTGTCTTCTGCGGGGGCAGCCTCGGGCGCGGCCTTGGCCGGCTTTGGCGCAGGTTTGGGCGTGGCCGGTTTTGCCGTTTGCTTCGCCTTCGGCTTGGCCGCGGCGTCTGTGCCGGTGGCCGCCGCGCCGCCAGAGCCGTTGCGGTTCGACAGGCCAAGTCTGTGCACCTTGCCGATCACCGCATTCCGGGTGACACCACCAAGCTCTTTGGCAATCTGGCTGGCAGACTGACCATCGGTCCACATTTTTTTCAGCAGTTCAACGCGTTCGTCGCTCCAGGACATGAGCCACCTTTCCGTCTCATCGTGCCGCGCGCGGTCGGCGGCACGGGATCATTTCAGGAAGTCCTATTTTAATCACTGGCCAGTCAGTTACAAGGCAAAGACGCAAGAGAGTCGGGGATGATATGCACGAATTGACGGAAATGGGCGCACGGCGCTTCGGTCGGGTGAACTGGCTGGGGCTTTATACGCTTGCAACGCGCGAAATGCAGCGGTTTCTGGCGGTGTGGACCCAGACGCTGGGCGCGCCATTGGTGACCGCCGGGCTGTTCCTTGTGATCTTTTCCATCGCGATCGGGCCACGCCGGGGCGAGGTGATGGGCGTGGATTTCACCACTTTCATCGCGCCGGGAATCCTGATGATGACCGTCATTCAAAACTCATTCGCCAATACATCGTCTTCGATCGTCATATCCAAGGTGCAGGGCAATATCGTCGACACGCTGATGCCGCCGCTTGCCCCGCTGGAGCTTGTTCTTGGCTATCTGGCAGGGGGCGTGGGTCGGGGCGTCTTTGTGGCGATGGCCATTGCGATCGGTCTTTTCCTGTTTCTGGGGATTGTCCCGGCGCATCCACTTATTGCGCTGGCCTTTGTCGTGCTGGGTGCGGCGTTTATGGGGTCTCTTGGGATGATCGCGGGCATTTTCGCGAATAAGTTCGATCAGATGGCCGCGATCACGAATTTCGTCATCACGCCGCTGGCGTTTTTGTCGGGCACGTTCTACTCGGTCGAGGCTCTGCCTCGGGGGTTATATGAGATCAGTCTCGTGAACCCGGTCTTTTACCTGATCGACGGGGTGCGGTACGGCATGATCGGCGTGTCGGATGCGAACCCGGCTTTTGGCTTTGTGGTGGTTCTGGCGGCGACGTTGGCGGTCGGTTTTCTGGCGTGGCAGATGTTTCGGCGCGGGTACCGGCTTAAGGCGTGACGCTAGGACCGCTTTCAGAGAAATCTACAAGGCCCGCTTAGCGGCACTGGCGTTCGGCCCGATCGCCATAGGCGCGATACGCTTTCCAGAACGCCTCGTCATTGCTGCGATCGCTTTGACGCACCTCTTGTGCCTCATGCGGGTCACCGTAAAAGCCAGCAGCGCGGCGTTGCTGGGCAAAGCCGAGTGTGTCGTTCGCCACCGCCTGAATGCAGCCGCATAGCCTTGCGGAGCGTCGTTTGCGATCTGAGGTCATGCAGGCTCTGGCAATTGGGCCTGACGCCATTGGCATGCCGCGGGTCACTGGCCCGCCTGTCCCCTTGAAGCGATCTGCCCGACCGCAGGCCGCAACCAGCAGTACCATCGCAATGACGATCAAATGTTTCATGCTTGCCTCACTCACCCGAAATGCCAATGCGCGTGGCGGGGATTTTCCCTTCTGCCCGGCGCGGCGGTCTTGCCCTGAGCCCTTAGTGCCCGAGGTCAGCGATTTTTTCAATTCACAAGATGGTCGCGCCCGGCAAAAGCCGGGAAATGCGGCATGGCTGCACAGAAAACCTCAGCCGAGTGCGCGCATCACTGCCACGCCCGCCGCCGCCGATACCGCTGTCAGGACGGTGCCCCACACCAGATCGACCGCCACCATCTGCCAGTTCCAGGCCTTGAGCGTGGCATAATTGGAGAACTCGTAGGTTCCATAGGCAATCGCACCAAGGATCGCACCCTGCACAAAGGCCGATCCAATCCCATCGCCGCGCAGCGCGGGCATCGACACGAACCAGACCACCCCGGCGACGTAAAAGAGATAGAAAACCAGCGCGGGTCCGGCCCGAAAGCTTTCCAGCAGCAGGTCACCGATGTGTCGCTGAAAGAGCGGCCCGACGAGATAGCGCAGCCCAATGAAATCAAGGGCAAAAAAGATCACGACCGTGACGCCGTAAAGTCCGAATATCTGCATGATGCGCCTCCTTGTCTAGGACATGACGTAGCCTAGGGCGCGCGCCCGGCAATGCATAGGGGCAGGGACTAGCGCAGGATCTCGAACCCGGTCTGTTGAGGGGATTCTGCAGGCTCCGGCTTAACCTGATCCACGCTTGCGGCCTCCGGGCCGTGTTCGAGGGCGCGCAGCATGTTGGCAACGGCGTCTTCGGGGCCAGAGAGGACCGCCCGGACAGAGCCGTCATCTTCGTTGCACACCCAACCGCGCAGGCCGCGCGATTTGGCCTCTGTCTGCGTCCAGGCCCGAAAGCCGACGCCCTGTACCTTGCCTGTTACCTGAACGCCGGTGAGCGCCGTGTGGTTTAGCATGATCGCCTCCTTTGCTGGTTAGAATATAGGGGGTTGCTGGCGATATCCCACCCCCAGACCGGGTGGGATAGCGGCGCTTTTCGTGATGTTGCGCATTGAACTACGCGATGCAGCACAGTTTCAGGGATCTGGCGGCGCCTGTGATTGGATCTTCACGTCTGGCATCCTGTGCGCCTGCAACAAGGAACATCCCATCTGCGACACCTGTACCGCCGGTCATGTCAGCGGGTGGCGCCATTGGCCTGACCCCCGCCACGATACGCCACCAAGTCACCTTGACCACCCCCAAATTCCGCTACATACCAACGTCATGACACCGCTCTCGCACATCCGCAATTTCTCCATCGTGGCGCATATCGACCACGGTAAATCCACGCTTGCCGACCGGCTTATCCAGATGACGGATACGGTCGCCGAACGGGACATGAAGGCGCAGTTGCTCGACTCCATGGATATCGAGCGCGAGCGCGGCATCACCATCAAGGCCAACACCGTCCGCATTGATTATACCGCCCAGAATGGCGAGCAATATGTGCTCAACCTGATCGACACGCCGGGCCATGTGGATTTTGCCTACGAGGTCTCCCGCTCCATGCGTGCGGTTGAGGGCTCTCTTCTGGTGGTGGACAGCACGCAGGGCGTCGAGGCGCAGACGCTGGCCAATGTCTATCAGGCCATCGACGCCGATCACGAGCTGATTCCGGTTCTGAACAAGATCGACCTGCCCGCCTCTGACCTCAGCCGCGTGGCCGAGCAGATCGAGGATGTCATCGGCATCGATGCATCCGGTGCCATCGCCGTGTCCGCCAAAACGGGGCAGGGCATCGTGGAAACGCTGGAGGCCATCGTCACCCATCTGCCCCCGCCTCAGGGGGATGAAAATGCGCCGTTGAAGGCGATGCTGGTGGACTCCAAATACGACCTTTACCTTGGCGTTGTCGTGCTGGTGCGCATCATGGACGGGCGCATGAAAAAGGGCGACCGCATCAAGATGTTGCAGACGGATGCCATCTATAACGTAGAACGCATCGGCGTTTTTCGCCCCGCGATGACGGTGGTCGATAGCCTCGGCCCCGGCGAGATCGGGTTCATCACCGCGTCGATCAAGCAGGTCCGCGACACCCGCGTCGGCGACACCATCACGCATGAGAAAAAACCGTGCGACAAGGCTCTGCCGGGCTTTAACCCGTCGGTGCCGGTGGTGTTCTGTGGCCTCTTTCCTGTGGATAGCGCGCAATTCGAAGACCTGCGGGACGCGATTGAGAAACTCGCCCTCAATGACGCGTCCTTTTCCTATGAAATGGAATCCTCTGCCGCGCTTGGCTTTGGCTTTCGCTGCGGTTTCTTGGGGCTCTTGCACCTTGAGGTGATCCGCGACCGGATCGAGCGGGAATACGATATCGACCTGATCACCACCGCGCCCTCGGTGATCTACCATGTCTATATGCGCGACGGCAGCCAGATAGACCTGCACAACCCGGCCGACATGCCCGACATGACCCATGTGGATCATGTTGAGGAACCGCGCATCAAGGCGACGATCCTTGTCCCGGACGAGTTTCTGGGCGACGTGCTCAAGCTTTGTCAGGACCGGCGCGGCATCCAGATGGATCTGACCTATGCGGGCGCGCGGGCGATGGTGGTCTATGACCTGCCGCTCAACGAGGTGGTGTTCGACTTTTACGACCGATTGAAATCGGTAACCAAGGGCTATGCGTCCTTTGATTATCAGCTTGAGGGCTACCGCACCGACAATCTGGTAAAGATGCAGGTGCTGGTGAATGACGAGCCGGTGGACGCCCTTTCCATGATGGTCCACCGCGACCGGGCAGAGATGCGCGGCCGGGCGATGTGCGAAAAGCTCAAGGACCTCATTCCGCGCCACATGTTCAAGATCCCGATTCAGGCGGCCATCGGCGGCAAGGTCATCGCGCGCGAGACACTGTCCGCGATGCGCAAGGACGTGACGGCCAAATGCTATGGCGGCGACGCGACGCGCAAGCGCAAGCTGCTGGACAAGCAAAAAGCCGGCAAGAAGAAGATGCGCCAATTCGGCAAGGTGGATATCCCGCAGGAAGCGTTCATTTCAGCGCTGAAGATGGATAACTAAGGCCGTTTTATGCGCGATTGCCAGACCGCTGACAGGCGACCTGAGCGCTCTATCCCGAAAACACCTTAAGACGTCTATCCAACGGCGCCACCCTCACCGCACCGGATCAAAGAGCGCGTCCTCTAGCGAGCAGTCGCGGATCACGTCGGGGCCGCAGGGGACCGGGTCTAGTGATTTGGACAGGCAGATGCGGGTCTCCTGAATGCGATTGTTGCGGCAGGTGATCGTCACCATGTCCGGGCTAAGCGACGGGTTCGCCTTGAGAAATGCCGCCTCCACCACGCTGGCGGGGAGTGTCACCGCGTCCTTGAGCTTGCGAAATACCTCTGGCCGGGTGACGCCTGCATAGGCCTCTCGTGACAGCGCGAAATAGGCGGGGGCGGACAGGCCCGTGCAGCGCCCGTGCTTGTTCCATTGATGCCACGCCAGACCCGCGCTGCCCATGATGTCTGTCATCTCTTGTGTCATGCGGCGGGACGGTGGGCGCTCTGCGCTGGGGCAGTCGGACGGCCAGCCGCGATGATATTGCGGCCAGAGCCCATGAAGCACCCAGCCATGATCGTGGCGCGGGTCGCATTGATCCGCGTCGCGTGCGTCGCCCTCTATGGCGCACCATGTCGGTGACCAGCTGAGTGCCAGAACGTAGTAGTCGAAAACACCGGCGCGGTCGCCCTCTGCGCGGGCTGTGGCGGCAAGGGTCAGGGACACAAACACTAGGACAAGGATGCGCATTCAATTCCGGCTTTCATTTTACTCACGGCACTACTATATACCGGCCAAGTTCCCCGACAACGGAAACCCGCCCCGCAAGACCGGGGCCGCCCCTTACAGGGCAGCGGGGAAGATTTGCGTGAAGGAGACGTGAGACATGGCGAAACCATTGATGGCGAAAGCCACCGCCGTCTGGCTGGTGGACAACACGACGCTGAGCTTCAAGCAGATTGCCGATTTCGTCGGCATGCACGAGCTTGAGATCCAAGGCATCGCCGATGGCGACGTCGCCGCCGGCGTGAAAGGGTTCGATCCGGTTGCCAACAACCAGCTGACCCAAGAAGAGATCGATAAGGCGGAGAAAGACCCGCTTTATGCCCTGCGGCTCAAGCATAACCCGGCCGCCGAGGGCGAGGAAAAGCGGCGTGGGCCGCGCTATACCCCGCTGTCCAAGCGTCAGGACCGCCCCAATGCGATCTTGTGGCTGGTAAAATTCCACCCCGAACTGGCCGATGCGCAGATCGCCAAGCTTGTCGGCACGACAAAGCCCACGATCCAGTCGATTCGCGAGCGCACGCATTGGAACATTTCCAATATGCAGCCGATCGATCCGGTCGCTCTTGGCCTGTGCAAGCAGACCGAGCTTGACGCCGCCGTGCAAAAGGCCGCCGCAAAGCGCGCCAAGGCAGGCGAGGCGATGGGGGATGACGAGCGTCGCAAGCTGCTGTCGACCGAGCAGAGCCTTGAGGGTGATGCAGAGCCGCGCATGCCCACCGCGATCGAAGGGCTGGAAACCTTCAGCCTGAGTTCTGACCGCGAGGAGAAAGAAGAAACCTACGACGCCGAAAGTTTCTTCAACCTGCCGGGCGATAACGCGTCTGACGACGAGGACGAAGACGACAAGCCCTGAGCCGCTGCGTTCGAGGATGATGATGCAGAGAGGCCCGGGGGATGACCCCGGGCTCTTTCTATTTCGTGGGGCAGCTCATGGTAGAGTTCCGTCCGAGCACCACGCCACGCTCCACGAAGCCTCCTGAAGACATCTTCGAGAGGCTTCTGCGCCAGAGGTCGGCTATCGCGGGACTTTTCAGACATTCAACCTACACAACGCAAGTTGCGGCTTCGGCCCAAAACGACAGTTGTATCTGCACGGAACGTCTGCTTGTTTCTTCAGACACTAGCAGCTACGCAGTCCAAGGACAGAACCGATTAAGCGTCGAGACTTGCGGCAACGATTAGGGGGCGGAATAGGTTTATGGGATACAATCTTTTTGGTAGGATCGCGGCATTGCCGTTCAAATCCAAATACTGGAACATCGCGCAGCCCAAAGACGTCTCACATTCCAATTGGATCAACTACTTATCGGAACATTTCAACAAAGAGGGAAACCGCGTTCTTGAGGTAGGCTCGCGGGTCGTCACGGGTGCAAATTTCAGGAGCAAATTTGATCAGGCGGACTATGTTGGCTTCGACTTTTATGAAGGCGAGAATGTTGATGTGGTTGGTGATGCACACAATCTGGCCAGCTACTTCGGTGAAGAAGATCGCTTTGATCTGATTTTTTCTAGTGCTGTATTCGAGCATCTTCACATGCCTTGGCTGTGTGCTCAAGAAATCCAAAAACTCCTTAAAGTTGGAGGTCATGTGTTTATTGAGACGCATTTCTCCTTCAGCGCACATGAAAGGCCTTGGAACTTCTTTCAGTTCTCAGACATGGGTCTTAGGGCGCTATTCAATGATGCAATGGGTTTTGAGTTAATTGAAAGCGGCATGAGCAACCCGATGGTGGGCTACTTTGCGCGCAATGCTGACCCTTACCTACGGTTCAGAAAAGTGAAACAGCTTTACTGCCATAGTGAGATCCTCTGCCGCAAGATTGCTGAGAACCCGGACTTCGACTGGCGAAAGGTGACACTGGACGAAATTGTTGATGGCAGTCGCTACCCACTGCCGAAAAAGTAATCTTTGAGTTCATCGCTTGCTCGCCTGGGGCGGCCTAGCATTGGCTGCGGTGCCTTGCAGACCGATTGATTGGCCAAGCCTCCACACATCGCGCCGCGTTCCTTTCCCAGCGGGCGTTGGTGCGGTGCACAGTAGTTTGCTGTTTTACTCTTTATACGGGGGCTTTGCAGGCGCAGCATCTGCCATCTGGGGCTCATAGGGGACAATTTCTGCGCTGCCGCAACCGTTCGCAATCACTGCACCACAAATGCAAAAAGGCCCGGGGGATGACCCGGGCTTGTTAGATTGCCTTGCGCGCGTTGAGTGCGGCGGTGATGGTGCCGTCGTCGAGGTAATCCAGCTCTCCGCCGATGGGCACGCCCTGAGCCAGTGAGGTCAGCGACACGCGGCTTTCCAGCTGATCGGCGATGTAATGCGCCGTGGTCTGTCCATCGACCGTGGCGTTGAGTGCGAGGATCACCTCGGTCACGCCCTCGCTGCCGACACGGTCCACCAGCTTGGGGATGCGCAGCTGTTCGGGCCCGATCTGATCAAGCGCCGACAGTGTGCCGCCCAGCACATGATAGCGCCCTTTGAAGACGCCAGACCGCTCCATCGCCCAGAGATCTGCCACATCCTCGACCACGCAGAGGATCCCGTTGGCGCGCTTTTCACTGGTGCAGATATCACAAAGCTCGGAGGTGCCGATGTTGCCGCAATTTTCGCATTCCCGCGCGGTCTGCGCCACCTGCCGCATCTGATCGGCCAGTGGCGCCAGCAAGATTTCACGCTTGCGGATCATGTGCAGTACCGCGCGCCGGGCAGAGCGCGGCCCGAGACCCGGCAGGCGGGCCATCATGTCGATCAGCGCGTTGATCTCGCGGGTGGAGGTCATCAGCGGCGACCGGGTTTCAGAATGGCAGCTTCATGTCCGCGGGCAGGCCCATGCCCTCGGTCAGTTTGCTCATCTCTTCCTGTGCCTTCTCGCTGGCTTTGCCCTGTGCGTCCTTGATCGCAGCAAGGATCAGGTCCTCGACCACTTCTTTGTCGTCGGAGTTAAAGATCGACGGGTCGATATCGAGGCTCTTCAGTTCGCCCTTGCAGGAACACACGGCCTTGACCAGTCCGGCACCGCTTTCGCCGGTGACGGTCATATTATGCATCTCTTCCTGCATTTCGGCCATCTTGGTCTGCATTTCCTGCGCGGCCTTCATCATCTTGCCCATATCGCCAAGCTGGCCCAATCCTTTGAACATGCGGTATCTCCGATCCTGATAAATGTCCTGCGTTGCCCTCTAGATACGGATGCGGCGGCGCATCGGCAAGGGCGGCGCGGGAATGTCGGAGGTGAAGAGGGTAAAAGGGTGGGGTGATGGCTGCATCGAGCCTGATTTTGGTCATTCGGTTTTGTCCAAGCGCGGCGTGGTAACTGGCACTTCGTCCGCAAAGCCGCCATCCGGCAAGTGAACTGTCTCAGGGATACTCCCACTTAACAATCACCCAAACAAAAAAGGCGGGGGAAATCCCCGCCTTTTGATCTTGTTCAATAGAGGTTTTACTCAGCCGCCATCGGGGACTGTGCAAGGTTGCGCAGCACATAGTGCAGCACGCCGCCATGCTCGACATATTCGATCTCGATTGCCGTATCGATCCGGCATTTCAGCGTGATCTCTTTCACCGTTCCATCCTTGTAGGTGATGGTGCAGGGCACTTCGGCCTGTGGCTTGATATCGTCGAGACCGTGAATGGCGATCTCTTCCTCACCTGTCAGCGCCAGCGATTTGCGCGTGTCACCGGCGGTGAATTCGAACGGGATCACCCCCATGCCAACGAGGTTGGAGCGGTGAATGCGCTCAAAGCTTTCGGCGATGACCGCCTTCACCCCCAAGAGCGCCGTGCCCTTGGCCGCCCAGTCCCGCGAGGAGCCTGCGCCATACTGCTCGCCACCGATGACAACGAGGGGCGTGCCCTGATCCTGAAACGCCATCGCCGCGTCGAAAATCGAGGTCTCCTTGCCATCGGGGCCTTTGGTGTAGCCGCCTTCGACGCCGGTCAGCATCTCGTTCTTGATGCGAATGTTGGCAAAGGTGCCGCGCATCATCACCTCGTGATTGCCGCGCCGCGAGCCGTAGGAGTTGAACTCCCGCACCGGCACCTGACGTTCGGTCAGATATTTGCCTGCGGGCGTGGTGTCCTTGAACGATCCGGCAGGAGAGATGTGGTCGGTCGTGACCATGTCACCCAACAGGGCCAGCACCCGTGCGCCGTCGATATTCGTGATCTCACCCGGCTCTTGCGCCATGCCCTGAAAATAGGGTGGGTTCTGCACATAAGTCGATTGTCCGGGCCAGTCATAGGTTTCTGCGTCAGAGGTTTCGACCTCCTGCCACTTTTCATCACCTTTGAAGACATCAGCGTATTTCGACTGGAACGCCTCTCGGGTGACGGTCCGCTCGACCAGTTCCGCGATTTCCTTTTGCGAGGGCCAGATATCGGAGAGGAACACGTCCTTGCCATCGGGCGTCTGCGCGATGGGGTCGTTGGCAAGGTCGATATCCATTGTCCCTGCCAGCGCATAGGCCACCACCAGTGGCGGCGAGGCAAGGTAGTTGGCGCGCACATCGGGGGAAATGCGCCCCTCGAAGTTACGGTTGCCCGACAGCACGGAGGTGGCCAGCAGATCGCCCTCGGCAATCGCCTCGCTCAGTTCCTTTTGCAGTGGGCCGGAGTTGCCGATGCAGGTGGTACAGCCATAGCCGACAAGGTTGAACCCGATCTTGTCGAGATCCTCTTGCAGACCTGCAGCCTCCAGATAGGCGCTCACGACCTGGCTGCCCGGTGCCAGCGATGTTTTGACCCATGGCTTGCGGTCAAGGCCCAATGCGGCGGCCTTGCGTGCGACAAGGCCCGCGCCAATCATAACATAGGGGTTCGACGTGTTGGTGCAGGACGTGATCGACGCGATCACCACGGCCCCGTCGCGCAGCTCATAATCCTCGCCCTCAACCGCTTGGGTCTTGAACGGGTCGATGATGGCGTCGGGTGCGGGGGCCTCTGACAGCATGTCGTTGGCGCGCGCGCTTTCGTCGACGCCACGATATTCCGACACCACCTTGAAGAACGCTTCTTTGGCGCGGTCGAGGGCGACGTGATCCTGTGGGCGCTTGGGGCCGGAAATGGCGGGCACAACCGTGCTCATGTCCAGTTCCAGCGTGTCGGTATAGACCGGCGCATAGCCCGGATGACGCCAAAAGCCGTTTTCCTTGGCATAGGCCTCGACCAGCGCGATGCGATCCTTTTCGCGGCCCGTCTGTTCCAGATAGCGCAGGGTTTCGGCGTCAATCGGAAAGAACCCGCAGGTCGCGCCGTATTCAGGCGCCATGTTGCCGATGGTGGCCCGGTCAGCAAGCGGCACATTGTCCAGCCCGTCGCCGTAGAATTCGACGAATTTGCCCACCACGCCTTTTTCGCGCAGCATCTGAACCACTTTCAGCACGAGGTCCGTGGCGGTGGTGCCTTCGGTCATCGCCCCGGTCAGCTTGAAGCCGATCACCTCGGGGATGAGCATCGAAATGGGCTGACCCAGCATCGCGGCCTCGGCCTCGATCCCGCCAACGCCCCAGCCCAGAACGGCGGCGCCGTTGACCATCGTGGTGTGGCTGTCGGTGCCCACCAGCGTGTCGGGATAGGCCACCGTCTCGCCATTCTGGTCCTCGTCGGTCCAGACGGTCTGCGCGAGATATTCAAGGTTCACCTGATGGCAGATGCCTGTGCCGGGGGGCACAACGCGGAAATTGTTGAACGCGCCCTGACCCCATTTGAGGAACTGGTAGCGCTCCATGTTGCGCTCGTATTCGCGGTCCACGTTCATCTGGAAGGCGCGGGGATTGCCGAACTCGTCGATCATTACGGAATGGTCGATGA
>CBFHML010000018.1:0-9742 GCA_965656855.1 Roseovarius sp.
AGCTGGCGTTCACTTTGGCCACCAGACGCAGCGCTGGAACCCCCGCATGGGCGAGTTCATCTATGGCGCGCGTAACGGCATTCACATTGTCGACCTGACACAGACCGTCCCGATGCTTGACGCGGCCCTCAACGCCGTGCGCGACGTCGTCTCCAAGGGCGGCCGTCTGCTTTTCGTTGGCACCAAGCGTCAGGCCGCTGGCCCGGTCGCCGAAGCTGCTGAGAAATGCGCACAGTATTACATGAACCACCGTTGGCTGGGCGGCACGCTCACCAACTGGCAGACCGTGAGCCAGTCGATCAAGCGTCTCAACGAGATCGACGAGATCATGGAAAACGGTGCCGGTGGTCTGACCAAGAAAGAGCGTCTTGGCCTTGAGCGCGATCAGACAAAGCTGCAGGCGTCGCTGGGCGGGATCCGTCAGATGGGTGGCGTGCCCGACATGCTGTTCGTCATCGACGTCAAGAAAGAGGCGCTGGCCATCGCAGAAGCCAACAAGCTGGGCATCCCGGTCGTGGCCGTCGTCGACACCAACTGCTCGCCCGACGGGATCGACTATATCATCCCCGGCAATGATGACGCGGCCCGTGCGATCAGCCTCTATTGCGATCTGATCAGCCGCACGGCGCTGGACGGCATGTCCGCCCAGATGGATGCCGCCGGTGTGGACGTTGGCGAAATGGTGGACGCCCCCGTCGAGGAGGCCGCCGCAGCCGAGGCTCCGGCCCAAGGCTGAGCCGCGCTGCGGACACTGTCATGAATTTGAGCAAGGCACGGGCTATGCCCGTGCCTGATCGGACCCAACACAGACGAGGAGAGCCAAGATGGCGATCACAGCTGCACAAGTAAAAGAGCTGCGCGACAAGACCGGCGCGGGCATGATGGACGCCAAAAAGGCGCTGACCGAAAACAACGGCGACATGGAAGCCGCCAATGATTGGCTGCGCACCAAAGGTCTTGCCAAGGCCGCCAAGAAATCCGGCCGTACCGCCGCCGAGGGCCTTGTTGCCGTCAGCGTCGTCAATGGCACGGGCGTGGCCGTCGAGGTCAATTCCGAAACGGACTTTGTCGCAAAGAATGCGGATTTCCAGAAAATGGTCGGCGATATCGCCGCTGCCGCCGTTGGCGCCGCGAACATTGACGCGCTGAAAGAGGCCGAGATCGACGGCAAGAGCATTGCCGACACGATCACCGACAAGATCGCCACCATCGGTGAGAACCTCGGCCTGCGCCGCATGGACAAAATCGACGGCGAAACTGTTGTGAGCTATGTGCACAACGCCGCAGGCGAAGGCATGGGCAAGATCGGCGTGCTGGTTGCAATGACAGGCGGTGACGAGGCCTTTGGCCGTCAGGTTGCGATGCATATCGCCGCCACGAACCCCGCCGCGCTGAACGAGGCGGAGCTGGATCAGTCCGTGGTCGACAAGGAGCGTCAGGTTCAGATCGACATCGCCCGCGAATCCGGCAAGCCCGAGCAGGTGATCGAGAAGATGATCGTCGGTCGCATGAAGAAATTCATGTCCGAGATCACGCTGGTGAATCAGGCTTTCGTGATCAATCCCGATCAGAGCGTCGGTGAGGCCGCTGCAGAAAAAGGCGCCGAGATCACCGGCTTTGTCCGCATGGAAGTGGGCGAGGGCATCGAGAAAAAAGAAGAGAACTTTGCCGAGGAAGTCGCCAAGGCAGCCCAAGGCTGACCCAGACAGTCCGTCGGACCGAGGGGCCAGCCCCTCGGACTCCCCGGGATATTTTTGGCAAGATGAAGATGTAAGACGCCTCGGACTTCGTTCCGGGGCGTTTTTTTGCGAGAAGGCTGACGCAGGCGTTTGATTTACAATTAAATAAACGGCGCCACCTGCTCTGGCAGCGCCGTCATTTCAGTGGTTGCCCGAACATGGGGTTTGAAATGGCTATTGGGATGCGTTGTAATCGTAGATCAGCCGGTCAAAGTCATAACCCGCTATGCAAGACGTCTGCATCTGTCATAGCTCTTCGATCCTGGGCGCGTTGATCAAGGCATTTAGCTAGGACGCTGAGATCATGAAGATGTGGTGGTCAGATGGTTTGCCAAAGCCTCTATGGCCAAAGGATAGCCGATCGGGCCGAACCCGCAGATCTGACCGATGGCAACCTTGGCGATGTAAGAGGTCTGGCGAAAGGTTTCGCGCGCGTGGATATTGCTGAGGTGAAGCTCGATTGTCGGGATCTCGACACTGCTGATCGCGTCCATCAGGGCGATGGAGGTATGCGTATAGGCGCCAGCGTTGAGGATGATGCCATCATGCGTCTCACGCGCGGCATGGATATGGTCAATAAGCGCGGCCTCGGAATTGGACTGTGCAAATTCGAGGGAGAGCGAAAGAGCCTCGGCTTTGGTCACACACATCTTTTCGATGTCGGCCAGTGTGACGCGCCCATAGACGTCAGGCTGGCGCGTGCCCAGAAGATTGAGGTTTGGCCCGTTGAGAATGAGAATGGAGGTCATCGACGCTGCGTCCTTTTCCAATCTTTTAAACCGGACCTGTGGCAAAAGTCGACAATGAGTTCTGCTAAGGGCAAAGCATCTGGGAGAATAGGCACGCTGGGGTTGGATTGGGAGGCAGGATTAACCTGTGCGGATAAGTGTATGTTTTAAAACTCAAACCTATAAGCTGGCGGTGATCTGACATGGATAAAAAATAACATAATACTGATTATGCGATAATCGGACAGACCTTATAAATACCATTGCGCGTACGCAGGCACGCGCAATGGTGTCATCCCCGCTTTAGAAAAATGCCTGCAACCCGGTCTGTGCGCGACCGAGAATCAAGGCGTGAACATCATGTGTGCCCTCATAGGTGTTCACCGTCTCAAGATTCATCATGTGGCGGATCACCTGAAACTCTTGGCTGATGCCGTTGCCGCCATGCATGTCTCGCGCCATCCGCGCGATATCCAGCGCCTTGCCGCAATTGTTGCGCTTGATCATCGAGATCATTTCAGGCGCGGCCTTTGCCTCGTCCATCAGCCGCCCGACGCGCAGCGCCGCCTGTAGGCCAAGCGTGATCTCGGTCTGCATGTCCGCGAGCTTTTTCTGAAAGAGCTGGGTCTGCGCCAAGGGTCGGTTGAACTGCTTGCGGTCCAGCCCGTATTGCCGCGCGCCGTGCCAGCAGAATTCGGCGGCGCCCATCACGCCCCAGGCGATGCCATAGCGCGCCCGGTTAAGACAGCCGAATGGTCCCTTGAGCCCCTGCACATTGGGCAAAAGCGCCTCTTCACCCACCTCGACATCCTCCATCACGATCTCGCCGGTGATGGACGCGCGCAGAGATTGCTTGCCACCGATCTTGGGCGCGCTGAGGCCGGTCATGCCCTTTTCCAGCACAAAGCCACGGATCTTGCCGTCATGCGCCTCTGATTTGGCCCAGATGACAAAGACATCGGCGATCGGCGCGTTGGAGATCCACATCTTGGACCCGGTGATCCGGTAGCCATTGGCCGTTTTGACCGCGCGAGTTTTCATCGCCGCCGGGTCAGAGCCGGCATCAGCCTCTGTCAGGCCGAAACAGCCGATCAATGTACCGCTGGCCAGCCCCGGCAGGTATTTCTCGCGCTGCGCCTCGCTGCCATAGGCATAGATCGGATACATCACGAGCGAGGATTGCACGCTCATCATCGAGCGATAGCCGGAATCGACGCGCTCTATCTCTCGCGCAACAAGGCCATAGGCCACGTAACCCGCGCCAAGACCGCCATATTCCTCGGGGATCGTCGTGCCAAGCAGCCCCATGTCGCCCATCTCGCGAAAGATCGCGGTGTCGGTTTTTTCCTCGGCATAGGCCTCGATCACGCGCGGCTGAAGCTGTTGCTGCGCAAAGCTGCGCGCGCTTTCTGCGATCAATCGCTCATCTTCTTCCAACTGGCTGTCGAGGTAAAACGGATCGGACCACTCAAAACTGGAAAGATCGGGTTTATCCTTATCGCGGATCGTCGGGGTGTCGAGGCTCATGTTGCGCTCCTTATGCAGAATTTTTCATATCATACGGCAAGGAATTCCAATAAAATATCGAATATTCCGCAAGTATACATGAGTAGATCGCATATAATGTCCCTGCCCCTTCGTTATTTGCCCTCAATCGCCAGCTTGCGCGCGCTGGAGGCTCTTGATCGTCTGGGCAGCGCCACGGCTGTGGCGGATGAGCTAAATCAGACGCAAGGCGCTGTCAGCCGGCAGTTACAAACGCTTGAGGATCAGCTCGGTGTGCTGCTCTTGGTTCGGCAGGGTCGCCGCCTGCACCTCACGCCCGAAGCGATTGATTATGTTTCAGAAATTCGCGGCGCACTTGCCCGAATTGCGCAGGCGTCGATGCGGGTCGCGACCAATCCCGCCGGGGGCGCGCTCAACCTTGCGATCCTGCCGACCTTTGGCATGCGCTGGCTCGTGCCGCGTCTGCCGGATTTTGCCCGCGCGCATCCTGAGGTGACGCTCAACCTTTCAACTCGGATTCAGGACTTCAACTTTGCCTCTGAGGCGTTTGATGCGGCTATATTTTTCGGCTCTGGCGATTGGCCCGACACGCAATCGCTGCTGCTGCGCAAAGAGGCGGTGATCGCGGTTGCGGCGCCTGATCTCATAGAGAAACGTCATATTGACGGCCCACAGGATCTGCACGGCCTGCCGCTGTTGCATATCGCCAGCCGCCCTGATGCGTGGCGCGCGTGGTTCGCTGCGCATGGATCTACCGACGCAGTGCCCGACACCGGCATGATCTACGATCAGTTCTCGACGATCACGCAGGCAGCGCTGCATGGTTTGGGCGTCGCCCTTTTGCCCGATTACCTGATCGAAGAAGAGCTTGCGACAGGTCGCCTTGTCCCTGTCTGGGGTGGCCGGACAGAGGCGCCCGGCGCCTATTACCTTGTCTGGCCTGTTCACAAAAACGGGCAGACCGCGTTGCGGACATTCTGCGACTGGCTGGCCGATCAAACCGCCGAGGATGACCCCCTGCCCCGGTAATGCCCGGCCCCGGATTTCAGACCGGCGCGCGCGGCAGGATCAGGCGAAATTCACTGCCCTCGCCCGGTTCGGAAAAAATCCGCAGCCGCCCGCGATGGCGATTGACTATATGCTTGACGATAGCAAGTCCAAGACCGGTGCCACCCATCGCCCGAGAGCGGTGACTGTCGATCCGGTAAAACCGTTCTGTCAGGCGCGGGATGTGGATGGGGTCGATCCCCTGCCCCTCATCGCGCACCGACACTGTCGCGGACGGGCCGCGCAGGGCCACGTCATTGGGCGCCGTGGTCAGCGCGATATGCACCGTTTTGCGGCGGCCGCCGTATTTGATCGCGTTCTCGATCAGATTGGTCAGCACCTGCTGCAATTGGTCCGCATCACCAGAGATGATCACCGGCAGGTCAGGCATATCCAGCGAAAGGGTCACATCCTGCTCATCCGCGATGGGGCGCATTGCATGACAGACCGCCCCGGCCAGCCGGTTGAAATCGACCCGGTCGGTCGGGCGCACACGTTCCTGCGCCTCGACCCGGCTCAGCGATAGCAGGTCTTTGACCAACCGCTCCATGCGGCTCGCCTCGTGCTGCATCGTGGCCAGAAACCGCTCTGACGCCTCCGCGTCGCCGCGCGCCGGGCCGCGCAGCGTCTCGATGAAGCCAAGCAAAGAGGTTAGCGGGCTGCGCAGCTCATGGCTTACATTGGCCACGAAATCGCGTCGCATCTGCCCTGCCTGTTCCAGCTGTGTGATGTCCTCAAAACAGACAAGCACGCCAACACCCGCATCCGTGTCGACAAGGCTGCAGGTGACGCGATACGTCGTGTCCTGCCCGCCCTCGGTGCCCAGATACCGGGTAAGCCGCGTTTCACGGTCCCGCAGGCATCCCTCGACCGCATCAAGCACCGATGGCTGGCGGATCGCGGTGATGAAATGCCGCCCCCCTAGGTTTTCCCCCAAAAGCGCCTGTGCACCGCCATTGGCGCCCAAAATACGCTCGCCACGCCCGACCAGAACAGCAGGCAGCGGGATCGCCTGCAACAAGGAGGCGATATTGTTCTGGTTCATGGCGCGTCGATCTGGCGCAATCCGGCGCGAAAGCGCGCGGCGTTTTCGCGGTAATGCCGCGCTGTGGTCTGAAATGCCGCGATCTCGCTGTCCGACAGCTGCCGCACGACCTTGCCGGGGGCGCCCATGACAAGGCTGCCATCGGGGATCTGCTTGCCCTCGGTGATCAGCGCGCAGGCCCCGATCAGACAGTTGCGCCCGATGACGGCGCCATTGAGCACCGTGGCGCCCATGCCAATCAGCGTGTTTTCCCCCAGCGTGCAGCCGTGCAGCATGGCCTTGTGCCCGATGGTGCAACCCGCCCCGATGGTCAAAGGAAAGCCCATGTCGGTGTGCATCACCACGTTTTCCTGCACATTGCTGCCGTCGCCTATGGTGATCGTCTCGTTATCGCCGCGCAGGGTGCTGCCGAACCACACCGACACGCCAGCCCCCAGCACGATGCGGCCGATCACATTGGCATCCGGTGCCACCCAGGCCTCGGGGCCAAGCTGCGGTTCATGGTCATCCAGCGCGTAAAGGGTCATGATCTGTCCTCGAATTCCTGTTGCAACTGGCGCACGTGATCGGTCAGGCCGGGCTGCTGGCTGCGCCGCAGGCGGGTCGCCTCGACGATGGTTTTCAGCTTGGCCTCGGTGCGGTCGAGATCATCATTGATCAGCACGAAATCATAGCCATCCCAATGGCTGATCTCGTCCCAGCTTTTCTGCATCCGCCGGGTGATCACATCGGGCGCGTCCTGCCCGCGGGTTTCCAGCCGCCGGTGCAGTTCCGCGATGGAGGGCGGCAAGAGAAAGATCGACAGCGTATGCGCGCCAAGCGCCGAATTACGGATCTGCTGTGCGCCCTGCCAGTCGATATCGAACAGCACGTCGCGCCCCGCCTCGATGGCGGCCTGCACGGGCGCGCGTGGCGAGCCATAGAAATTGCCAAAGACATGCGCATGTTCCAGCATGTCACCCTGGGCCACGTCGCGCTTGAACCCGGTCTCCGACAGAAAATGATAATCCTGCCCATCCACTTCGCCTGCACGCGGCGCGCGGGTCGTGGCGGAGACGGAAAACAAAATATCCTCGTCCCATATGCGCAGGCGCCGCGACAACGTGGATTTGCCCGCGCCCGACGGTGACGACAGGATGATCAACAGCCCGCGCCGGCTCATACGGATCTTCTCCCACTGGCTTCATCTGGCCTGAAATACCTCGGGGTGAGCGTTGAAATTCCCCAGAATTTCAACGTGAGGGGCAGCGCCCCTGCCCCGGCCCGCGTTTGATTGCGCCGTCTATTCCACATTCTGCACCTGTTCGCGCGTCTGATCGATCACCGTCTTGAGGTCGAGCCCGACCCCGCCCAGCCCTGCATGCTGCGCCTTGGCGCAGAGGGTATTGGCCTCTCGGTTGAATTCCTGGCTGAGAAAATCAAGCTTGCGGCCCACCGGACTGCCCTGCGTCAGCAGGGCGCGGGCCGCGGTCACATGGGCGCGTAGGCGGTCGATCTCTTCGGTTACATCCGCCTTGACGGCCAGCAGCGCCATTTCCTGTGCCAGCCGTGCTTCGTCGCCCGCGCCTTCGTGCATCAGGCGGGCCAGCGCTGTTCGAAACGCCTCTTCCATCGCCGGGCGGCGCGCTTGGGCGGCGGCGGCGGCATCCTCGGTCAGGGTGGCGATGCGATTCATCTGTTCGGTCAGAACACCGGCCAGAGCGGCACCTTCCTGCCCGCGCATGTCCTGAAAGTCGGCCAAGGCGGGCTCAAAGTCTGCCAGCAATTTCGCAGCCAGCGCGGCTGTGTCGGTCTCTGCCTCACCACCGGGTTCGAACACGCCCCGCTGCGACAGCAGGTCCGCGGCCGTCAGCGGCGCAAGCGACACGCCCATGTCCATCGCGCGCGCCTCGATCTGCGCCAGTGCGCCCAGTGTCGCATCAAGCTGGGCCATATCCAGACGCGCGACCCGCGCGCCCTCTGAGGCCTGCAATTTGAGCGAGACCGTCACATTGCCGCGGGCAAGCGTGTCGGCGATCCGGGCGCGGATACCGGCCTCCAGCCCTTCGATCCAATCAGGTAGCCGCAGTCGTAAATCGAGACCCTTGCCGTTGACGCCCCGCAGCTCCCAGCTCCAGGTGAAACGGTCGAATGCCCCAGTGCGGGACGCAAAGGCTGTCATGGATCTGAGCACGGGCACCCCCTTGGTGCAGAAAACTTGCCTTTGTCCTAGCCATTTGCCCGCCCCCACGCAAGCGCACCCGCAGGTGCGGCGACCCAGATCGCTTGGCTCACGTTAACCAGCAGTTAGGAAACATGAAGAAATTCCGGCGGGATTGTGGCAAAGATAAGTCATGCCGGAAAGAGCACAGAGCACAGAGCGGAGAGACATCATGGCCAAAGACCCCGATCACTCAAAGGATGAGGCGATCAGCACGATGCGCAGCCCGGTCCTGCGTCGGCGTGAGGCGGATCTGACCGCGTTTCGCGCCTATTGGGATGGGTTGCGGCGCGGGGCCGATGTCCCTTGTCGTGCCGATGTCGATCCGCGCGGCATCGAGGCGCTGCTCGGCGAGGCCTTTGTCGCCGAACGGATCGCCCCCGGTCTGGCCCGGTTGCGTATCGCGGGCACGCATCTGTCCGATCTGATGGGCATGGAGGTGCGCGGCATGCCCCTGACCGCGCTGATAGATGTCGAGGACCGGGCGCGTTTGTGTGATGCGCTGGTTGATCTTTTCGAGCGTCCCGCCGCCATTCGGCTAGAGCTTGCGGCGGCTGGCGCGATCCGGCGCGGGCCGATGACGGGCACCATGCTGATCCTGCCTTTGCGCTCGGATATGGGGGATATTTCGCGCGCGATCGGCTGTTGTGTGACCACGGGGACGATCGGCCCGGCACCCCGGCGGTTTCGCATCACCCGCTGTGACATCACAGCGATCGACGTCCCGGCGTCGATGCCATCGCCAGAGCCTGTCAGCCACCGCAAACCCGCCACGATGCGCGCGCGCAAAAAGGCGGCCTTGACGTCAGAGCGCCCTTACCTGCGGCTGGTGCACGGATAAGGAGGCCCCTTGCGACGGCTCAGACCGTCAGGCGCGCGCCCTGACTGCCGCGTTCGCGGTAAGGCGTGGTGTTATAATGCGACCGGTAGCATTTGGAAAAATGGCTGGGTGAGGCAAAACCGCAGGCCAGTGCCACATTGATCACCGTCATGTCGGTTTGCATCAGCAGGTTACGCGCCTTCTGCAGGCGCAGTTCCATGTAATAGCGTTTGGGGCTGCGATTGAGATAGCGCCGGAACAACCGTTCAAGCTGGCGTGTCGACATGCCCACTTCCGTGGCCAGCGTCGAGGGGCTGATCGGCTCTTCGATGTTTTGCTCCATTTTCTGGATCACCTGGCTCAGCTTGGGGTGGCGCACGCCGATCCGGGTCGGCACGGACAGGCGCTGCGTGTCCTGATCCGTGCGGATAGAGCTGTAGATCATCTGATCGGCCACGGCATTGGCCAGTTGTTCGCCCTGATCGTCGGCGATCAGTTTGAGCATCAGGTCGATAGACGAGGTGCCACCCGCGGTGGACATGCGGTTGCCGTCTATCACGAAGACCGATTTCGTCAACGTCACATCCTCGAATTCCTCGATAAAGCTGTCTTGGTTTTCCCAGTGGATCGTCGCGCGCTTGCCATCCAGCAGACCTG
>CBFHML010000019.1:0-9737 GCA_965656855.1 Roseovarius sp.
GGCGGCGCAGGCATTGATGAGCTGCAACTCCTTCCAGACGATAACCGCGATTTAAACGTCAACATGGTCGTCGGAAATGTCGCCGATGGCACCATCGGCGCGCAGGAATACACTGGCATCGAAAACGTCACCACCGGCGGCGGCAACGATACCATCACCGGCGATGGCGTGGACAACGTGCTGAACGGTGGCGCCGGCACTGACAGCATCACCGGCGGGGGCGGCAACGATACGCTGATCGGCGGCACAGGTGCGGACGAGCTATTTGGCGGCCTTGGCGACGATGAGATCTACCTTGCCGAAGGCGACAGCGCCTTTGGCGGCTCTGGCGATGATCTCTTTGTGCTGGGGGATCTGGGTGAGGCGGGTGCCTCGACCATCACTCTGGTGGGCGGTGAAACGGGCGAGACGACTGGCGACACACTGCTTTTGACGCCGGACGTGTCGAATACCGACATCACATTTACCAACACCGATGATGCGGCGGGCGGGCTGTCGGGCAATTTCACCATGACCGACGGCACGGTGGTCACGTTCTCCGAGATCGAGAACATCATCTGTTTCACACCCGGCACCCGCATTTTGACACCGCGTGGCGAGCGGCGCATCGAGGATCTGCGCGCCGGTGACAAGGTCATCACGCGCGACAGTGGCCCGCAGACGATCCGCTGGATCGGGCATCGCACCGTCGAGGGCCGCGACAAGTTCGCGCCGATTGCGATTGATTCCAACGTGATGGATGGCGCACGACGCCCGCTTCTGGTGTCGCCGCAGCACCGCATCTTGTTCACCGGTTACCGCGCGCAGCTGCTCTTTGGCGAAAGCGAGGTTTTGGTTGCGGCCAAGCATCTGGTGGACGGGTGTGATGTGCGTGTGCTTGAGCGCGAAAAAGTCACCTATTTCCACATGATGCTGGACCGCCACGAGGTGGTTTACGCCGAAGGTGCCGCAACCGAGAGCTTTCACGCCGGTGACGTCGGGCTTGGCGCGCTGAGCGACCAGTCGCGCGAAGACATGTTCAGGGTCTTTCCCGACCTAAGATCGAATGTCGGGAGCTATGGGCCAACAGCCCGCCCCTGCCTGAAAAAACATGAGGCGCAGCTTTTGATCGAACCACAGGTCTTGGCACTGGCTGCGTGAAACAACCGTTTTTGTTTAAGTATATGTTTTCAAGACACAATCTATCCCGACGTATGCGACACCCACTGATTAACAAGTCTCCAATCGGGCAAGCTTCAAAAGACCGGGCATGTAAAGAACAGTGAATAAACATTTAGATATCGCAGACATATACAAGGATGTGTTTGCCCGTCGTAGGGCCGGCAATCATGCGCAGGTTCTCGCATGACCACCTATGTCGTCACCACATCCAACTGGAATGACCCGCTTTTCTGGGCCAGCCTCAATGAAACAGTGGGCAGCAATGAGCTTGATTTCTAGGGCCTCGGCGCGGCGTTCAGTGTCGATGTCAATCAGGCAACCAGCATCATCACGATCTCGGACGGGGTCATGCCCTTTACCGTCGGCCAATCCGGTGTCACGGGACCCGATGCGATTTTCGGCGGCACCACGCTGCTCGACTTCTTCACCACGAACTCGGGCGCACAGGGCGACGATACTGTCGATGGCGGCATAGGCAACGACACCCTGATTGCCGTTACTGGCAGCGACGCTCTGGCGGGTGGTGGCGATAAGGACACCATCATCGGTGGTAAAGGGGGCCGACATGATAGACTGCGGCGATGACGCCGACATAATCTATGGCGACATATCACCCGAAAATCCTGATTACGGGCTCCTCACGCCGAATGATGGTACGGATCTTGCGCCGGGCAACAACGCGGACCGCTTGTCATCAGGCCGTTTTCAGAACCAGCCCCTTGCGCCCTGCCCGCCATGCCCTTGCGGCATCACCAAAGGCGCCGAATAGACCCGCGCTGGCGGAATCCTCGGTCGAGCGCCATTCCGGGTGCCATTGCACCGAAAGCGCAAAACCGGGTGCGTCCTGCACGTAAATCGCCTCTGGCGTGCCATCGGGCGCGCGCCCGTCGATGATGACGCCCTTGCCCGGCGTGGTAATCCCCTGCCCGTGCAAGGTGTTGGTCATGATTTCCGACTTACCCAGAAGACGGTGAAACGGCCCACCGGGTGTAAATGTCACGATATGGCGCAGGGCGAATTTCTCTTCCAGCGTGCCCTCGGGGGGCATGCGGTGGTTTTCGCGTCCCGGCAGATCGCGGATCTCGGGATGCAGCGCGCCACCAAGTGCGACATTCACCTCCTGAAACCCGCGGCATATGCCAAAGATCGGCTGCCCGCGTTCAAGACAGGCCCGCACCAGCGGCAAGGCGATACTGTCCCTGCCCCGGTCAAAGGCACCATGCGCCTCGGTCTCATCCTCACCGTACTCTTCGGGATGCACATTCGGGCGGCCACCCGGCAGCAAAAACCCGTCGCAAGTGTCGAGCAACTCTCCGACAGAGACGAAATCAGGATCGGCAGGCACGATCAGCGGCAGACAGCCCGCCGCATTGGCGATCGCGTCGGAACACATGTCACCGGCGGCGCGCAACGGATAGCGCCCCTCGATCTCGTGACTGTTGCCAAGAATGCCGATCACCGGTCTGGTCATTGCCTCACCTTCTGTTGACGATGGGTAAAACTATGGTTGGGTATATCTAATGAACTGTTAGAAATTCCACAACACCTGCCCAGATAATGCCCGCACCACGGGAGCGCGCTGCCCAACAAAGCGGCGCCCTGCCACGCAGGTCTGCCGTGCTTCTCGTCTCAGTCATTTTCGATGCGTTCGCCGGTGCGCGCGTCGATCTGGGTATCCACCTCGCGTGGTTCCTGACCGTTCGCCACCAGCCAGACAAACAGCCCGATAATCATGGCCGCGCCAAACACCATGCCCGCGCGCATGATCGTGATGACCGGCTTATGAGCCTGCTGTTCCTCGGTGGTATGGGTTTCGGGGGCTGACATGTCGCCTCCTTTCCTTGTGTGGACGGGTGTGATTTTCGCACGGTCCCCAATCGGGGCGATCCTGCGTTGCAGACCAGGGCGCATGGCCCTAGGGTTCGGCCCACCTGCCGCAAAGGAGAGCCCGCGATGAAAGATGCCGCGCCACAAACGATCTATCTCGCCGACTACACGCCGCCACCGTATCTGGTGGACAAGGTGCATCTGACCTTTCGGCTGGATCCTGAAAAAACACGCGTTATCAGCAAGATAGATTTTCGCCCCAATCCGGATTCACGAAATCGTGAGTTCTTTTTGCACGGCGAGGATCTGACCCTGATCCGCGCGGCGATCAATGGCGAGGCGATCACGCCGGATATCGATAAGGCGGGGTTGCGCTGTGCTGTGCCCGAAGGCCCATTTACCTTTAAGGCGGAGGTTGAGATCAACCCGGCGGGCAACACGGCTCTTGAGGGGCTTTACATGTCGTCGGGCATGTATTGCACACAATGCGAGGCCGAGGGCTTTCGCAAGATCACCTATTACCCGGACCGCCCCGATGTAATGGCGCCGTTCGATGTGCGCGTCGAGGGGCCGCATCCGGTTCTTTTGTCCAATGGCAACCCCGGCAAAAGCGGCGACGGATTCGCCGAATGGCATGATCCATGGCCAAAACCGGCCTATCTCTTTGCGCTGGTGGCGGGCGAACTGGTGAACCATCCCGGACGCTTTACCACCAAATCCGGCCGCGACGTCGAGCTGAATATCTGGGTGCGCCCCGGTGACGAGGGCAAATGCGCATGGGGCATGGAAAGCCTGATCGCGTCGATGAAATGGGACGAAGAGGTCTATGGCCGCGAATACGATCTAGACCTTTTCAACATCGTCGCGGTTGACGATTTCAATATGGGCGCGATGGAAAACAAGGGGCTGAACATCTTCAATTCCTCCTGCGTGCTGGCCAGCCCGGAAACCAGCACCGACGCCAATTTCGAGCGGATCGAGGCGATCATCGCGCATGAGTATTTCCACAACTGGACCGGCAACCGCATCACCTGCCGCGATTGGTTTCAGCTCTGCCTGAAAGAGGGGCTGACGGTGTTTCGCGATGCTGAATTCACCTCTGACATGCGCTCTGAGCCGGTCAAACGGATCTCGGACGTCATCGCCCTGCGCGCGCGCCAGTTCCGCGAGGATAACGGCCCGCTGGCGCATCCGGTGCGCCCGCAGAGTTTTGTCGAGATTAACAATTTCTACACGGCAACGGTCTATGAAAAGGGCGCAGAGCTGATCCGGATGCTCAAGATCCTTGTGGGTGACGCGGGCTACAAGACGGCGCTGGATCTGTATTTCGAGCGGCATGATGGCGATGCGGCCACGATAGAGGATTGGTTCGAGGTGTTCGAAGAGGCGACAGGCCGCGACCTGAGCCAGTTCAAGCGCTGGTACGAGGATGCCGGCACGCCGCGCCTGAGCGTGGAGGAAACATGGAAAGATGGCACGCTCACACTTGAGTTTGAGCAGATGACACCGCCCACACCGGGACAGGACGACAAGCCGCAGCGCGTGATCCCGATTGCCGTGGGGCTGATCGGGCCAAATGGGGATGAAGTGCTCGAAACACAGGTGCTGGAAATGACCGAAGCGCGGCAAAGCTTCAGCTTTGAGGGCTTGGGCGCGCGACCCGTGCCGTCGATCCTGCGCGGGTTTTCCGCGCCGGTAATCCTCAAGCGTGAGACATCCGACGCCGAGCGCGCCTTTCTCTTGGCGCATGACACCGACCCGTTCAACAAATGGGAGGCGGGGCGCGCGCTGGCGCGTGCCGGGCTGCTGCGGATGATCCGCGACGGCGCACCGGCGGATCAGGCGTTTCTGGATGCGATCCTTGCGGTGTTGCGCGATGACAGCCTTGATCCCGCGTTTCGCGCGCTGGCGCTGAGCCTGCCCAGTCAGGATGATCTGGCCCAAGCGCTGCACGAGGCGGGCGATACGCCCGACCCGCAAGCCATCTGGGAAGCGCTGGAAACGCTGCGTCACGCGATGGCCGTTACCCTGCAAGACATTGCCCCCAAACTTTACGCGCAATTTCAGGTGACAGAGCCCTATCGCCCAGATGCCACGCAATCAGGTGCGCGCGCCTTGGCCAATGCGGCACTTGGGCTGATCACCCGGCTGGATGGCGGGGTGCTGGCGCAAACGCAATACGAGGCGGCGGACAACATGACCCAACAGCTTGCCGCCTATTCCTGCCTGTTGCAGGCAGACCGCGGGGAGGCCGCGACGCAGGCATTTTATGACCAGTGGAGTGATGACCGCCTTGTGCTGGACAAATGGTTCATGCTGCAGATCGTACATGCCGATCCCGACAAGGCCGTGGATGTGACAGACCGGCTGACGCGGCACCCCGATTTCACCATGAAGAACCCCAACCGGTTCCGCGCAACAATGGGCGCGCTGACGATGAATGCCGCCGGGTTCCACCACGTATCCGGGCGCGGCTATGCGCTTTTGGCGGATTGGCTGATCAAGCTTGATCCGCTCAACCCGCAAACCACGGCGCGCATGTGCTCGGCGTTCGAGACATGGCACCGCTACGATGCCGGACGGCAGGCGCAGATCAAGGCAGAGCTGGACCGCATCCTTGCCACGCCAGGTCTTAGCCGGGATACGACCGAGATGGTCAGCCGGATCCGGGGCGGCTAACCCTGCTTGGGGCGGGGGCGCGGGCGCACCGATGACAGCGGTTTGCAATAGCTCTGCGAGCGCGTCCAGGCCATCATGTCCTGACGTTTGCGACTACTATGGAGCGGCCCCCAATCGGCCGCGACGCCGCGCATGCCCCGCGACACCACCCCGTCGCGTGGCACCGTGCGCGCCATGATGCGCACCGCGCAACTCAGGTTATCGGGCCCATGTTTAAGCGCCGAGCCATCCCGTGCGCGGCACCCGTAAAGGCGCGCGGTCGACGGCAGGATCTGCGTTAACCCGTACCATCGGCCACCCCCGCCCACAGCGGTGTGGCGATAGGTGCTTTCATGTTTGACCAGCGCCGAAAGAAACCCGACCCAGAACGCGCGACGCCCCTCTGGGGTGGCCTGCGCATAGGCCGGGCACCAATCGGTGATATCTGCGGGCACCATATCAGGCAGCGCCTTGCCATGATCCTTGAGCGCGGCGAGCGCGGCGCGCGTCCAGATCCCCGAACCCGGCACATGTTCCCAGCGGGTACGGGGCAGATTTGCGGCGCGGACCGGCGGCGACAGGCGCGGCGTGTCCAACTCCGGCGTTTGCGCCATCGCAGGGCCGGTCACGGGCAGGCAGAACAACGCCAGGAAAATGAGAATGCGCGACATGCCCGTATCATGAGGCTGTTTTGCAATTTAATCAATCTGTCCGGATCATGCCGAAATTTCCCATATGTCTCCGCAGCGGCGCCGCTTTTTGGCCGGAAAGACGGGTCACACCATGGGTGGACACATCCAGGCTAGGCAAATCATGTCAAAGATATCGCCCTTTTCCTCTACCCGGGTCGCAGGCGTCTCGCGGCTGAGCGCGCTTTTGCGCCGCCGCGCGCCACGCGCCGAGGCGCCCCCGCGCCGGATGCCCCGAGAGGATATCGACACGCTGGCAAAGCGGGTGATTTTGCCATTTCTGCCTGTTTCGGACGAGGAAATGGCCCGCGCCACACATCAGGATCGAGGCCAGAAACTGGCGCGTCAGGAAATGTGGGAAGAGCTTTCTGCCAAGATCCGCTATGCCGATGCCGCGCGCCTTGCCACGCCCGGCGGTGAGACGGCGTCGCTTCTCTTGGCCTATGGCGCACGAAGCGACGTGGTGTCGGCCGCCGAGGATTCGCTGCATGATGGCGTGGTCCCGCAGGCCGAAGGGCTGGCAGCGCTCGAAGAGGTGCTAGAGGAATTCCCAGACGATTACGCCACCGCGCTGATCCTGGCCCTCGCCCATGTCGATACCGGGTGGGCGTGGCGCAACATCGCGGGGCGCGACGACCCCAGCGAGGCTGCGACGCGCTGTGCCGGACATGTCGACCGCGCCGAGGCCATTCTTTCCCCGTTCGAGGGCTATGATCTGGATGCGCCATCTCTTCTGGCGGCGCGTTGCGCGCTGGATGCCGCCTGCGAGCGGCGGGCGCGGCGCCTGCCCGGCGATTACGAATCCCTGATCCAGAGCGATCCGCACGGACACCGCCACATGCGTGCGCTGGGACGGCACATCCTGCCCGCCTATGCCGGCGGGTTGCGCACGCTAGAGGTCGAGGCACGCAAAGCCACGCTGCGGACCGAATCGCAATGGGGCACGGGCGGCTATGCATGGGTCTATTTCGATGCGCTCGCATTGGACAAGCGCGCGCTTGATCTGCTTGACCCGGAGTTCTTTATCGAGGGGCTGCACGACATCGTCACGCGCAAACATGACCAGCACATCATCAACCTGCTGACCGCCTTTTGCGCGATCACCATGGCCCCCGGCGGGCGCGATGAAGTCCTGACCCCACAGGGCGACGAGACACGGGCGCTCGTGCATGACTGTCTCGACTGGCTGTTACAGGACCACCTGCAAGAGCTGCATCCCCTCATCTGGTCCCAGATGCTACTGGCACCGGGCCATGCCCCGCTCTTGCCGTCGCGTCGCGCGCTTGTCGCCAAGGGGCGGCAGACCGCCCTGCGCATCATCGCCGCGCGCTTTGCCAACCAGATCGCCGATGGCAGTTCCATCGCTTTTTCCCAAAAGGGCATGTACCGGCTGCCAACGCTCTAGACCTCGCCGACGATCTCGTGATCTTCGGGGATGTTGGGTTGCGGATAATCGGCCTTGGTGCCGCGCCGGGCAAAGACCGAGGCATGAATGCGCGCGCCTTCCGGCACATGACGATGCTCGAAGAATGGCAGGTACAGCCCGAGAAACGTCTTGCGCCGCGTCAACGCATAGCGGGATTTGAACCGCGGGATCACTTCAAGCACCGCCCAGCCCGGCGACATCGCCTCGTTGCGCGCGGCCAGCGGATCAGGCCCGACATAGCGCCCGTCCTTTTCTTTCCCCAGCACCAGATTATTGACCGTGCGCGTCGTATAGCGCAGGCCCATCGCCTCGGTTTCGAGGATCAGCCAATGAAGCGGATACTTGGCCAGCTGGCTATGTTTTTCGGGATAGCCGCCGCCGACATCGCCATGCACACCGGAAAACCACGTCTCATCCACATCCTGCGGCACGATCTTGGCCTCGTCACGTGGCCGAAACCGCCCGCCCCAATACTCTCCGCCCGTGGGCCATGGCGTGGGCAGGAACATGGACCGCCGGTCATCGACCCCCATGGCGTGGCGCACCGACTGGACAGAAGGGTTGCGCGAGGTAAACGCATGTCCCCGCACCATCGGCCCGAACCGCCCCCACTCGATCACCGAAGAAACCGTATCGAACAGCCCCAGACACCGGATCACCGGCCGCCGTGGTCGCAACATCCGCTCAAAAAGACGCACCTCGGCAAAGGGTGACTTTTCCGGCTCGCGCGCATCGGTTTCATCCGTGCCGTCGACCTTGCCCACATTCTTGTAGGCCCGGTAGGCATAATTCAGCAGGTTGAGGTTCTCACGCTCCATCAGTCCAACCGCATGGATGAACCCCGCCAGCACCCGCGCGGTATAGGCCCCCCGCGAAAAGCCGAAGATGTAAATCTGGTCAGGCGCCTCATCCCCGCCTTCGTGGCGTTTGCCATCGTCGTAATGCTCCACCAGAAAGCGGTACGCCTCCTTTACATTGGCATCGAGCCCCCACCCTGTCGCCAGCCCCCAGATTTCCAGCGCGCGCCGATAATGGTAGGACCACGCATTCGCCGCGCCGAACGTGCCAACACCGGGATCATAAAAAACAAGCTGCCGGGCGTCTTTTTTCAGGCACCCATAAAGACGCAGCACATTCGTGCGGTTGCGCGCGATCTCATTCGAGGTGCCGTCGCAAAGCAGGACAATGGTCTTGGGCATGGAAAAACTCCGGTCACATATGCACTTAAATAAACTGGGCTTCAGGCACGCCCTTATATCAGAGCAGTCTAAACGATCCTGTCACGATCCACCAAGCCCCCGCGCCCTGCCCCTTGCCCGCGCATCTGGCTTGGCCTAGAACCGCCACAGATAGCCTGACGGAGCGCGCAATGCTGGATCTGACCTTTGAGACCCCGAAACCCAAGGTGATCGCCGGGGCCAAGCATGACTGGGAACTGGTGATCGGCATGGAGGTCCATGCGCAGGTTGCCTCGAACGCCAAGCTCTTTTCCGGCGCCTCGACCCAGTTCGGCGCAGAGCCCAATTCCAACGTGGCCTTCGTCGACGCGGCGATGCCCGGCATGCTGCCGGTGATCAACGAATACTGCGTCGAACAGGCGGTGCGCACCGGGCTCGGGCTCAAGGCGCAGATCAACCTGTGGTCCGCCTTCGATCGCAAGAACTACTTTTACCCCGACCTGCCGCAGGGCTACCAGATCAGCCAGCTTTACCATCCCATCGTCGGCGAGGGCGAGATCCTCGTGGATATGGAGCCCGGCGTCGCCCGTCTGGTGCGGATCGAACGCATCCACATGGAACAGGATGCGGGCAAGTCGATCCACGACATGGACCCCGCCATGTCCTTTGTCGATCTCAACCGCACCGGCGTCTGCCTGATGGAAATCGTCAGCCGTCCGGATATCCGCGGCCCCGAAGAGGCCGCAGCCTATGTGACCAAGATGCGCCAGATCCTGCGCTACCTTGGCACCTGTGACG
>CBFHML010000020.1:0-6477 GCA_965656855.1 Roseovarius sp.
GCGCAGAACCGTCCGTTTGAGGCCCGGTTGGGGGCCAACGAGAATGTCTTTGGCCCCTCGCCGCGTGCCATTGCGGCGATGGCGTCGGCCGAGCAATGGATGTATGGCGACCCAGAAAGCTTTGATCTGCGTCAGGCGCTTGCCGCGCATCACGGTGTGACGCCTGCGCACATCATCGTCGGAGAAGGCATCGACGGCTTGCTTGGCTATCTGGTGCGCATGTTGGTCGCCCCCGGTGATGCGGTCGTCACCTCGGATGGGGCCTATCCCACCTTCAATTACCATGTCGCGGGCTTTGGCGGCGCGCTGCACAAGGTCCCCTACAAGGGCGATTTTGAGGACCCCGCCGCCCTTTTTGCCAAGGCGGCAGAGACGAATGCCAAGCTGGTGTACCTGTCGAACCCCGACAACCCGATGGGCAGTTGGTACAAGGGCGCGGATATCGTCGCCGCGATGGAGGATCTGCCCGAAGGATGCCTGTTTGTACTGGACGAGGCCTATGTGGAATTCGCCCCCGAAGGCACCGCAGCACCGCTATTGGCAGATGATCCGCGCGTCATACGGATGCGCACCTTTTCAAAGGCTTATGGCATGGCGGGCGCACGCGTGGGCTATGCCATCGGGGCGGCGGACCTCATCAAATCCTTTGACAAGATCCGCAACCATTTCGGCATGAACCGCTCTGCCCAGATCGGGGCAGAGGCCGCGATCCGCGATCAGGCCTATCTGGCAGAGGTGGTCACCAACACGGCCAGCGCCCGTGCCCGCATCGCTGATATCGCCCGCGAGAACGGGCTGAGCCCCCTACCCTCGGCCACTAATTTCGTCACGGTCGATTGCGGACAGGATGGTGATTTTGCCCGTGCGGTGCTGCAATCGCTGGTGTCTCAGGGCGTTTTCGTCCGCATGCCGGGTGTGGCACCACTGGACCGCTGCATCCGGATCAGTGCCGGACGCCCGGAGGAAATTGACGTTCTGGCAGGCGCCTTGCCCAAAGCATTGGCAGAGGCGCGCGGGCGGTAGCACCCTTACCTAAAATTTATCACATTGTGACAAAAACTGCGCTAGGCTTGGCCTATGAAACGCGGAGTTTTGCCCGAAGCGCCGAATTACACCAATGCCGCCCTCGTGATGGGGGTGGTCAATCTGATCTGGATATTCATCGCACTATGGGCCGTGTTCGGCTTTCACGTGGTGCTGCTGACCGCGCTTGCCCTGAACCGCCTGATCAGCTGGCTACGCCTGCGCAGCACCTAAAGCTTTCGCGGATGTCTTTGGCGCATAGAAGGTTACATGCGACCAAGGCCGGGGCAGGTGTTTTCGATAAACCGTAACGTTTCAGCCCCGCGAAAGACTTCGCGCCGCCATCCCAACCGCGCCCAGCCCATGCGGGATCTCCAGCGCCAGCAGCCCGGCCTCGATGCTGCCAAGCACCCCCAAGAGGCCATGCGCATTGAGATGCCCCATATGACCGATGCGGAAAAACCCGGTGGCGTCCGGGTCGTCCTCGGTGGCCATGCCCAGCCCGATACCCAGCGTGACGCCCATTTCCGTCTCAAGCCATTCGCGCAGGCGCTTGCCGTCCGGCGCACGCAGGCTCAGCGCGGTCACGGCCCGGCTGCGCCGCGCCACATCGCTAATATTCAGACGTAGCGGCCCATCCGCGCCCCAGACCTCGCAGGCGGCCCAGACCGCGCGGGCCAGTCGATCATGCCTGAGCCAGACGCCCTCCATGCCTTCTTCGGCCAGCATATCCAGCGCGGCGCGCAGGCCGTAGATGTGATGCGTCGGCGCGGTGCCGCCGAAATACTGATAGAACATCTCCGGCTCTGCCCTGAGGCGCCAGTCCCAGTATTTCGACACACGGTCCAGACCGGCCCGCGCCTCTGCCGCGCGCGGGCCAAAAAAGACAAAGCCAAGGCCGGGCGGCGTCATCAGCCCCTTCTGACTCGCCGCGATCATCACGTCGACGCCCCATGCATCCATCTCGAACCGATCACAGGCCAGCGAAGCGATACAATCCGCCATCAAAAGTGCGGGATGCCCGGCGGCGTCCATCGCCGCACGAATGGCCGCGATATCGTTGAGAACTGAGGTGGAGGTATCGACATGCGTCGCCAGCACCGCCTTGATTTTATGCGATGTGTCCGCACGCAGCCGGTCTTCCAACCGGGTCACATCAACCGGGCTTTGCCGCCCGAAATCGAGTGTCTCGGCGGTCAATCCGCGCTCTGTCGCGACCTCGGCCCAGCCTTGTCCGAACCGCCCCGTGACCAGTGCCAGCACGGTGTCGCCCGGTGCGACAGTATTGGCAAGCGCCGCCTCCCATACGCCGTGCCCGTTGGAAATGTAGATCGCCGCCTGCCCCTTTGTGCGCGCCACCTTGCACAGATCGGCCACCAGCGCCGGCATCATGTCGGGCAGGTCCCCGGCATAGATATTGGGTGAGGCGCGATGCATCGCACGCAGCACCCGGTCGGGCATGATGGATGGGCCGGGGATGGCCAGATGGGGGCGGCCGCCAGAACCGGACATGGGTATTCTCCTGCAAGGCCGGTCAGAGGTATCCGCGGGCGCGCCCGGCGTCAATCGCGCGGCTTGTGTTATGGGGCAGCCTTGCCTAGATGAGCCTGCAACATAGGGACAAGCGCGACAGATGAAACTTTTCAAACGGATCTCCGACTGGGAACGGGACCTGCGCGCGTCTTATAACACGGACCTGTCCACCCCGGATAATCGCCGCCGCGCGCATATCTATAATCTGTGGTTCGATCATTCGATCCTGCGCGGCATCTGGACAAATTTCTTTGAGATCGCCCCCGGCGTTTATCGCTCCAACCATCCTACGGCCAAACGCTTTGCCAAGATGAAGGCGCAGGGCATGAAATCCGTGCTGAACCTACGCGGCAGTCACGGGGCTGCGCATTACCTGACAGAGCAGGAAATTTGCAAGGAACTTGGCCTCACCCTTGTCAATATCAGCATGCAGGCCCGAAACGCCCCACCGGGCGAAGAGATTCTCGCCATGATCCGCGCCTTTCGGACGCTGGAAAAGCCGTTTGTCATGCATTGCAAATCGGGGGCCGACCGCGCCGGGTTTGCCTCGGCGCTCTATCTTTTGGTGATCGAGGGGCGGCCCATGCCCGAGGCGCGGCGCATGCTGGGCCTGAAATACCTGCATGTAAAGCAATCCAAGACAGGCGTGCTGGATCACATTCTCGCTGTCTACGAGGCGCGCAATGCGAGCGATCCGATCGAGTTTGAGGATTGGGTGCGCACGGAATATGACGCCACAGCGATGCAGGCCGATTACCACGCCAATCATCGCCCTTGGTTCTGAGCGGGCTTTAGTACCGCCGGGCCAGCTTTTCCGGGTCCGCCCCCGCCAGATAGCACAGCAAGAGCCACAGGTTACGCGCGCCCCGGCGCAGCCAGCCATCGCGCTGATACCGTTCCGGGCTGGTACTGACCGTGCCGGGCAGCAAGGCAATGCGCGGCAGGGTGCGGGCGATGGCCACATCCTCCATCAGCGGAATGTCGGGGAACCCTCCTGCCTCTCTGTAGGCCTTGCGAGACACCAGCAGGCCCTGATCCCCATAAGGCAGTGAGAAAAGCCGTGTGCGCAGATTGGCCCAGCCAGCCACCAACGACGCCCCAAGCCCGCCCCCGTCAAAGCGCAAGCCAAAGGCCGCAGGCCCGCCCTGCGCCATCTGCACCATCACCAGATCGGGCCAGCCAGAAGGCAAAACGCTATCGGCATGCAAAAACAGCAACCAGTCGCCCCGTGCCATATCTGCGCCACGGCGCAATTGCCCCCCACGAGAGGCCGGGCCGGTCACAATCTCGGCCCCCGCCGCATCGGCGATCCGCAGCGTCGCATCCTCAGATCCACCATCGGTGATGATCAGCTCCCGTATCAGCCCGGTTTCCAATCCAGCGGACAGCGCAGGCAACGAGCGGCGCAGCGCGGATTCGGCATTGAGCGTCGGCATGATGACCGACAGTTTGGCAGGCATGGTCGCGCCCCCTGTTTGCATGCGATTATCCGCACTATATGACGCAAAAGAAAAGAGGTGACCATGACGCGCAGCATTCTGAAATTCACCGGGTCCGAGGCACGCGATTTCCTGCAAGGGCTGGTGACAAACGATGTCACCCGGCTGGATGCTGGGCCGGTCTATGCCGCGATGCTGACACCGCAGGGCAAATATATCGCCGATTTTTTCCTTGTGGCGCAGGGCGATGCGATCTTGCTGGATGTGGACAACGGTTTGGCCGCCTCATTGCTGCAGCGCCTAAACATGTACAAGCTGCGCGCGGATGTGCAGATCGAGGAGACCCCACTAAAGGTCAGGCGCGGCACTGGGCCCGCCCCGCAGGGCGCTGTGGCCGACCCGCGGCATCCAGATATGGGCTGGCGCCTTTATGGTGACGAAGGCGGCGATGATGGTACGGATTTCGATGCGATCCGCGTGGCGCATTGCATCCCCGAAACCAGCGTAGAGCTGAGCCCCGATACCTTTATTCTTGAGGCCGGGTTCGAGCGGCTGAACGGCGTGGATTTCCGCAAGGGCTGTTATGTCGGCCAAGAGGTGACCGCGCGCATGAAGCATAAGACAGAGCTGCGCAAGGGGCTCGCCACGGTCGAGATCGATGGCACGGCCCCCACCGGCACCGCGATCGACGCGGATGGCAAAGCGGCGGGCACTCTTTTCACGCAAGCGGGCGGTCGTGCAATCGCCTATCTGCGCTTTGACCGGGCCAAAGGGCCGATGCAGGCAGACGCGGCGACTGTGACCTACACCGCGCCGTGATCGCCGATCAGGGATTCGTAACAGGGTGATGACAGTGGGCCGCGCAGGCAGCGCATGACGTTGCGTAAGCGCCGCCCGGACCCGGAGCGTTCAGCGGCATGGTCGACCACCGCAATCAGAGGCGATCAGGCGCGCTCTGCATACTCCATCGTTTCGGTGTTCACGACGATATCCTCGTCCTGACCAACGAAAGGCGGCACCATGACCTTGACGCCATTGTCAAGAATCGCCGGCTTAAAACTATTGGCCGCGGTCTGCCCCTTGACCACCGGTTCGGTCTGGTCCACCCGGCACACCACTTTTTGCGGCAGCGTCGCGTGCAGAGCCTCATCCCCGTAAAATTCGACAGTGATCGTCATCCCATCCTGAAGAAAGGGGCGACGCTCTCCAAGGATGTCGGCGGGCAGTTCGATTTGCTCGTAAGTCTCTGAATCCATGAAGACAAGCATGCCATCCTGCTCATACAGGAACTGCTGGTCTTTCTGCTCCAGACGCACGCGCTCGACCTTGTCGGCGCTGCGAAACCGCTCATTGAGCTTGGAGCCATTGCGCAGGTTGCGCATCTCGACCTGCGCAAACGCGCCGCCTTTTCCGGGCTTTACGTGGTCGACTTTGACCGCACTCCAGAGGCCGTCGTTATGCTCCAGCACGTTACCGGGGCGGATTTCGTTTCCATTGATCTTGGGCATTGTGGCGAAACCTTGACAAAAACTTGATGGGATCTGGGCAAACCCTATATCTAGGGTAGTGATGAAGGGCAAGATAGCGAGATATCGTGCTGCACCTGCAGCAAGCTATGCAAAATTTGCAACAATGCTATGCACGACAGGGCTATCCGAATCGTTCGAAGTCAGCCATAACCATCGCTACGCCGCAAACACAAGAGCAATAAAAACAAGGACGAACCATGAAGGATTTCGTTGACGGCACGGCCTTCAATGCCGAACAAGGCAACCGTGCACGTAAACTTTTCGCGGCCGTTGTACTGGCCGCGCTGGATGACGCCATCGCAGACGACAAGAAGTATGGCAACGGTCCGGAACAGATCGCCCGCTGGGCACGCTCGCGCGATGGGCGCGAGGTGCTGTCCTGTGCAGGGATCGACCCCAATGAGCGTGTTGTATCCGGTCTGATGGATTTTGTGGACAAAGGCGTCCGTACGTCCGTCGCCCTGTCGCGCGAAGAAAGCGAGCGGCGTCATGCCGCCGCGCAGGCCGAAGCCGCCTGACCGCGTCACAACATACATGACCTGAAAATCTGAAAAGGCCCTGCCGCTGCTGGCAGGGCTTTTTCATGTTCCCGGCTCAGGCACCTGCCGCAAACATCCACGCCCAGATCACCAGCGGGGAAAGTTCTGCCAAGGCCAGCGCACCAATCGCAAACCGGGACCGCACCCCGCCAAAGCGCAGCATGAGCAAACCGCAAAACAAGGCCGACAGGGCCATTTCCAGCGGGCCGATCACCCCGGCATGTCGCGCCATGTCCCAATAGCTAAACGGGCTTTCATAGATCCAATCGGTTAGCGGCCAGAAATGCGGCCGCCCATCATCGTGATGCAGCGGAAAATCCAGCGCCAGATGCAAAAGCCCCGCCGCCGCAAAGACCATGGCCGCCTTTGCGCCGCGCCACCACGCAAAGCCAAAGGCTGCACCCCAGACGAAAA
>CBFHML010000021.1:0-15093 GCA_965656855.1 Roseovarius sp.
GTCGAGCAACCTGAGACGTATTTAATATTTCCAGATTGTCTAGAACACAAATTATACCGCCACCTTCGGAAAATGCAGAGCGCAAAAGCTTATCAATCAGAGCAAAAAAACCGTGCAAATCGAAACCTGAAGATTCATTGACAGTCTTCCCGCCACCTCCACCAATAGCTCCAAGCGTGACTGAGGCGTTCACAAAAAGTGGATTCTCGAGCCAAGCCTCAAGAGGCTTGAGGCTGAACTGCAAATCAAGTTGACGGCGAAGTTCCATCTCATTTTCAATAAAGTGAGACGCAATCCGTGAATAAACTTTGCGTTTGAAATCTTGAGCCGTGTCCTCATGCGTGAACTGGAACGGTTCGGGTAAAAGGAGTACGGATGCTTTACCTTGCGTCTTAGTTTCCTTTTCAATCTGATAACCAGCAACAAGAACCACGCTGGTTTTACCAACCCCGTTAGGCCCCTCAACTGTTACAACATTATTAAATCCATTTATTCTACTCTTTAACTTTTTCAACTCCGCTTCGCGCCCAACTAAAAGTCGTTCACCACGGGCGTTTCCTGATACAGGATGAGTATCATAAGGATTCTTTGCGAACCCAAAATTCTGCCACATTTCTTTTGTGAACCTCAAATTTCTCGAGACCATTTATATCCACATTAATAAGCTCTGTAGAGCTGGGTGGCAACGCTGGTATGCGAAAATTGTTTTCGAACGATGTCAGCCACCCGCCGCTGGCGTTTAGAGTATCTCAAGGCTGTGCATGCCCGTGGTCCTGCCATGGCGAAAGCTGACTTTGCCCCCCCCCTGCGCAAAGCTGCCATTGGGGCGCTGTACAGCATCCGACCTACTGGACCCACGGCAGTCATTGCCCAAGGGCCCCGGCCAAGCACCCCATCCCCCTCAGCTATGCTCTTCCGCTGACACAGCCGCCAATGCGCGGTTATAGGCCTTGAGCGCGTCCACATGATACAGCGCGCCAAGGAGTTCCGGGCGCTCTGCCTCTCCGCCCAACCGGACCACGGGAATGAACGGCACCGCGGCCTGCTCGAAGATCGGCATCGCCGCCTCAAGCGTGGCTTGCGCATCTATGTAGACGCCGCTTTCGATCAACTCCCACAACCGTTCCTTGCGCGGGGCGCGGCTATCCTCCATATCGCGCATCACGCGCGAAACGCGGTACATCGATAGCAGATAGGCATGCGGCCCCGCCGCCAACCGCACGCCGCGCCGTTCCAGCTGCGTCAGGAAAAACGACCGTTTCACCAATTGTGAGCCAAGCGCCGTGGACATCGACACCGCCACCATCACGGCAAGACCGGTCTGCCAGTCGCCTGTCAGCTCAAAGACAATAAGCGTCGTGGAAATCGGCGCGCCCAGCACGGCGGCGGCCACAGCCCCCATTCCCGCCAGCGCATAAAGCGTGGACGCGCCCGACACCTCGGGAAACAGCCCCGTCGCGATCAGGCCAAAGGCCAGGCCCGTCAGCGCGCCCACCATCAGCGAAGGGGAAAAGACCCCACCGCCCATGCGCCCGCCGATGGTGATGGCGACGGCCACGACCTTGAGCATGGCAAAGACAATCGCCTCATGCAGCAGCAACTGCCCGGTCAGCGCCGCCGACGTCGTCTCATACCCCACACCGATGATATGCGGGAACCATACCGCAAGCAGGCCAAGGCACGCCCCCGCCAGCGGCGGGCGCAGCCAGCGTGGCAGGCTCAGACGCTTGCGCATATGGCTCGCCCAATCCTCGGCGAACAGGATCGCATGCATAAACACCGTGGCCACCACACCGCAAACCAGACCAAGGATCAGGAAAGCGGGCAATTCCACATAGAACTCCAGCGCCGAGGCGGTGGGCAGCGTGAATTCCGTCACATCGCCAAATTCGATCCGGTTGATGACGGTCCCTGCCGCACTGGCGATCACGATGGGCGCAAAGGCATGCAGCGCGAAATGGCGCAACACCACCTCCAGCGCGAAAAGCGCGCCAGCTATGGGCGCGTTGAACGAGGCAGAGACCGCCGCCGCCACCGCACAGCCCAAAAGGTCGCGCCCGGTGATGCCGTCCGCGTTGATCCGCTCGCTCACCCAAGTGGATATAACCCCGGCCAGATGCACCACCGGCCCTTCCCGCCCCGATGAGCCGCCGGTGCCCAGCGTGATGACCGAGGCGAGGGCCGAGGCAAGCCCCGCTCGCGTCTCGACCCTGCCCTCGCGCAGGGCCGCGCCCTCGATCACATCCGCGACCGACCGCACGCGGGCATCTGGCGTGAACCGGTCAAGAATGATCCCCACCACCAGCCCGCCAAGGATCGGCACGATCACCAGCCAGTACCACGGCAGGGTTTCGGCAAAGCTGTGGATCAATGAGATATCGTCACTGCCATAGACCAACCCTTGCAGGGCGATGATCCCCTTGCGGAACAACAGCGCCGCAAACCCGGCGGCGATGCCGATGCCAAGGGCGATCAGCCAGAACTGAAACTGGCTTGGCCCTTTGTCGCGCAGCACATGCAGGCCACGCCCCCAAGCCGCGCGCAGCCGCGCCAGCCCTTGCCGTGTCGGGCCACGGGGTGGATCGGGTGGGGCTACCATGTCGGCGCTTTCCACCGGGCCGGGGCTGGCCTAGTGTGATCGGAAAGGGAAAACCGGAGGGCTGGCATGGGAATTGGGACCGCGCTTGAGGAGTTGGGATCACTTTTAGGGCAACGGCTTAGCCGGTCCAAGTCCGATCTGGTACACCACGGCAGCAGCGAAACCCACTTTCCCGACACGCCCCCCGATGCCGTCGCCTATCCCGAAACGACCGACGAGGTCGCCGCGCTGATGCGCATCTGCGCCACGCATCGCTGTCCGGTTGTGGGCTGGGGCACCGGCACCTCGCTGGAGGGGCAGGCGCAGGCGATCCATGGCGGGATCAGCGTGGATTTCTCCCGCATGAACCGCGTGCTGGATATCGCACAAGCCGATATGACCGTGCGCGTGCAACCCGGCGTGACCCGCGAAGCGCTCAATGAGGAGTTGCGCGCGACGGGGCTGTTCTTTCCGGTTGATCCCGGTGCCAATGCATCGCTTGGCGGGATGGCCTCGACCCGCGCATCGGGCACCACCGCAGTGCGCTATGGCACGATGCGCGACAATGTGCTGGGGCTGGAGGTGGTGACCGCCAGCGGTGAGGTGGTCCGCACCGGCACGCAGGCGCGCAAATCCTCTTCGGGTTATGACCTGACCGGGCTTTATGTCGGCTCCGAAGGGACATTGGGGCTGATCACCGAACTGACGCTGCGCCTGCATGGCATTCCAGAGGCGGTCTCGGCGGCGGTCTGTGCCTTTGACGACGTGGCGCGCGCTGTGGATCTGGTGACCGCCACGATCCAGATGGGCCTGCCCGTCGCCCGGATCGAGCTGATGGACACTGCCGCCGTGCGCGCGGTCAACGCGTATTCCAGCGCGGGCCTGCCCGAGGCGCCGCATCTGCTGTTGGAATTTCACGGCTCAGAGGCGAGCGTGGCAGAACAGGCCGCCACCTTTGGCGACATGGTCGCGGAGTTTGGCGGCACCGGCTTTGCCTTTGCCACAAGAGAGGAAGACCGCAAGGCGCTTTGGGCGATGCGCCACAACGCCTATCACGCGATGGTCGCGCAATACCCCGGCAAGCGCGCGCTGGTCACGGATATCTGCGTGCCGATCTCGCGCCTTGCAGAGGCGATCGCCGCCTGTGAGGACGAACTGACCGCCGCCCGCCTGCCCGGCCCCATCGTGGGCCATGTCGGCGATGGCAATTTCCACGCCACCGTGATGTTCGACCCCGCCGATATGTCAGAGGCGTCCCGCGCGCGGGCCCTTGCGGGCAATCTGGTGCATCTTGCGCTGGATCTTGGCGGCACCGCCACAGGCGAACATGGTATCGGCATCGGCAAGCTGGACTATATGGAGCGAGAGCATGGGGCGGGTTGGGCGATGATGGGCACCATCAAACAGGCGCTCGATCCGCACAACATCCTCAATCCCGGCAAGCTTGTTCCGCCGCGAAACTAGAGCGGAATTTTGCAAAATTCCGTATTGGAAAATTTCAATTTTCCAGTCCGATTTCTTGCAAGAAATCGGCGCGGGCGGCTTAGCCCTCGATCAGGGCCAGCGCGGCGGCGCGGGCGGCCTCGGTGATGTTTTCACCTGACAACATGCGCGCGATCTCGTCTGTCCGTTCGCCGCTGTCCAACGACGTGACGGTGGACAGCGTCGTGTCCTCCACCACCTTCTTTGAGACCCGCCAATGATGCGCACCCCGCGCGGCGACCTGCGGTGAATGCGTCACGACAAGAACCTGCCCCTCGCGCGCCAGCGATTCCAGCCGCCGCCCCACCGCATCCGCCGTGGCACCGCCGACACCCCGGTCGATCTCGTCGAAAATCATCGTCAGCCCTGTCTGCCCATCTGTCAGGCAGACCTTGAGCGCCAGCAAAAACCGGCTCAGCTCGCCGCCAGAGGCGATCTTGCCCAAGGGCCCTGCCGGGGCGCCGGGATTGGTGGCCACGGTAAAGGTAACAGCGTCGCACCCGTCTGGCCCCGGTTCTGTCTCTGACAGGCGCGTGGCAAACACCGCGCGCTCCATCTTGAGGGGGGCAAGCTCTGTCGTGACCGCGCGGTCCAGCCGCGTCGCGGCCTCGGCGCGGGCCGCAGTCAGCGCGGCGGCGGTAGCCTGATAGGCGCTCTCGGCCTGCGCCTGCGCCGTTTGCAGCGCCGCCATATCCGCATCGCCCTGATCCAGCCGGGCAATGCGCCCGCGCAGCGCGTCTGCGAATTCCGCCAGCCCGTCAGGGGCGACATCATGCTTGCGCGCCAGCCCGCGAATGGCAAAGAGCCGTTCCTCTGCCGCCTCCAGATCCAGCGGATCAAAGGACAGCGCGTCAAGACAGGTCTCAACACCCGAGGCCGCCTCATCCAACTCCACCAGTGCGCGCCCCAGAGCGGCCAGCGGCGCCTCCAGCTGGCCATCCGCCTGATCCGCGGCACCCTCCAGCCAGCGCAGCGCAGTGCCTGCCGCATCCTCGGCCCCGTCGCGCAATGCGATGCGTGCCTTGACGATGTCGTCACGGATCTTTTCGGATTGCTGCATAAGGCGTCGGCGTGAATCCAATTCCGCTTCTTCGCCCGGTTGCGGGTCCAGCGCGTCAAGCTCGCCCACCGCGTGGCGCAGATATTCTTCCTCGGCGCGCATCTCTGCCAGCCCGGCCTCTGCGGTTTCAAGCGCTTTGCGTGCTGTGGCCAGCCCGCGCCATGCCGTGCGACACGCCGCGCGCGCATCCTCAAGCCCGCCATAGGCGTCAAGCAGGTCACGATGGCCGCGCGGGTTCAACAGGCCCCGGTCATCGTGCTGGCCGTGCAATTCCACCAACGTATCGGACAGTGCGCGCAGAACCTCACCCGAACAGCGCCGGTCATTGACCCAAGCCGTCTTGCGCCCCTCGGCGGTGTTCACCCGCCGCAACAGCAGCGTGTCCTCCACCGGCAGCCCCGCCTCGTCCAGCACGGCGCGGGCCGGATGGTTCTCGGGCAGATCGAACTCTGCCGTCACCTCGCCTTGCGCCGCACCTTGGCGGACCAGATCGGCCCGGCCCCGCCATCCCAGAACAAAGCCAAGCGAATCGAGCAGGATTGATTTGCCCGCGCCGGTCTCGCCGGTGAGCACGTTCAGACCGGGCCGAAAACCAAGGTCCAGCCGGTCGATGATGAGGATATCGCGAATTTCAAGCGCGCGCAGCATGATGACAGCCCAAAGGGCGCAACGGGGCGCCCGCCCCCGTTAGAGCCAGCGGCCTAACAACGTTTGACGATACACCTTGCGCAACCAGTTGTCACCCACCGCTTCCAATGTAAGCCCTTGGCCCGTCAGCAATTTATAGCTGTCTTCGTACCATTCGGTGCCTTGGAAATTGTGGCCGAGGATGGCCCCCGCCGTGCGCGCCTCGTCGGTCAGGCCAAGCGACAGATACGCCTCGACCAGCCGGTGCAATGCCTCGGGGGTGTGCGTGGTGGTCTGGAAATCCTCGACCACGACGCGGAACCGGTTGATCGACGCCGCAAAGTGGTCGCGGCGCAGATAATAGCGGCCGATCTCCATTTCCTTGGCGGCGAGATGGTTGAAGGCCAGATCGAATTTCAGGATCGACGACGACGCGTATTCGCTGTCGGGATACCGCTCGATGACCTCACGCAGGGATTGCAGCGCCTGAAAGGTCAAACCCTGATCGCGCCCGACCTCGTCGATCTGGTCATAGTAACTCAGTGCGAGCAGATATTGCGCGTAGGCGGCGTCACCATCGGTCGGATAAAAATCAATGAAACGCTGTGCGGCAGAGCGTGAATTTTCATAGTCTTCGGCCTGATGATAGGCATAGGCCTGCATTATGAGGGCGCGCTTGGCCCATTCCGAATAGGGGTACAGCCGCTCCACCTCGGCAAAGACGGTCGCGGCAAGCTCTTCGTCGCCATTCGCCAGATCATATTCCGCCCGGCCGAAAATCTGCTCGGCGGTAAAGGCCTCATAATTGACCTCGCCACGCTGAACCTGTTCGTCGATCCCGCCACATCCGGAAAGGGCTATCGCGCAAAGCGTCGCCGTCAGCCATGTCGTGGATTTGCCGCCAGTCATCCTAGCACATGCCCCCAAATCTTGTATCATCACTTGGGCTGTCACCCACTGCTTCGGACTTGTCCTAGCACATAATTTTCCAAGGCAAAACGTCTTATGACCTGCTTAACGCTCAGCATCGCTGAGCCGTCAGGCCACAGCGGGGATTTCCGCGATATGCACACCCGCACCGGGGAGCAATGCAGCCATCTCCGGCGAGCACCGCACCACCTCGAAGGCATCGCGATCCGCGAACAGCGACCGCAGCAGATCGTTGGTCAGTGCGTGACCCGCACGAAAGCCTTGATAATGGCCAAGAATTGGCAAACCGGCGAGGGCCAGATCGCCAAGCGCGTCAAGCATTTTGTGGCGTACAGGCTCATCCGCGTGGCGCAGCCCCCCCGGACTCAGCACGTGATCGCCATCAAAAACGACGGCATTCTCGCTGGGGTCCCCGCCAAGGGCCAGACCATTGGCGCGCATCGCCTCTACATCGGCCTGACGGCAAAAAGTCCGGGAATCGCTCAGCTCTCGAACGAAGCTGCCATTCGACATGTTCAGCATCTTGCGCTGGCTGCCGATCGCGCTGTCCTCGAACTCGATGGCGAATTCGATCAGCAGCGTTTCATGCGGCACCAGCCGCGCTGTCGCCTCGCCGCGCCGCACTTCGACTGGCTTGAGAACGCGCAGCGCATTGAGCGCGGCATCCTGCCGGCGCACACCCTGACGCAAAATACCTCTGACGAACGGTGCGGCACTGCCATCAAGGATCGGAACCTCGGGACCATCGACCTCGATCACCGCATTATGAATGCCACAGCCTGCGATCGCCGCCATCACATGCTCGACCGTGGACAGACCTACGCCTGCCGCGTTGGTCAGCAAGGTACAGAGAGGAGATTGGTGCACGCGGTCCCACGTCGCAGGGATCTCGCAGTGCACGTTGTCACAATCCAGACGGCGAAAAACAATGCCCCGGTTGACCGGCGCAGGCAGCACCGTGAGACGCGCGGCTTGGCCGGAATGCAACCCGACCCCGTCGAATGTCACCGGTGTTTTGATCGTTGTCTGCACTCTGCACCTCGATAAAGGACCACCGGACTTGCTGCCTGCTCCAATCGGATTTGGCGAAACTCCGGGTAAAAATTGTTTAAGTCCTGCGCGCCGGATGCTCAATTCACTCTTTGCAACGCACTGAAACATGCCATCCCGCCCCCCGGCGGAAAGCCGCCACCCCAGAAACATCACAGCATAAGTATATGTTTTAAAAACCAAAACGGGCCGGATAACCGGCCCGCCTCTAACAATCACGTCGCTGAATTATGCTGACGTCAGTTCGCCTGACGACGCAGAAACGCGGGAATCTCGATCTGATCTTCCTCTTCCGCACGGGCCTCTTGCTGCTCAGAGCGTGCCTGCATGGTCGGTTGCTGACGCGTCGGGCGCGGTGCCTGCTGGGGCGCCTCTGCCTGACCTGTCATGCGGTTGATCAGGGAATTGATCCCAAAGCGCGACTTTTCGCCTTGCTGTTCGGGGGCTTGCTCGGCGGCAGCGGGGCGCACCTGTTGTTGCGCCCTCGGAGAGTTGTTGACAGCGGTATGAAGCCGGGCCAGCGCATCGGGTGACGGGGTTCCCGCGGCCGGTGGCTTGGGCGCGACAAAACCATCGTTCGCGTCAACCTCGTCCATGAAGGACGCGGCCTCACGGCGCGGCGCATAGGCTGGTGGCGGCAGATCATCTGACGCGACCTCACGACCTTCACCGTCAAAGATGTCTTCCATCTGCTCTTCGGCAGCGGCACGCTCGGCATCGAACGCGTTAAAGAGGCTGGGCTCTTGCGCGGGCTCTGCCTCGTACTCTTCTTCATAGGCAGCGGTGGCAACCTCGGACGGGCGCTCGACAGGTTCTGCCGGACGCGCGGGCACTGTTTCCGCCGCGACCTCAGCCGGCTTGAGCGGCTCGGACAGTTTGCGACGCGGCACCGGAACATCCTTGGCATCCTCGGACGCGTCGATACCCGTGGCCACAACCGACACCCGCATGGAGCCTTCCATGCTGGGATCCATCGTGCTGCCGACGATGATGTTGGCGTCTGCGTCCACTTCCTCGCGGATGCGGTTCGCCGCTTCGTCCAGTTCAAACAGGGTCAGGTCATGCCCGCCCGTGATGTTGATAAGCACGCCCTTGGCGCCGCGCAGGCTGATTTCGTCCAGCAGCGGGTTGGCGATGGCCTTTTCGGCGGCCTGGATCGCACGATCCTCGCCGCTGTCCTCGCCTGTGCCCATCATGGCCTTGCCCATCTCGTCCATCACCGCGCGCACGTCGGCGAAATCGAGGTTGATGAGACCCGGACGCACCATCAGATCCGTGACACCCTTTACACCTTGGTAAAGCACATCGTCGGCCATGCTGAACGCTTCGGTGAAGGTGGTTTTTTCGTTCGCAAGGCGGAACAGGTTCTGGTTGGGAATGATGATCAGCGTATCCACCATTCTTTGCAGCGCCTCGACACCTTCCTCGGCCTGACGCATCCGCTTGTTGCCTTCGAACTGGAAAGGCTTTGTGACGACACCGACGGTCAGAACACCAAGTTCGCGCGCGGCCTGAGCGATGATCGGCGCGGCACCCGTCCCGGTGCCCCCGCCCATGCCGGCCGTGATAAAGCACATATGCGCGCCTGCCAGATGGTCGACGATCTGTTCGATATTCTCTTCGGCGGCGGCTGCGCCCACGGCGGCCTTGGCGCCTGCGCCCAGCCCTTCCGTCACCTTCACACCCAGCTGGATGCGGGCCGGGGCGTTATTCTGCGCCAGCGCCTGAGCATCGGTATTCGCCACAACGAATTCAACGCCTTCAAGCTGCTTGTCGATCATGTTGTTGACGGCATTGCCGCCTGCGCCGCCGACACCAAAAACGGTGATCCGCGGTTTCAGCTCCTGATCTTGTCCTGGCATGCTGAGATTCAATGTCATAGCTCTGTCCGCCTTTTTCTCGCCTGCAGTTGTCGCCCACCTGTCGCAGGCCTTTTTCTGCTTAAACTGGGCTTTATCTTACCCATCGTTCGCCGTTGCGTCACCCAAAAAACGTGTTTTTACCACAAAATATGGTCAAAAGTAGCCGCCAACACGCGGGATTTCGCCGAAATGACCAAATCTAGCGGTTACCAGTTTTCCTTGAACCATTTCACAGCCCGTTTCAGCGACCTTGCCGGGTACCGATCCACGGGAATTTCAAAGTCCCACCACTCGTCCTGAGGATTCGCCGCAAAGAGGCACATCCCCACAGCAGAGGCGAACCCGGGGCCGGTCGCCGCCTGTGGCAAGCCATGCACCCGAAGCGGGCGACCCAGCCGCACCTGTTGTCCCAGAATTCGGCTCGCAAGCCCGTCGAGACCGGGTATCTGGCTGCCACCGCCGGTCAGCACGATCTGCTGGCTCGGCAAATGCTGAAAGCCTGCCGCATCCAGACGCGCGCGCACTTCTTCGAGGATTTCCTCGACCCGTGGCCGCATGATGCCGATCAGCTCTGCCCGGCTCACCTTGCGGCGGTCATGTTCCCAATCGCCGGTCTCGCCGCCGATTTCGATCATCTCACGGTCGTCCATGCCGGTGGCAACGACACCGCCATAAAAGGTCTTGATGCGCTCGGCCGTGGCCTGCGACACCTGCAACCCCATGGAAATATCGTTGGTCACATGCTCGCCGCCGATGCGCACGCTGTCGGCGTAAATCATGTGCTTTTTGATAAAGATCGACACGCCCGACGACCCGCCACCAAGGTCGATACAGGCGGCGCCCAGCTCTTGCTCATCCTCGACCAGCGCCGAAATTCCCGAAACATAGGCAGAGCTTGCCAGCCCCGCGAGTTCCAGATCACAGCGCTTCACGCAATGCGCAAGGTTCTGGATCACGTCGGCATCGACGGTCAGCATGTGCATATCCACCGCCAGATCATTACCCAGCTGGCCGCGCGGATCATTTAGGCCCGTGCGGTGATCCAGCGCAAAATTTACCGGCTGCGCGTGCAGCACCTCGCGGCCTTCGCCATAATCCGGCACATCACAGGCAGACAGCACGCGGCTGATATCCTGCTCGGATACGGTGGCGCCCTCAAGCTCCACCTGTCCGGCCAGACCATAGCTGCGCGGCACCGCACCGGAAAAACAGGCGATCACGTGATCGACCCGGATGCCGGCCATTTTCTGCGCGGCCTGAAGTGCGGTACGGATCGCGCGTTCTGTCTCGGCCATGGTGGCGATTTCGCCATAGCGCACCCCGCGCGACCGGGTCGTTGCCGCCCCTACCACGCGAAAGCCCGCCTGCCCGGCCATGGCGCCGATTCCGTCGCTTTCGTGCAGCCGGTCGGTTCCGTCAAACCGCAGCACCAGACAGGCGATCTTGGATGTGCCGACATCAAGGATCGCCACGACGCCACGCTGCATGGCGGCGCGGCGCATGTTCCGCATCGCTCTTTGAGAGTCGTATAGCTCGATCATTCCGTCACTGCCCCTACCGTCATTTTTATTACCCGCCACCATTCATCGACGGCGTTTTCATTCATTCGGATCGTCGGCCGCTGTCCCAGCCGCATATCCACCGCGGCCACATCGCGGTCCAGCATCTCCTGCACATCGGCCAGAACGATCACCCGCTCCAGCGCGCGCACGGGATCGCGTTCGGGCAGCAGGATCCGCTGATCCCGGTCCAGCACCACATCCCAACGTCGTTCGCCCATGCGGACCAAGCCGCGCAACCGCGCCTGCAGCGGGGCCGCCGCCTGCAAAATCGCCAAGGCCTCGGGCACGGCGCTATCCGCGCCCTGCCCCGCAATTACCGGCAGGTCCGGCCTGTCGGCCCGCTGCGCCAGATCCCCGATCACAGTGCCGGTTTCATCCACGATGCCAAGCCCGTCACGCGACCGCCAGATCGCCACCGGCTGACGCTCGGCCACCTCGGCCACGAGAACGCCACCCTGTCGGATCCGCACGGATGCATCCGCTACGGCCGGAAGGCCCATGATCATCTCGCGCATGGCATCAAGGTCGATATCAAAGCTGCTCGACGGCAGGTCATGGGGGAAAATCTCGCGAATATCCTCTTCGACCTCGCGGCTTGCGCCCTCAACCGTCATCAGGTTGACCATGAATTCCGGCCTTGTCTCGATCTGGTGACGGATCTCAGCGGCATAAAGCACGATGGCCTCCTGCCGGTCGGGGTCGGAAAAATAAAAGGCGCCAAGACCAAACGCCGCCCCAAATGGCAAGCCGACCCGCACAAGCTTGCGAAAGATCGGCGTCAGCATCAGACGCTGATAGCGATATTTCAGGCGCGATGGCGCGGGGTCGGGGCGGGTCACATGCGCCATGACAGGCCTCGCTCCATCCGATCGCCAAATTCTGGTCGCGCAAAATCGTAAGGCAGATCATGCCCGCAAGCGCGACGATCCAAGTTAACACAGAGGGTAATGGGGGAAAGGCCAGCGGCAAACGCAAAGGGATCGCAGCCCATATCGGACTCGACCACCTGATAGCCTGCCTCCCGAAACGCTACGGCACGGTCATGACCTATGGACGCAGACACCTTGCACTTGGCAAAAGCGTCGCTCATGAATACCGCAACAGTCGGGGTGTTTCCGCTCGAAGAAACCACCTGTACTGCCTCAAAGTCCCGGGCCGTTTTCGGCCCTGTTGTTATTGTTCCGCCTCAGTCCGCGGACGGGGCCGGTTCACCAACCCTCATAATTTCCCAGTGTAACTCTATTCCGCTGTCTTGGAAAACCTTTTTTCGCACTTCTTCGCCCAATCCCTCCAGATCGGCGGCTGTTGCATTTTCCGCGTTCACAAGGAAATTCGGATGCTTGGGGCTCATCTGTGCGCCGCCACGCCGCGCGCCGCGCAAACCGGCGTCCTCGATCACCTTCCACGCCTTGAGCTCATGGGTATCATCGGCCTGCCCCGTGCTGGAAAATCCCGCCGGGTTGCGAAAGGTACTGCCAGCCGTGCGGTCCTTGGTCGGTTGGGTCTCATCCCGGCGCGCAAGCTGCTCTTCCATCCGCTCAACCAGCGTGGCCGCGTCGCCTTGGGGGGCCTCGAACAGGGCCTCGGTGATCACACAGCCCTCAGGCAACACGCTCTGACGATAGCCCATCGCAAGCGCGTCGGCCTCTATCGTGACCGCCTCGCCAGCCCGTGTGACGGCGCGCACGCTGATCAGGTGATCGGCTACATAGCGCCCATAGCAGCCCGCATTCATACGCACCGCCCCGCCGATACTGCCGGGAATGGTGCGCAGAAAGGTCAGGTCGCGCCCGGCCTCTGCGGCGCGGCGGGCCACATGGCTATCCAGTGCCGCCGCCCCGGCGCGCACGCGGCCCCCGTCGATGTCGATCCCGTTGAACCCACGTCCCAGCCGGATCACCACGGCACGCAACCCGCCATCCCGCACGATCAGGTTGCTGCCCACCCCCATCGGGAACACCGGCAAGCCGGGATCCAGTGCCTTGAGGAACGCGCACAGATCCGCCTCATCCGCTGGCTGAAAGAGCCAATCCGCAGGCCCGCCAACGCGCAGCCATGTCAGATCCGACAGATCCCGGTCGCGGGTCAGCCGCCCGCGTGTTTGAGGAAGATCGCTCATGTCCGACCTGCTACCGCGCCCGCACCCGCCGGGCAAGCCCGACAGAGCCTAGTCACGCCCAGTTGCGGCCCGCCGCGCCCACCGCGTGAGATACACCATCGGCCAACGCAAGAGGCTCATGCCCGCGGCCAGCACCAGCAGGCCGATCCACGGCCCGTTTTGCCATGTGACAAACCCGAGGATCGGAATACCCACCGCAATGAGCATGTAGGCCCGTGTCCAGTGATTGTCCCTGCTCGGGATCATCGCGGCCAGATTGGCCATCAGCGCCCAGAGACAGGCAAGGATCAGTGACAGGTTCATTCAGGCACCTCACAGCTTCGGCCAGCCAAGCGCGCGGCCATGTATTTCAACGGGTTACGGAACATGGACATCAATGCGAACGTGGCAAATCCGGCCACCAGCCAGCCATGATCCTGCGCGATCAGCCAGATCAGCACAGGGGCTGCCAGCAACAGCGCAAGGCCCGGCACGATTTGAAATCGCATCGGCAGAAACGCCACGGTCGTGCCTGCCAGCACCCAAAGGCACCCAAGGAGTAGGCTCAGGGTCATTCGGTCACTTCGCGGGTTGGGGCGGCGCTGGCGCCACCCATCGGGTTGCGGATCAACAAGAGCATGGCGACAGCCATCAGACCCGCCACATTCGCCCCCATTTCCTGTCCGGTCAGGATCATCAGAACCGGCGCCGTCACGATCAACGCCACGGTCGGCTGCTGCCACCAGCGGCGGGGCAGATAGGGCACCAGCAGCGCCAGCGCGACCCAGATCATCGTTGCGATCACCAGAAACATGTCTCACCTCTCGGTCGGCGTCAGTGTCCACTGGCAGCAGGGCGGAAGAATGTCGGAAAGAGGGTCGAAACGGAGCAAAACGCCCGACCCCCCGTAAAAACGCGGCCTATTCGGCCAGACGCTTGGGCAGGTTCGTGGCCCACCCGCTGATTGTACCGGCCCCAAGACAGACCACCATGTCGCCCGGCCCCGCCTGTTCGCGGACCAGCCGCACCAGATCATCCTCGCCCAGAATGGCGCGGGCGTGGCGGTGCCCGTGCCGGATCAGCCCGGCCACCAGATCATCGCGGCTGGCACCTTCTATGGGCTCTTCTCCGGCGGCGTAGACCTCGGCGATGGCGACCACGTCGCAATCGTTGAAACAGGCGCAGAAATCATCGAACAGCGTGTGCAGGCGCGTATATCTGTGCGGCTGATGCACGGCGATGATGCGCCCCTCGGTCGCTTGCCGCGCGGCCCTGAGGACGGCGGCGATCTCAACCGGGTGATGGCCATAATCGTCTATGATGGTCACGCCATTCACCTCGCCCACGCGGGTAAAGCGACGGTTCACGCCCCCAAAGGCGGCCAGCGCCTCGCGGATTTCGTCTGCGCGCATGCCCAGATGGCGTGCAACAGCCACCGCCGACAGCGCGTTGGACACGTTATGGTCGCCCGGCATCGGCAGGCTGCATCCCTCGATTACCTTGCCCTCGGCCTGTAGCGCCACGTCGAAATGCGCCACGCCTGCCTTGTAGCTGAGGTTGACCGCGCGCACATCGGCCTGCGCGTTAAAGCCAAAGGTGACCACGCGGCGGTCTGTGATCTTGCCCACCAGCGTCTGCACGTCGGGATCATCGGTGCAGCAAACGGCCAGCCCGTAAAAGGGGATGTTCGACACGAAATCGAGAAACCCCTTGTGCAGCGCGGCCTCGGTGCCCCAGTGGTCCATATGTTCGGGGTCGATATTGGTCACGATGGCGATGGTCGCGGGCAGACGGTTGAAGGTGCCATCGCTTTCGTCGGCCTCTACCACCATCCATTCGCCCTC
>CBFHML010000022.1:0-8448 GCA_965656855.1 Roseovarius sp.
GCGCAGCTCTGGCGCGCGGTCTGGCAGGGTTGCCATGATCTCGCGGCGTTCCTCGGGGCTCATACGTGACCAGTGCGCGATTTCGTCCATCGTCCGGTAACAGCCCGTACAGATGCGCGCCTCTGGATGCACCACGCAGATGCGGACACAGGGGCTTTCGATCTCGTCGCGTTTCCAGACGGGAGGGGTGGTCACGATTCTGCTCTCATATATCTCAGGCGATCCAACGCTCCTTGCAGGATATACGCCGCTGCGACCGCGTCGATAACCTCTGAGCGACGCTTTCGGGTCATATCGGCCTCGATAAGTGCTCTTTCTGCCGCAACCGTGGACAAACGCTCGTCCCAGAAAGAGATGGGCAGGTCGGTCAGCGCCGCAAGATTGCGGGCAAAGGCGCGGGTTGATTGCGCGCGTGGTCCCTCGCTGCCGTCCATATTGCGCGGCAGGCCAAGGATCAGCCCGGCGGCGTTGCGGCCCGTGGCGATCTCCAGCAGGCGCGCGGCGTCCAGACCGAATTTCTGGCGCTTGATCGTTTCCACCGGATTGGCAGAGGATAATAGCCCGTCAGACGCGGCCACCCCGATTGTTTTGGTTCCCAGATCCAGGCCCATAACAGACCGTCCGCGCGGCAGTGCCGCGGCGAACTCTGCGATGTCCTCAAGGATCATTCGGCAAGGCCCGCCTGTTTTGCGGCATTGGCAATAAGCGACAGGGCCATCGGATCATCGGCGAAGAGCGTGCGCGCCTCTGCCATTGCGTCGCGGGCCTTGTCGGTCTCGCCCAGCACGGCATAGGCATTGACCAGCCGCGCCCATTCCCCGGCGCTGCCGCCCTCTGTCTCGATACGGGTGGACAGCTGATCGACCATGCCGCGGATCATGTTCACACGGTCCTCGGGTGACATCTGGTCGGCGGCTTCGATATCGGCGGCACTTGGCCCCGGTGCGGGGGCGGTGCCCGGCTCTGGCGGCAGTTCATAGCGCTGCACACCTGCGCGCCACGCCAGCTCCTCTATCCGCGAGCGGATGAGCGGCGTCCAAGGCGCGTCTGCCGTGCTTTCGCGCAAGAGCCTGTCCCACATGCGAAACGCCATGTCGGGCCGGTCCACCTGCATGAAATATAGCCCGAGATAGTACCGCGCGCGCGGCTCGTTCGGGTCGCGGGCCAGCACAGAGCGCAGCACGGCTTCGGCCTCGGACGAGACCTGACCGCCTGCGGCGCTGACCATCATATCGGCCAATTGTGCCAGATCCTGCACTGTGGCGTCCTCGCCTTTGAGCGCGATGATCTGTTCCTGCGCCTTGCGGGCGGCAGCCATGTTGCCCAGTGCGGCCTCGTTGCGTGCCAAAAGTTGCAGGCCACGGATGTCGTCAGGGCGGTCCGCCACGGCGCTGCGCAACTGCTCCATCAGGGTCAGATAATCCTCTTGCACATCCTCAGATGCCTGTGCCGAGGGCATGATCTCTTCCAGCGCCTCTTGGGTGGGCAGATTTGCGCGGCGCTCGTCCGAGGCGGCGATGCGCGCCTTGAGAGGCACGTCCTCATAGCCCGGCACGCCGATCCGGTCATACACCAACAGCGACCCGGCACCGAGCCCGGCAAAGACCACCAGCGCCACAAGACGCCCGGTCCAGACCGGTTGCCCGCCATCCTCGCCGCCCCGTGTCAGTTGTGCGTCGGCGGCAAGGATCCGGCGCGACACCTCGGCGCGGGTCCGTTCGGCGTCTTCTTGTGAGATGACACCGCGCGCCAGATCGCGGTCGACCTCTTTTAACTGGTCGCGGTAAACCATAAGGTCATAGGCCGCTGGCGGTTGATCGCCCGTCCGTCCACGCAGCACCACAAGCGCAAGCGCAGCACCGCTGCCAAGCGCCATGAATCCGACCAATCCCCAGAACAGCATCTCGTCTCCTCACCGTGTCTTTGCCCATCTAACGACGCGCGCGGCCAAGCAAAAGGGGCAAGTGGTCACAAGCCTGCGCGCAATGTCGCAAATCATGCCTTTGATGCCGCCATGGGTGTCTTTCAAATGCGGGCGATCAGGCATATCAAAATTCAACACCCCGCCCGCGATTCCGCGCCCTAAGTGAGTCCCCGCATGAAACGCTATTCCGCCTTCGCCGTCGCCCGTCAGGCCTTTACGCAGCACATGGGCTGGGAACGTGCCTGGGCCTCGCCCGAGCCGAAAAAGAAATATGACGCCATCATCATCGGCGCCGGTGGGCACGGGCTTGCGACGGCCTATTACCTTGGCAAGAACCACGGGCTGAAAAACGTGGCGATTCTGGAAAAGGGTTGGCTGGGTGGCGGCAATACCGGGCGCAACACCACGATCATCCGCTCCAACTATCTGCAGGATCCCTCTGCGGCCATGTATGAAAAGGCCCGCAGCCTCTATGAGACGCTGAGTCAGGACCTGAACTACAACATCATGTTCAGCCCGCGTGGCGTCATCATGCTGGCCCAGACCCAGCACGAGGTGCGCGGCTATGAACGCACGGCCCATGCCAACGCGCTGCAGGGTGTGAAGACCGAATTCATCTCGCCCGCCCGTGTCAAGGAACTGTGCCCGATCATCAATCTCGACGGGCCGCGCTATCCGGTGCTCGGGGGGCTGTGGCAGGCGCGTGGCGGCACAGCGCGCCATGATGCGGTGGCGTGGGGCTATGCGCGGGCCTGCTCGGAGATGGGGATGCATGTCCTGCAGAAAACCGAGGTAACGGGTATCCGCTCTGAGAATGGCAAGGTCGCGGGTGTGACAACGAACCGCGGGGATATCGAGTGTGATAAGCTCGGAATCGTGGTGGCGGGCCATTCGGGGCATCTGGCCGACATGGCGGGCTTTCGCCTGCCGATCGAATCCGTGGCGCTTCAGGCGCTGGTGTCGGAACCGATCAAGCCCTGCATGGACGTCGTGGTGATGGCCAACACCGTGCATGGCTACATGTCGCAATCCGACAAGGGCGAGATGGTCATCGGCGGCGGCACCGACGGCTACAACAACTACACGCAGCGCGGCTCGTTCCACCATATCGAGGAAACCGTGCGCGCGCTGGTCGAGACCTTTCCGATGGTGTCGCGCCTCAAGATGCTGCGCCAGTGGGGCGGGATCGTGGACGTGACGGGTGACCGCTCGCCGATCCTGTCGAAAACACCGCTTGAGAACTGCTTTATCAACTGTGGCTGGGGCACTGGCGGGTTCAAGGCGATCCCCGGCTCGGGCTGGGGCTTTGCCGAGCTGATGGCCAAGGGCGCGTCGCCGCTCTGCGACGAATTCGGCCTCGACCGTTTCCACGAGGGCCGCTTTATCGACGAGAGCGTTGCGGCAGGGGTGGCGCATTGATGATGGCGGCACAGACATCGCGGCGCGGGAACGCGGACCACACCGGGCGGGTTGGTATGTCAAATGCATACCTGTTCGGAGACCGCCTATGTTTCTCAAAAATCTGTTCGGCCTTGCCATCATCATTGTCGTGCTCGCCCTCGCGGCGTGGTTTTACCACTATGTCGATGAGGAAACCGATCCGCCCTTTGAACCTGCCCAATCCGAAGACAGCACAGGCTGATGCCAGAGCGCTGCCGGATCTGGGCCGTCCGTTCCACGACCTGTCCCTTTTCCGGAGGCGTCCATGCTGATCCTATCCTGTCCCTGTTGCGGCGTCACGGGCGAAGAAACCGAATTCCACCAAGGCGGCGAGGCGCATCTGACGCGCTTTGGCCCCGGTTCGTCCGAGACGGAGTTTCACGACTACCTGTTCTCCAAGGAAAACCCCAAGGGCGTCCATCTGGAACGCTGGCGGCATGTCTATGGCTGTGGCAAGTGGTTCATCGCGGCGCGCAATACCGTGACGCTCGAAGTCTACGGCACCTATTCGGCCCAGACGACAGAGCCGCCACAGGATATCCGCGATATCCTCGCCCAAAAGGTTCCCGGCTGGTCATGGAGGGAGTTCTCATGATCGTCCACGCGCACCAAACCACACACATTCCCTCGCACGCCACGGCATGGAGACCGCAAACATGAGCACACGTCTGGCCTCGGGCGGCCGTCTCGTCAACAAGGGACGCGCGCTGGAATTCACCTTTAACGGCAAGCGGCTCAAGGGCTATGAGGGCGATACGCTCGCCTCTGCGCTGTTGGCCAACGATCAGATGATGGTCGGGCGCTCGTTCAAATATCACCGCCCGCGCGGCGTTGTCGCCTCGGGTGCCGAGGAACCCAACGCGCTGTTCAACATGGGGCAGGGCGCAAGGTTCGAGCCGAACCAGCGCGCCACCACGACAGAGCTTTTTGATGGGCTGACCTGTGCGTCGCAGAACCACTGGCCAAGCCTTGAGTTCGATATCGGTGCGATCAACAACCGTCTCGCACGGTTCCTTCCTGCGGGCTTTTACTACAAGATGTTTATGCATCCGCGCCCCTTGTGGAAGCACGTGTATGAGCCGTTCATTCGCCAATCCGCCGGTCTGGGTCAGGCCCCGCGCGACCGCGATGAGGACACCTACGAGCATTTCTACGCCTTCTTCGACGTTGTCGTGATCGGTGGCGGCATAGCAGGGCTGTATGCCGCCCGCGCGGCTGGTCGCGCCGGGGCCAAGGTTCTGTTGATGGAGCAGACCGCCCATTGGGGTGGGCGCGCGCCGGTCGATGGGGGTCTGATCGATGGCCAGCCTGTGGATAAAGCGGTGGAAGAAATCCTCTCCGAGTTGCACGAGATGGAAAATGTCACGCTGCGGACGCGACTTATGGGGGCAGGGGTCTATGACCACGGCTACCTTCTGGGCTATCAGCGGCTGACCGATCATCAGCCGCAGCAAAAGGGTCCACGCCACCGTCTGTGGCGCATTCGTGCCGCCCAGATCGTGACCGCGACGGGGGCTATAGAACGTCCTCTGAGCTTTGCGGGGAATGATATTCCCGGCGTGATGCTGGCCTCTGCGGTGCGCGATTATGCCGTTGATTTCGGTGTCTCCATCGGTGATCGCACTGTGGTTGTGACCAACAACGATGACGCATACCTGACAGCGATCACCCTGAAAAACATGGGGCTCGACGTGCCCGCGATCATTGACGCGCGCAAGGATGGCGCGGGCGCACTGGCGGATGAGGCCAAGGCGCTGGGCATCCGGGTCGAGACCGGCAAAGGCATCGCCAAGGTCAAGGGCGGTAAACGCGTGACGGGTGTATCCATTTGCATACAAGCGGGCGAGGGCGCCGTACTGGAAGAGATCGCTTGTGACGCCGTTGCCATGTCGGGTGGCTGGTCGCCGGTTGTGCATCTGTGGTCGCATTGCGGTGGCAAGCTGATCTGGGACACCGCCAACGCGATGTTCCGCCCGGATGTGGATAAGGCCCCAACCGGCGCGTCCGGTGAGGCCTTTGTCGTGGCCGCCGGGGCCGCCAATGGCGCGCTGCAGCTGTCCGATACGGTGGCGGATGCGCATCTGGCAGGCGAAACCGCCGCCAAAGGCGCAGGCCGCACGCCCAAGACCGCCGCAGCGCCCAAGGCCGAGAGCCCGGCCGAGACTGCCATGCAGCCTATCTGGCTCATGCCGCAAGGGGCCAAGTATGAACTGCGCGCAAAAGCCTGGCTGGATTATCAGAACGACGTAAAGGTGTCGGATATCCAGCTTGCCGCGCGCGAAGGTTTTGAATCGGTGGAACACGCCAAGCGTTACACCACGCTGGGTATGGCGACGGATCAGGGTAAATTGAGCAATATCAACGGCCTGGCGATCCTTTCTGATGCGCTGGATCAGCCGATTCCGCAAACCGGCACCACCACGTTCCGCCCGCCCTATACGCCCATTTCGATCGGGTCTATCGCGGGCGAGGCGCGGGGCGATATCTTTCAGCCGCTGCGCCGCACGCCGATGCATGACTGGCACGAGGCCAACGGCGCCTACTGGGAGCCGGTGGGCCATTGGCGCCGGCCCTATACCTTCCGCAAGACACCCGGAGAGGCGATCGACGCGGCCGTTTCCCGCGAAATCAGCCAGACCCGCGATAGCCTTGGCCTGCTGGATGCCTCCACGCTGGGCAAGCTGATCGTGAAAGGCCCGGATGCGGGCCGCTTTCTCGACATGCTGTACACCAACATGATGTCGACCCTGAAACCGGGCCGCTGCCGCTATGGTCTGATGTGTTCGGAAAACGGGTTCTTGATGGATGACGGCGTTGTGGCCCGGTTGGATGAGGACACGTTTTTGTGCCACACCACCACGGGGGGCGCGGATCACATCCACGGCCACATGGAAGACTGGCTGCAATGCGAATGGTGGGACTGGAAGGTCTATGTCGCCAATGTCACAGAGCAATATGCCCAGATCGGCGTTGTCGGCCCCAATGCCCGCAAAACGCTGGAAAAGCTGAGTGACGATGACCTGAGCGCCGAGGCGCTGTCCTTTATGGGATGGGCGGACATCACGCTTGCGGGCATGAAGGCGCGCGCCTACCGGATCTCGTTCTCGGGCGAACTGAGCTATGAGATCGCTGTGGATGCGGGGCAGGGACGCGCGCTCTGGGATAAGCTGATGGAGGCCGGTGCCGAGTTTGGGGTGACCCCCTATGGCACCGAGGCGCTGCATGTGATGCGCGCCGAAAAAGGCTTTATCATGATCGGGGATGAAACCGACGGGACGGTCATTCCGCAGGATCTGGAAATGGGCTGGGCGATCTCCAAGAAGAAAGAAGATTACCTTGGCAAGCGCGCGCAGTCCCGGCCCCACATGGCCAACCCGGATCGCTGGCGGCTTGTCGGGCTGGAAACCACCGATGGCTCGGTGCTGCCTGACGGGGCCTATGCCGTGGCCGATGGCACCAACGCCAATGGCCAGCGCAACACCCAAGGCCGCGTGACGTCGAGCTATCATTCGCCCACGCTGGGGCGCGGCATCGCGATGGGGCTGGTACATAACGGCCCCGACCGCATGGGAGAGGTCATCGACATCCCCAAGGTGGATGGCACCGTGATCCAGGCGAAAATCGTCTCGCCGGTCTTCTTTGATCCTGAAGGGGAAAAGCAGAATGTCTAATGCAGTCAGCGCCTTGCAAGGCGAAGCTTATGAAGGTGCGGTGCGGGTGCAGGAGATGGGCCTTGTCGGCATGATCACCCTGCGCGGCGATCACGGCGATGCCAAACTCAAGGCCGCCGTCAAGGACATCACAGGCACCACCGTCCCGGGCCAGCGAGAGATCACTGTCACGGACGGGCGCGGTGCGGCGTGGATGTCGCCGGATGAGTTGTTGCTCATGCTGCCCTATGCGGATGTGCATGACGCGCTGGCCATGCTTGCGACCAAGCTGGCGGGCACGCATCATCTGGCGGCAAATGTTTCTGACGCGCGGGCGGTCTTTTGCCTTGAGGGCGACAGCGTGCGCGAGGTGATCGCGCGGCTCTGCCCGGTGGATATGTCACCTGCCGCCTTTGGCCCCGGCATAATCCGCCGCACCCGTATGGCACAGATCCCGGCGGCGCTTTGGATGACGGATGACTCGACCATAAATGTCGTATGTTTTCGGTCGGTCGCGCAATACGCCTTTGACCTGCTCAAGGACGCGGCACAGCCCGGCGCGCCTGTCGGCGTTTTCACCTGACAAACGGTGCGCGCGCGTTCCGTGCGCCGCCGCACATGGCCCTCTCGCGTGGCTATCTTGCGGGGTAGCGCGCTTGGGGCTTGACCTAACGCCCCTCGCGCTACCATGTGTCACAGCATGAATTCACGCAACGACAAGGGGGCTAATCATGGCTTTTGAACTTCCCGATCTTCCCTATTCCCACGACGCGCTGGCCGATCACGGCATGTCGCGCGAGACGCTGGAATATCACCACGACATCCACCACAAGGCCTATGTCGACAACGGCAACAAGGCCGTCGCCGGCACCGAGTGGGAAGGCAAGACCGTCGAAGAGATCATCAAGGGCACCTATGATCCCAATTCCGTGGCGCAAAACGGCATCTTCAACAACGCTTCGCAGTACTGGAACCACAATCAGTTCTGGGAAATGATGAGCCCGACCCAGACCGGCATGCCCGGCGAGCTGGAAAAGGCCCTGACCGAAAGCTTTGGGTCCATCGACAAGTTCAAAGAAGATTTCGCCGCCGCAGGCGCGGGCCAGTTCGGCTCTGGCTGGGCATGGCTGGTCAAGGACACCGACGGCAGCCTCAAGATCACCAAGACCGAGAACGGTGTGAACCCGCTATGCTTTGATCAGACGGCGCTTCTGGGCTGCGATGTGTGGGAACATTCCTATTACATTGATTTCCGCAACAAGCGCCCGGCGTATCTGCAGAACTTCCTCGACAAGCTGGTGAACTGGGAAAACGTCGCCTCGCGCATGTAAGCGGCTGACATTACCTGATTTTGCACCCTCCGGCCCCGCGCCGGGGGGTGTTTTCGTTTGAGGAACCAGCCCACGGCCTGATGCGTTTTTCTTTTGAACCACG
>CBFHML010000023.1:0-5366 GCA_965656855.1 Roseovarius sp.
ATCGCCCAGAAACCATGCATCCTCGCCGTCGCCGGTCAGCTCTACCCGAAACCCCGCCGCCGTCAGCGCGGCCTGAATATCGGCGGCGATGCGGGCATCGTCCTCCACGGCAAGCACGCGCATCTCAGTCGTCCTCCTCAATCTCCAGCACGGTGCCGGTGGCGGCGTCGATTTCCATCTCGTATAGCCGGCCCTGCGGCGTCACCAGCTCCAGCTCGTAGATCCAGCGCCCGTCGTCGCGTTCAAGCTCTATCTCGATCACACGACCGGGGCGCATGGCATAGGCCGACTCAAGGATCTCTGACAGCGGCAGGATTTCCCCCGCCTCCAGCGCGCGGCGGGCGCGGTCGTGGTCATCACGGCTGGCCAGCGCGGGCGCAGCAAGCAGTGCAAGGATAAGGGCAAGGCGTATCATGGGCACAGTATCTACCCGGGGCAACCTGACAGCAAGCTGACAGACGCGGTCAGCACAGCGTCAGGCGGCATGGTGCAAAAGGGGATCACCGGCGGCCAAGAGCGCTGCCACCAACCCATAGGAGATACCACATGACCCGCACGATTATTTTTTCCGCATCGCTGGCCTCGGCCCTTGGACTGTTTTCACTTGGGGCTGCGGCCCAGAGCGCGCAAACCATCCAGACACAAGAGCGCATGAGCATCGGGCAAATCGCCACAATGCTTGAGGGTCAGGGCTACAAGGTTCTGGAAATCGAGCTGGAGCGCGGCCGGTATGACGTCGACATGCTCGACGACAAGGGCAGAAAGATCGAAGCCTACCTTGATCCGGCGACGGGCGACGTGCTGCCCTACCAGGATGATGACCGCTACGACGATGACCGCTACGACGATGACCGCGACAAGAAAGATGGCCGGTATCATGATCGGGACGATGATTGATGGCCAGTGAGGCTGTCACGTCCACGGTGCGGGTTTGGGATTCCCTGATCCGCACCGGACACTGGGTTCTGGTGGTGGGGTTCGCCACCGCCTATCTGACAGAGGGTGACCCGAGCTGGCTTCACAGCTTTGCTGGCTATGCCATCGCCGTTACGGTCGGTTTGCGGATCATCTGGGGCTTTGTCGGGCCTCGGCACGCGCGATTTGCCGATTTCGTCACCAGCCCGGCACGCGTGCTGCGCTATTTGCGCGACCTCGTCTCGGGGCGGGCCGAACGCCACGTTGGCCATAGCCCGGCGGGTGGCGCCATGACGGTGGCCTTGCTGATTGCGCTGACGATGACCGCGCTGTCGGGGATGGCAACCCTAGCAGTGGAAGAGGGCAAAGGCCCGCTGGCAGGCATCGTCACCGCGCAAACCCTGCCCGGTTGGGCGATCGAGGACGCGTGGGGCGGAGATGATGAGGAAGACAGCAGCGAGGTCTTCGAGGAGCTCCATGAACTGGCCGCCAATGCGACTGTATTGCTCATATTCATGCATATTGCCGGCGTCGCTTGGGCGAGCCGCGCCCATGGCGAAAACCTCGTGCGGGCCATGATCACAGGCCGCAAGCGCGCGGCGGACTGACACCGACCGGGCCCCATCGCGGGGCCCGGCGCTATATATGACAAAGCTCAAGAACAATGCCTCTTTGCATGGTCACATCGGTCCACTGCCGAATTTCAATATAATCGGAGGTCCAAGATCGGGACCATCGCGTGTCCCGCTCTGCAATTCGCTACTCTCAATTTCCGAAAGCGTGAACCGCGCAGAAGCTATAGATCTCCGGCCAATTCGTAGCGAGTCAGTGTTCTTCATCCATAGTAATAGGCTGGTTTTCTGGATCCCGTCATAACCAGAGGCGCAAATCGGCTTATCCATCGTTATTATGCAAAAACCGACCTATGGCGGTTTGCCCTTAAGCTGGATACCAACACACTGATTGCACTGGGATCATTCTGAAACTGTGTTTGGAGTGCCAACAGCACCAGAAAAAACCACCAAGATACGGGCTACCCCCTCACCAGTATTTTCGCCATTATGTCGCGACCCAAGGGCTTCAATCAGCGTGTCACCTTCGCGATATAACCGTTTTCCATCATCACCGTAGTCTACCGTCAGTTCGCCCTCCAACATATGGGCTGTCAGTGGTGCTTGATGCCGATGCCAGCCCGTAACTTGGCCTGGTTCCATGGTAACAATTGCAGCCGTGATTTGAGCGGGGCCATCGGGATATACAATCTTTTGTCCCACAACTGTTGTTTCCGATTGCAGCAAGACATCTACAGGCGGGTAACTGGTTTCCGCATAACCTTGGCCTGCCAAGGCAGTCGTGGCTGCAAATGCAATGAAATGGACAAATGATTTAACAGCCATTGGCTAAAACTCCTTATTGGGTGAATTCTCGTTTAAGCTATTCCACATCGGGGGGCGGTGTTTCCATTTAGAATTAGAAGCTACTGAACTGCACGCATCAAGCGGAAAACGATGCGCTTAAACGTGGGGATGTGTTTGATAAAGCGGGCAACATACGCGGGCAGTTCATCCTGTCCGCAGCACAGAGAAAGGGCGGCCACCTGTAAGCCAACGCCATGTGCCAGCTATTCTTGGGCATCTACAAAGCTGTGGGCCTGAAAGATGCAAGCAGCCATTCGCGTTGCAGAACCTACATCACCAAATTAGCGAATGAGGGCGCGAGTGTGCGATCGCTGGCACAATTTGTCGGGCATAGTCGCACTTCGACGACACAGAGGCACATCAACGTGACCGCCAAGCAGCTCAGTGCGGCGGACGAGCTTCTGTAAAAGGCGCCATTAGAGTTTTTTCATAGCCAGCTCAGCCCTAACAGACCTAGCGACGCGATCGGGTTGCCCGCATGCAGCGACACCCATAAAACCGGCAACGCTGAGGATAACGACGAGGTTAGATTTCATGGTCAACCTCCTTCGCAAAACTATCGTGACAAGCAACGCAGGTTCTGACAAACCGCCCTCTCTGACATGCAGCGATGCTTAAAAAATGGTGGCTTTCCTGCTTGGCATCATTGGATTACGGGTCATTGAAAATGAATCAAGATGAACTCCAAAAATTATATGACGCGGAAAAGTCTCGTCGCATGGTTGCCGAGGAAAAGCTGAAGCAGGCCGAGCAAGAGCTCAATGTCTCACATGATCAATTGAGAGAAAGTGAGCAGAAGTTCCGGTCCTTTCTCGATACGGCCAACGATGTAATTTACATTCTTGGTCCGGATGGCACGTTCGAATTTCTATCGCCCCGGATCCTGGATGTGCTTGGCTATCAACAAGACGACTTGGTAGGCCAACACTTTGCCGCCGTCATCCATCCCGATGAACTACCTGACTGCCAAGCTTTCTTTGAGAGAATTGTGGCCACCGGGCAAGCTGAAGCGGGCCTTGAATACCGTGTACGACATGCCAATGGGACGTGGCGGTGGCATGACACGAACGCTGCACCTCTGTTCGATGCAAATCGGTCTTTCCGTGGCATGTTGGGGATCGGACGCGACATCCAGGATCGCAAGCTCGCAACCGAGAAGTTGCAAAAAGCGCTTAAAAATGCGGAAAATGCTTCGACGGCACGAGGTCGGTTCATAGCGACAATGAGCCATGAAATACGCACGCCGCTCGGCGGATTATTGGGTATCATCGACCTGCTGACACTTGATGAAATCAGCCCGGAAAAAATTGAACTTCTCAATTATGCGAAACAGGCTGGCAGAGGCCTCAACCGTATCGTCAATGACGTTCTGGACTTTTCCAAGATGGAAGCCGGTGTCTTGGTGTTCGAGCGTGACCATGTTGATATACGCGACCTGATCGAAGGCGTTCGTATCCTGACAGCTTCGGCCGATAACGCGCAAAGACGTGCCATTAGTGTGGAAATCGACGAAAAGGTGCCGAGCTACTTTCTCTCGGATGCGAACCGACTTCGTCAATTGATTTCAAACCTTGTCAGTAATGCGGTGCGTTATTCGTACGAGGGACCAATAACGATCCGCGCCCACGCTTGGCAGCAGGAGACCAAATGTCGCTTGCGGGTGGCCGTAAAGGATTTCGGAGTTGGGATTTCGGCTGCAGATAAATCGAATCTATTCAAAGATTTTTCACAGATAGATAATCCACTGACGGCTGCGGCGAAGGGTGCAGGGCTTGGTTTGGCGATTTGCAAACGTATCGTCGAAAATCTAGACGGTGATATTGGTGTCGAAAGCCAGCCAGGACATGGCACCACCTTCTGGTTCGAATTGGATATCGTCCCAACAGATGGGCCGGGTTTTGACCCGCTCGTCAAAGATGAAGTATCAGAAGTTGGGCTGGAAAGTCGGCGTGTCTTGGTAGCGGAAGACAATGTTATCAATCAAAAGCTATTTCTAAGATTTGCTGAGAGGATGGGACTAAAAGCTGACCTGGCCGAGACCGGCCGGATTGCGGTCGAAAAGTTTGCACCTGGAAAATACGATCTGGTGCTGATGGATATAGCTATGCCCGAGATGGATGGATTCGAGGCTATAAGCGTACTCCAGTCAAAATTCGGGAAGGAGAATCTACCACCGATCTTGGCACTTACAGCACATACACAAGATTTTATCGAGAAAAAGGTAGCCAATCTGGGTATCGATCGCATCCTGCCCAAACCGATAGAGTACGAAACGCTTAAGGCGGAGTTGGAAGCGGCCCTGAAGTTGAAGCAAAGCCAGATGTCTGAACCATTGAGGTCCAAGGCGCCTGAACCGGTCCATTCAGACAATTCGGTCACCCACGTACGGATACTGGAGCAGGTAATGGCAGCGGATATGTATGAGAAGCTTTTGCCTGAGTTCGGATTACAAGGCCTAATGGAACTGGCCCAACGTTTTGTGACGGATGCCAATAAGCGCCTTTCCACAATCGTCGAAGCTGAAGCAGAGGGTGATGTCGCCGAAGTCGCTTTGCAAGTTCACACATTGAAAGGTGCTGCGATGACAGTGGGTTTCCAGGATGTGGAAAGATGGGCCAACAATATTGAAGCCGGTGAATTGGCATTGAGTAGTGGCAGTGTCGGACACGCCGCAACCTTATTGAGGGCAGAGCTCTTGGAATTAGAACTCATTTTCAAAGAAATTATGTAATCGAACAACGTTCGGTGCCAGTTTGGCGATTGATGTCTGTTTGAGTTGTGCGCCGCAATGGCGAACTCTCAGGGAGTGATATGTGCAAAACTTGTTGATGCCCGATCAAACGACAGCTTGAACTTTGCGGATCCCGTCGCAGAACTCAATCCCCTGAATGATATCAGGCAAGCGGTTTTGACCGTCGAGTTTGCGCCATTTCTGTAACCGGTGTTCTACCCCCACCTACCGCGTGGCTTCCTGATCTGAGATCGGCTCCTTGGGAGTGGATAAGGAAGGAGTTTCTCCATGGATGCTACATT
>CBFHML010000024.1:0-33728 GCA_965656855.1 Roseovarius sp.
CGGACGTAACCGAGCAAAGCTTTGATGTCGCCAAAGAGCGCGTCAATGTGCGGGCGCTGATGACCGTGATCGTGATTTTCCTTGTGTTCATCGGTATTGTCGGCGTGCTCTGGGTGGGTGCGCATGATGTGCGGGCCGATACGATGAGTGCGGGCTCGCTTATCCAGTTCGTGATATACTCTGTTATGGTGGCCGGCGCCGTGGCCGCGCTGTCCGAAGTCTGGGGCGAGGTGCAGCGCGCGGCGGGTGCGACCGAGCGGCTGGTCGAGCTACTTCAGGCCGAGGATGCGGTGCAGGACCCGGTCACGCCTGAGCCGCTGCCATCCCCTGTCAAAGGCCGGATCGCGTTCGACGATGTCAGTTTCGCCTATCCGTCGCGGCAAGAGGCCCCGGCGCTGGATCAACTGAATCTCGTCATCGAACCCGGAGAGACCGTTGCGCTTGTCGGCCCGTCTGGTGCGGGCAAGACAACCATCATCCAGCTTGTGCAGCGCTTTTATGATCCGCAATCGGGTCAGGTCACGCTGGACGGCGTGCCGCTTGATGCGATGGCGCGGCATAATTTCCGGACGGCTATCGCGCTGGTACCACAAGAGCCGGTGATTTTTGCTGCCTCCGCGCGGGATAACATCCGTTTTGGCCGGGCCGATGCCACCGATGCAGAGGTGGAGGCCGCCGCGCGCACCGCCGCTGCGCATGATTTCATCGAAACGCTGCCCGAGGGGTATGACACCTATCTGGGCGAGCGTGGTGTGATGTTGTCGGGCGGGCAGAAACAACGCGTGGCGATTGCCCGTGCGATCCTGCGAGACGCGCCTGTGCTGCTGCTGGACGAGGCGACCTCGGCGCTGGATGCCGAAAGCGAACGGGCCGTGCAGGCCGCCGTCGATGCGCTATCGCAGGAACGCACGACCGTGATCGTGGCACACCGTCTGGCCACAGTGAAAAAGGCCGACCGGATCATCGTCATGGATCATGGGCGCATCGTGGCCGAAGGCACGCATGACGCGCTAGTGGCTCAGGGCGGGCTCTATGCGCGGCTGGCAAAGCTACAGTTCACGGATGGTCAGGCAGCCTGATCTCTTGTTCAGTCTTGGACGATCTGCGTGCGTTAGCTCAGAACGTCGATTGATCGTGGCAATAATATTTTAACTATAATTAATCAAATATGTCTGGAAAATAACTCATTTTTTCCTGCATTGACCGACGTCTAAGGCCGTAAGAAGCGCTGGATGCGTTGGTTTCTTGCCCTGTTTCCCAACAAATAAGCTAAGCGACGCTCTTGGTTTTGGCAGGTGTTACTCCTCTGACATCACAGGAGAACATTTGTGCCAAAAATGCTTGGTAACTTGCGTAGGTATAAATTCCTCGCCAAACTGACTGAAATTCTGCGTGGTTCCTGCTTTTAGGTTGAGGGCAAAGTTTCCAACAACAAAAATCTTCAGGGATGAGCGCCGACAAGGACAGGCCGATCATGATGTAGGGTCAGACAAGTTTCTTTACGAGTTGACAATTTAGCCGATCAGCCAGGCATGGCTGACAAAGAGGTAACGAATGAAAATTGTTATGATCGGAACAGGCTATGTTGGCCTTGTTTCCGGCGTGTGCTTTTCGGATTTCGGGCATGACGTTGTGTGCGTCGACAAGGACGCGGGTAAGATCGAGCGCCTCAATAACGGCGAGGTGCCGATTTTTGAGCCGGGTCTCGACCGGCTGATGCATAAAAATGTCGAGGCGGGCAGACTGAGCTTTACGCTTGATCTGGCCGACGCGCTGACAGACGCAGAGGCTGTTTTCATCGCTGTTGGTACGCCCACGCGCCGAGGCGACGGGCATGCGGATCTGACCTATGTCTATGCCGCCGCCGAGGAAATCGCCCGCATTGCCAAGCAATACATGGTGATCGTGACCAAATCGACCGTGCCCGTGGGCACCAACCGTCAGGTTGCCGAGGTTGTGCGCGCCGCCAATCCTGATCTGGAATTCGATGTCGCGTCCAACCCTGAATTCCTGCGCGAAGGCGCGGCGATCGAGGATTTCATGAAGCCTGACCGCGTGGTCGTGGGGGTCGAAACGGACCGCGCCACCAAGGTCATGGAAGAGGTCTATCGCCCGCTTTACCTGCGCGAGTTTCCCATCATCTCGACCGATCTGGAAAGCGCTGAGATGATCAAATACGCGGCCAATGCCTTTCTTGCGACCAAAATCACCTTCATCAACGAGGTCGCCGCGCTGTGCGAACGCGTGGGTGCAGACGTCAAGCAGGTGGCACGCGGCATGGGCATGGACGGGCGTATCGGAATGAAATTCCTGCATGCGGGGCCGGGTTATGGCGGCTCTTGCTTTCCCAAGGATACCAAGGCGCTGGCCCGCATCGGGCAGGAACATGCCAGCCCGATGCAGCTGACCGAGACGGTCATCAAGGTCAACGAGGAAACCAAGCGCCGCATGATCGACAAGGTGCTCGACCTGTGTGACGGATCGTTCAATGGCAAGACCGTCGCGGTGCTTGGCGTGACGTTCAAACCCAACACGGATGACATGCGCGATGCGCCGTCGCTGACCATCGTGCCAGCGCTGGTGGGGGCGGGCGCCAAGGTGCGGGTCTGCGATCCGCAGGGCCACCACGAGGGCGAGGCGCTCTTGCCCGGTGTGACATGGGAAAAGGACGCCTATGATGCGGCGGCACAGGCTGATCTTGTGATGATCCTGACGGAATGGAATGAATTCCGCGCGCTGGATCTTGAGCGGCTGGCAGGCGGCATGACGACGCCGCGCATGGCCGATCTGCGCAACATCTACAATGTGGAAACTGCCAAAAGCGCCGGTTTCACAGCCTATACATCCGTGGGTCGCCCCGATATGAGCTAATTCTCCCCGTAGGAGCTTTGAGAAAGGCAAGGAGAGGCGATGCAAGGCGGCGCTATATATGATCCCGATTGGACCTATGACGGACCGCCCCGCCGCGTGCTCGTTCTTGGGGCGAGCGGTACGATCGGGCGCGTGGCCTGCGCGGCGCTGATGGCGGCGGGTCATTCTGTCGTGGCGGTCATGCGCCGCGCCCCGGCACAGCCCGCGCCGCATGCGGTTGAGATTGGCGCGCTTGATGACGAGGCGTTTTTGGTCCGTGTGATGGAAACACATGGCTGCGATACTGTGCTGAGCTGCATCGCCTCGCGCAGCGGTGCGCCGGCCGATGCATGGGCGGTGGATCTGGGGTTGAACAGCCACGCCCTGCGTGCGGCCAAATCAACGGGTGTCGGGCGGGTCGTGCTGTTGTCCGCGATCTGCGTGCAGCGCCCGAAACTGGCCTTTCAGCAGGCGAAGCTGGCGTTCGAGGCAGAGTTGGCGGCCTCGGGGCTGGAATATGCCATCGTGCGCCCCACTGCCTTTTTCAAAAGCCTGTCGGGGCAGTTGGCGCGCATCCGGGCGGGCAAGCCTTTTCTGGTTTTTGGGGATGGGTGCCTGACCGCGTGCAAGCCCATTTCAGATGCGGATCTTGCGCGGTTCCTTGTACGCTGCGTCGAGGGTGCGGCAGGTGAGGCGGCGACCCTGCCCGTTGGTGGCCCCGGTCCGGCCCTCACGCCGCTTGAACAGGGAGAGGCACTTTTCGCGGCGGCGGGGCTGCCGCCAAAGTTCCGCCATGTGCCACCCGGCCTTTTGCGAGGCATCGCGGGCGGTCTGGCCGCCGCGGGTAGGATCAGCCCACGCGCCCGCGCCAAGGCGGAGCTTGCCAAAATCGGGCTTTACTACGCGACCGAGTCGATGTTGGTCTGGGATGACGCCACGCACAGGTATGACGCTGACGCTACGCCGGAATTCGGTCACGATACCCTGTCGGATTTCTACCACAGGCTTGCCGCAGGCCAAGAGACGGTCGACCGGGGCGAACACGCGGTCTTTTGACCGCATCAAGCCATCTGGCGTACCTGTCAGAGTTGGGATAGGGCATGGCCATGACATACAGGAACGCCACATGACCACCCGCGCCGGTTTTATCGCCCTCATCGGAGAGCCCAATGCGGGCAAATCCACGCTGCTCAACCGTATGGTGGGCGCCAAGGTCAGCATCGTGACCCACAAGGTGCAGACCACCCGCGCACGCATTCGCGGTGTTGCACTCGAAGGCGACGCTCAGTTGGTCTTTGTCGATACCCCCGGACTTTTTGCGCCGCGCCGCAGGCTGGACCGTGCCATGGTCGCCGCGGCATGGGGTGGCGCAGCGGACGCTGATCTGACCGTGCTGCTGGTCGAGGCGCATCGCGGCATCACAGATGGTGTGGAGCGTATCCTGGAGGGACTGAAGGACCTGCCGCGCGGACGGCGCGTTGTGCTGGCCATCAACAAGATCGACAGGGTGAAATCCGATGCGTTGCTTGGCCTGACAAAGGATCTCAACGAGCGTCACGCCTTTGTCGAAACATTCATGATTTCTGCCGAGCGCGGCCACGGGGTAGAGGATCTGCGCCGCTGGCTGGCCGGAGAGATGCCTGAGGGGCCATGGCTATACCCCGAGGATCAGATCGCGGATCTGCCCATGCGCATGATCGCATCCGAGATGACCCGCGAAAAGCTGACCCTGCGGCTGCATCAGGAATTGCCCTATCAGCTAACCGTCGAGACAGAGAGCTGGGAAGAGCGCGACGACGGCTCTGCCCGGATCGACCAGATCATCTATGTCACGCGCGATGGCCACAAGGGCATCATCCTTGGCAAAAAGGGTGAGACCATCAAGGCCGTAAGTCAGGCCGCAAGGGCCGAGCTTGAGGAATTTCTTGGCCGCCGCGTGCATCTCTTTACTCAAGTAAAAGTGCGACCCGGCTGGCTGGATGAGGCAGAGCGCTATTCCGAGATGGGACTGGAGTTCAAGGACGGCAAGGCATGAGCCGCCTCACGGCGGAGTTCTGGGTTCAGGCTTATCTCACGCGATTGCGGCTTCGCGATATTCCCGCCTTTGTCACATCGCATGGCGACGACACGGCCGGGTCGGTTCTGGTCAAGCTCAACACGCTTGATGGGCAGGCGCAGGTGTTTCAACGTTCCTTCGATCTTATGAGCGGCGCGCGCAACTGGGTCCCGCTGGCCCAAGGGGCAGAGGCCGAGGTTGACGCCGCCATCGCGCGGCAGCGCGGGTTCGATCCCGACCTCTGGGTGGTCGAGGTCGAGGACCGCGCGGGCCGTCATCTGCTGGATGAACCGGGGCTTTCGGACTGATCCCGTTGCGGCCGTGAAGGCGCAGTTCCTCTGTCGGGGTGATCCCCGAAACACAAAGCACAGCATCCTGACAGGGCACGTATTCGTTGCCACTGACGGGTCTGGCATGGTGCGCAAGGCTGTGGATATCGCCGAAGTGTTGCTGCAGGCAGAGGGCAGGGTCGTTTCAGTGCGATGAAACGCCGTGCCGCACGGCCCGATCAAGGGGTTGGATATCGGTGTGATCTGGTATCCAATGAACGGATGCAGCGGGGTAGGGCGGCATGGAATGGCGTGATCAGGGGATCCTGCTAAGCAGCAGGAGACATGGCGAGACATCTGCGATCATTGAGGTTTTCACACCCGAACATGGCCGTCATGCGGGCGTGGTGCGTGGCGGTGCATCGCGCAAGATGGCACCCGTTTTGCAACCGGGGGCGCAGCTTGATCTGACATGGCGTGCCCGGCTGGAGGATCATCTGGGCAGCTTCACGGTAGAGCCTGTCCGCTCACGCGCGGCGGCCTCTATGGGCGACCGTCTGGCGCTTGCGGGGCTGAATGCGGCCTGCGCGCTGTTGCTCTTTTCCCTGCCCGAGCGCGAGGCGCATCCGGCGCTTTATGCCCGCTCAGAGCAGCTGTTTGACCTGCTGGGGCAGTCGGACGTCTGGCCGCTGGCCTATTTACGGTGGGAGATGTCATTGCTTGAGGAAATGGGCTTTGGCCTTGATCTGTCGACATGCGCCGTGATGGGGGCGCGGGCGAATGACCTCAGCTTTGTGTCACCGCGCAGTGGTCGCGCCGTGTCGCGCGCCGGTGCGGGCGATTGGGCGGACAAGCTTTTGCCGTTGCCCGCTTGCTTGCTTGGTGAGGGGGGCGATGACCACGACATCAGCGAAGGGTTTCGGGTGACGGGGCATTTCCTGTCGAACCATCTTGCGCCCGAACTGGGCAATGTGCCTCTGCCGGCTGCGCGGGCCCGCTTTGTCGAGCGGTTTCGTGGCAGATTGCCCACGTCACCTTGAGGGGTTTACCGAACCGCCAGCACCAAATCGACAAGAGAGCCCATAGCGCCCCGCGCGTCGTCTGGGCGGGCGGCATCCAACGTGGTCATGCCGACAGCGGCTGCATAAAGGATGCGCGCCATTTCTGGATTGCCGATGCCGGTTTCATTGAGCAATTCACGCAGCAGCGTGAGCCGCGCCTCATCCACCCGACGGATCGCTGCGGCGGCACCGGGGTGCGATTGTGCCCAGCTCCGCAAGGCGAGATCCTCGGCATCGGGATCGGCAAGATCCTGAGCGAGCTTGCGCAGCCGGGGGACGGCACCGTCTGAGGACGGTGTCGCGCGAGATACGGCGCGCAGTTCCCAGTCTGCCAAAAGCGCATCCTGAAACGCGGGAACATCGCGGAAATGCCAGTAGAAAGAGCCCTTGGAGACGCCAAGCCGGATCGCGAGCGGCTCTGCCTTGACGGCGCTCGGGCCTGCCTCGCACAGGGCGGCCATGCCTGCGGCGAGCCAGTCGTCTGGTCCAAGTTTTGGGGAACGTCGCGCCATATTTGAGGGTTACGCCTGCGTCTGGTGCTTTGCAAGACTTGCCATACCAGACCGGGCAGGGGTTTTTGACAATCGCCCAAAGGCGCAGCATAACGCGCCGACACTATCACAGGAGTGCGCCATGCATCTCGACTATGTCTTTGATCCGCCAAGTATTCCGGCCCTGCCTGTCGTGAATGAGGCGCCACTTTTCCCGATCAGGCGCATCTTCTGCGTGGGCCGCAACTATGCCGCGCATGCCATCGAGATGGGCAATGAAGTCGACCGCGAAAAGCCGTTCTATTTCACCAAATCAGCGCATTGCCTGTGCCACACGGGCCGCGAGATCGCCTATCCGCGCGTGACCGAGGATTGCCATTATGAGATGGAATTCACCGTCGCCATCGGCGCCGAGGCCAGCGAGGTAAGCACCGAGACCGCGATGGACGCCGTATTTGGATATGCCAGCGGCATTGATCTCACCCGCCGGGATTTGCAGGGCGTGGCCAAGCATCTGCGCCGTCCGTGGGACATCGGCAAGGATTTCGAGGATGCGGCCATTCTGGGGCCGGTCACCCGCAAGGCGCAGTTTGGCGAGATCGGGGAACAGACCATCTGGCTCGACCATGACGGCACCCGCGCGCAAGAGGCGCCCCTGTCGGACATGATCTGGTCGGTGCCCGAGATCATAGTGCACCTGTCGCAGCTTTATACGCTTTTGCCGGGTGATTTGATCATGACCGGCACACCCGCCGGGGTTGGCGCGGTAAAGCCGGGGTCAAAGCTTGAGGGCGGCATCGACGGGCTGGAGCCTGTGCAGGTGACGATCCGTGAGGGCGTTGCGTAACCTACGCAGGCGTTGCCAAACAAAAATGCCCCGCTGGATTATCCAACGGGGCATTTTTCATAAAATCACTCGTTACTTTTACATCTTAGCCAAGCAAGCGCCGCGCGATGACCTGCGCCTGAATTTCGGCAGCGCCCTCAAAGATGTTGAGGATACGCGCATCGCACAAGACACGGCTGATGCTGTATTCCAGCGCAAAGCCGTTGCCGCCATGCACCTGAAGGCCATTATCGGCCGCCGCCCATGCGACGCGCGCCCCCAAGAGCTTGGCCATGCCGGCCTCTAGGTCACAGCGGCGTCCATTGTCCTTTTCCCATGCCGAGAAATAGGTCAGCTGACGCGCGATCATGATTTCCACCGCCATCATCGCCAGCTTGCCCGAAACGCGGGGGAAGTCGATCAGCGACTTGCCGAACTGCTTACGATCAATCGCATAGCGCATGGAGATGTCGAGCGCCGATTGCGCCACGCCCACGGCGCGCGCCGCCGTCTGAATGCGCGCAGATTCAAAGGTTTCCATAAGCTGCTTAAAACCTTTGCCCTCTTCGCCCCCAAGCAGGTTCTCTTGCTTGACGTGGAAGTTGTCGAACGCGATCTCGTATTCCTTCATGCCGCGATAGCCCAGCACCTCGATCTCGCCGCCGGACATGCCCTCTGTCGGAAAGGGCGCCTCATCGGTGCCGGGGGTTTTTTCCGCAAGAAACATCGACAGCCCGCGATGGTCCGCCGAGTCGGGGTTGGTGCGCGCCAGCAGCGTCATCACCTGCGTGCGCGAGGCATGGGTGATCCATGTTTTGTTGCCGGTTATGCGGTAATCGCCGTTCTCGTCCTTGACCGCGCGGGTGCGCAGCGCGCCAAGGTCAGAGCCGGTGTTCGGCTCGGTGAAAACAGCCGTGGGCAGCGTTTCGGCGCTGGCCAGTTTGGGCAGCCAGTTTTCCTTTTGCTCCTGCGTGCCACCTGCAAGGATAAGCTCGGCCGCGATCTCGGACCGGGTGCCAAGGCTGCCGACACCGATATAGCCGCGGCTGAGTTCCTCGGAGACGACGCACATAGACGCCTTGGACAGGCCGAAACCGCCGAATTCTTCGGGGATGGTCAGACCGAACACGCCCATTTCCGCAAGATCTTCGATGATCTCCATCGGAATAAGCTCGTCCTTGAGGTGCCATTCATGCGCATAGGGCTCCACCTTGTCGACAGAGAAACGGCGGAACTGTTCGCGTATCATTTCAAGCTCGTCGTCGAGGCCCGATGCGCCCACGGTGATCTCTGCCGAGCGTTCCTGCATCAGGTCTACCAGACGGGTGCGGGCAGCCTGCGTGTTGCCGCGCGCCATCAGGGTGCGCACTTCGGTCGCGCGGAACCCGGCCATTGCCTCTTCGCCAAGGCCAAGATCCGAGAGCCGGACGAATTCGCCTTGGTTCATCGGGATGCCGCCAACCATATGGTTGAGGTATTCACCAACGCCGATCTGCAAAAGCAGCTGTTCGACCTCGCCAAACTTGCCTTCGGCCTCAAGCCGTTCGGCCCATGCCTGCATCTGACGCAGCGATTCGACATAGGTCGCGATCCATGCCAGGCCGTGGCAGGCGGTTTGATGCGTCTCGACCGCCGAAGAGGAAACGCGCCCGTCCACAACAACCAATGCCCGCAGCGCGGCGGTCGCTTGATCGAGTACCGCCTCAGCCGGAGCAACGGCTGCGCCTGTCAGGCCAAGTAGCCCATCCAGCAGGATCGGTGTTTCAAGAGTCAGGTCTTGTCCGTCATGCGCCATGATTCACATCCTTTTTCGAGTCCGCCCCGTCCTAGCCATTTCGCAGTCGCAGCGCAACTATTTTACCAAACTGGCGTCGGTTTTAGTCTTATCTTGCGCCAACCTGTCGCGCTTATCGGCGCAGACTGCTATTTTATCAGCTTTTCAACGCCCGCGCACCGCTGCATTGCGGCGTCGCTTTGTGTCTGGCGGGGCAGACCGATTTATACAGCGCACTATGACTTAGCCCGTGCAAACCCGGCGGAAAGTGATAGGACGCGGCGCATGGCTGACATTCTGGGATCAAACTGGCAGGTTCTGCTGCTTTTCGCCGCCGCTGTCGCGATGGCGGGCGGCGTGGTCAAAGGTGTTGTTGGCTTTGCCATGCCGATGGTGCTTATTTCCGGTCTCAGTTCTATCGTGCCGCCCGACGTGGCGCTGGCCGGGGTCATCCTGCCGACGCTGGTTTGCAACGGCTGGCAGGCGTTGCGGCAAGGAGTCCTGGCCGCGATCGGGGCGATGCGGCGGTTCCGGGTGTTTTTGCTTGCGGGATTCCTGTTCATGTTCGGCTCTGCGCAGCTTGTGGCGATCCTGAGCCAAGCGGTGATGCTGCTCATCATCGGTGTGCCCATCGTTCTATATGCCGCGTTTGCTTTGGCGGGCCGTCCGCTGCGGCTGGCCCCGCGCCCCGGCTGGCGTGTTGAGGCCGGGATCGGCGCGGTGGCGGGCTTTTTCGGGGGGCTTTCCGGGGTCTGGGGGCCGCCGACGGTGGCGATGCTGACGGCATTGCAAACCGAAAAGACCGAACAGATGCGTATTCAGGGCGTGATCTATGGCCTTGGCGCGGTTGCGCTGTTGACGGCGCATATCGGGTCCGGTGTGCTGAACCCGATGACCGTGCCCTTGTCACTGGCGCTGTGCCTGCCCGCACTGGCGGGCATGTGGATCGGCTTTCGCATTCAGGACCGGATCGACCAGACGCTGTTTCGCAGGCTGACACTGGCGGTTCTGGTGATCGCCGGGCTGAACCTTGTGCGGCGGGGCGTGCTGGCGATCTAGCGCGTCAGGCCCGCACCGCCCGTGACAGGCTGGTGGCCAGAAACATCAGTGCGGCAACGCAGACGATGGATGGCCCGGCAGGCGTATCGAAGACATATGCGGCGCGCAGTCCCAGTATGGCGGCAACAGCCCCCAGAACTGCGGCGATCCCGGCCATCTGTTCAGGCGTGCGCGACAATGGCCGCGCGGCGGCGGCGGGAATGATCAGCATCGCCGCAATAAGAAGCACGCCAACCACCTTGATCGCTACAGCCACGGTAATGGCCAGCGCAAGTGTCAGCACCATCTGTTCGCGGCGCGGGTCGATGCCATTGGCATAGGCCAGCTCTTCGCTGAGGGTTGAGGTCAAGAGCGCGGACCAGCGCCATGCAATCAACCCGACAACCGTCACCGCGCCGCCCCAGATCACCAACAGATCGCCGCGCGACACCGAAAGGATGTCTCCAAACAGGTAGGCCATCAGATCTATTCTGATGCCCGACAGGAATGATACCGCGACCAGCCCAAAGGCGAGGGCGGAATGGGCCAGAACGCCCAGCAACGTGTCCATCGCATAGCCGCGTCCCGACAGCAGCGTGACGGTCAGCGCCATGGCAAGCGCCACGGCAACCGCGCCGGTAAAGATCGACATCTCCAGCGCCAGTGCCAGCGCCACGCCAAGGATCGCGGCATGGGCCGTGGCATCGCCGAAATAGGCCATGCGCCGCCAGACGACAAAGCTGCCAAGCGGGGCGGCGGCCAAGGCCACACCAGTGCCCGCGAGCGCGGCACGGGTCATAAAATCATCAAGCATTATTCGACTGTCTCTGCCTGTTTTGTGGTGTCTGCGCTGTCATGTGCGTGGGCATGGCCGCAGGTCTCATCATGGGTGTGGTCGTGGTCATGGCGGTACAGCGCGAGCGCGCCACCCGTGCCGGTGCCGAACAGCGCGCGGTATTCGGGCGCCGCCGAGACGATCTCGGGCGCACCTTCGCAGCAGACATGCCCGTTGAGGCAGATCACCCTGTCAGAGGCGCTCATCACGACGTGCAATTCGTGGCTGATCATCAGCACGGCGCAGCCGGTGGTCCGGCGCACCTGTTCGATTTGCAGGTAAAACGCGGCAGAGCCGGGTTGATCCAGACCTTGTGTCGCCTCGTCCAGCAATAGCAGATCGGGCTTGTCGATCAGCGCGCGGGCCAGAAGCACCCGCTGGAACTGTCCGCCCGACAGCGAAGACATCTGCCGCCGCGCCAGGCCCGGCACACCCGCGCGGTCCAGCGCCTGTGCGCAATCCGTGCTCGCGTTGCCGCCGGGCAGCCGCAGAAATCGTTCAACCGTGATCGGCAGGGTCGGATCGATATGCAGGGTTTGGGGCACATAGCCGATGCGCAGGTCAGGCTTGCGCCGGATCCGCCCGCTTGCGGGACGTACCGCCCCGATGAGGGAGCGCAGCAGCGTGGTCTTGCCCGAGCCATTGGGGCCGACGATGGTGACGATCTCGCCCCGCTCAATGGCAAGAGAGACGTTTTGCAACACCGTGTTCGCGCCGTAGCCGACGCTGATATTCTCGACAGTGACTAGGCTCATGCCTGAGCCTTTTCCGCGCAGCTGGGGCAAATGCCCTCTGCCTCGACCACCGTGCGTTCGATGGTAAAGCCGGTGGCGCGGGCGGCCTCTCCCAATGCGCCCCGTGTGGGTGTGGACAGAGCCTCTGCAACCGAGGAACAGGTGCGGCAGATCATGAAGGCCGGGGAATGTGCGGCGCCGGGATGGGCGCAGGCGATAAAGGCATTCAGGCGCTCGATCTTGTGGGCGAACCCATGCGCAACCAAAAATTCCAGCGCCCGGTAGGCGACAGGCGGCTGAGAGCCGAACCCCGCCTCGCGCAGCCGATCAAGCATCTCATAGGCGCCGAGTCCGCGATGCTCTTGCAGCAGGATTTCAAGCGCCTTGCGCCGAACCGGGGTGAAACGCAGCCCATGCTCTGCGCAATGCGTCTCTGCCGCCGTGATCGCAGCGCTCATGCAATGGGCGTGATCATGGTGTTCAAATCCGACGGGGTCGCTCGGGCTGCTCCTGTCTGTCGGTCCGGTACTTGTCATGTTATCTCATATCTAGTAGAGGCAAAGTAATGTTATTTAATCACATGGAGCCGGACATGTCCAGAAACCTCTTTCCGTTGTCTTTCGCCGCTGTGCTGCTCGGGGGAACAGCCTTTGCAGAGGCGCCAGATGTGGCCGCTGATATCGCACCGGTGCATTCGCTGGTGGCGCGGGTGATGCAGGGTGTGGGAGAGCCGTCGCTGATTGTTGCGCCGGGTGCCAGCCCACATGAATACAGCCTGCGCCCGTCAGAGGCTGCCGCGCTCCAGGATGCGGATTTGGTGTTCTGGATCGGTCCTGACCTTACACCATGGCTGCAGGACGCTATCGGAACGCTGGCCAGTGAGGCGACAGTGACGGAACTGATGGAGGTCGAGGGCACGATCGAGCTTTCGTTCCGCGAGGGGGCTTTGTTCGAAGCGCATGCGCATGGAGAAGAGCACGCTGACCACGACGACCATGGGCATGAGGATCATGACGACCATGCGGGTCATGACGACCACGATCATGAGAAGCATGACGACCATGCGGGTCACGATGATCACGACCATGAGGATCATGACGACCACGCGGGTCACGATGATCACGACCACGAGAAGCACGAAGATCATGCAGGTCATGCCCATGGTGCGCATGATCCGCATGCTTGGCTGTCGGTGGATAACGGGGCGACATGGCTGAACGCCATTGCGGCGAAACTGTCTGCTGCCGATCCGGACAACGCAGGCGCCTATTTCGCCAACGCCGCTGCCGGACGTGAGGAACTCATTGCATTGAGCGCCGAGATCAACGCCATTCTGGATCCAGTGAGAGAGCGCAACTTCATCGTTTTCCACGACGCCTATCAATATTTTGAAGCCGCTTTCGATTTCCCCGCATCGGGGGCGATATCCGTGTCGGATGCGGCGGACCCAAGTCCCGGTCGGATCGCAGAGATTCAGGGCCGTGTCGCCGCGCAGGATGTAAGCTGCGTGCTGTCAGAGCCGCAATTCGATCCCGGTATCGTCGCGGCCGTGATGGAAGGATCCGAGGCGCGGGCCGGTGTGCTTGACCCGCTCGGCTCTGATCTGGAGCCGGGACCGCAGCTTTACACCACGATGCTGCGCAACCTCGCCAAAGCCTTGGCAGAGTGTCTCTAAGCTAAGGTCGCGACGCATGTTGGCAGGCATTTGCTTGTCGACATGCGCGACAAGATTTGCTTACTTGCAGATAGTTATGTTATGACATAACTTAAACGGTAGCGTCTTAATTTCATCGTTGCGGACCCTCCAGCCGCCTTTTGCAAAGGATGTTTTCCCCATGCGAAACGCAATCATCCCGGCCACGCCGTATAGGCGCAGATCATGACGGTCGCGCTGCCTCCCCTTGCTATGGGCATGAACAGCAGCGCCGATCCGGGTGTGCTGCATACGATCGGGATGACAGGTGTGTCTCTGGCGCTGTGGGACCGCAGGCTGCCGCAGGATCTGTCCGCTGCGCTGGATGGGTTGCCGCCAGAACAGCTGCCAAGGATGCGCCGCCGGCTTGCCGTGCGCGATGTTCCCGGTGCCGTGCGCGCGGCTTGTGTTGAAGCGGGTGCAATGGACTGCGCCGACGGGCTCGCCATTGTCGCTGCAGATCTTGCGCGCCACGCGGCTGACGTGCTTGCCGCGCCCCTGTTGGAGCTTCGGCTACAGGTGACGAACGGTCAGCCCTGTCCGAAATGGCATTTGGATGCCGTGGCGGGACGGTTGCTGTGCACGCTGCGAGGTCCGGGGACCGAGTTTGGCCCGATCGGCCCCGCGGGAGAGCCGCAAGCGGTGCACCAAATGGCGCGCGGGGCGGTGGGCGTGTTTCGCGGTGTGCTCTGGCCGGGGCCGGAACTTGCCGCGATCCTGCACCGCTCTCCCCCTGCCGAGGCGGGGGATGCGCGGCTTTTGCTGGTTATCGATGCGGTGGATGACGCGGGGGACTGTTGATGGGACGGGAGTCCAATCTGGGGGCCACATCGCTGCGACGGCGGCGGCGCCGGGACGATCCGATGCGAGAATTCGATGCCCTGCCGCCGCCGTTGCGCCAATGGTTGTCCGAGGCCGCGTTGCCATGGTCGCCCAGATCCTGTCGCCGCATCTGGCAGCGGGCCAGATCCGAGGGAGAGCCGGTCGCACAGGTTCTCGCAAAGCTGGATCGGGCAGAGGCGGATTGCCTGTGCCGCGATGCCATGACGCCGCAGGATGATGCATCGATGTTGCGCTGACACCTGAAAACACGCTCACATGTCTATGAAAGGAATCGACATGACCGCCAAACGTATCGCCCTGATCGCCTTTGCCGTCGCCACGCCGGTTGCGGCAGAGGAAACCCGCCAGATGGACGCGCATGTGCATGGGGTCAGTACGCTTCAGCTTGCGGTCGAGGGCGGCAGGGTTGAGGTCGGTCTTACCTCGCCCGGAATGGATATTGTCGGTTTCGAATACGCCGCCAGCACCGAGGCGGACAAGGACGCGGTGGCAGAGGCCATCCGCACGATGCAGGTGCCCGAGAATATCCTCAGCCTACCCGGAGCGGCGGAATGCCAGCTGACCGAGGCGACAGCCGGGCTTGAGGCCGACGAGGACATGGACCACGCCGAGCATGAGGACCACGATCATGACCACAGCCATGACCATGACCACGAGGCGCATGGTGACCATGGCGACGAAAAAACCGATGGTCATACCGAGTTTCAGGCGCGCTATGTCTTTGACTGTGCCAATCCCGAGGACCTGACGCGTATCGGCCTGCCCTTTTTCGCGCGTTTCCCGAATGCGCAGGAAATTGAGGCTGAATACGTCACCGAGGCCGGTGCAGGGGCTGTGGAAATAGGCCGGGACACCGCCGAACTGATCCTGAACTGACAATGCAGGACCCCGCCCTTGCCCTGAGCGATGTGAGTTTCAGCTGGCCGGGGGCTGGCGGTTTTTCCCTGCGCTGTCCGACCTTTGGTATGGGGGCGGGCGAAAGTGTCCTGTTGCTGGGGGCCAGCGGATCTGGGAAATCCACGCTGCTGTCACTGGTCTGCGGGATTGTGACGGCTCAGGCGGGGCGCGTCCTTGTGGGTGGTACGGATTTAAGCGGCTTGGGTGCAGGTGCGCGGGACAGATTTCGCGCCGAGCGGATCGGCGTGATTTTCCAGCAATTCAACCTGCTGCCCTATGCAAGCGTGCGGGACAATATTCTGCTGCCCCTTCGCTTTGCGCCTGACCGCAAGGCGCGCGCCGACGACCCGCCCGTGGAGGCGGCAAGGCTATGCACAGCGCTGGGCCTGCCCGAGGGCGTGCTTGGCAAACAAGCCGGACGGCTGAGCGTTGGGCAACAGCAACGGGTCGCGGTGGCGCGCGCCCTGATCGGCACGCCCGCGCTGATCGTGGCGGACGAGCCGACATCGGCGCTGGATGCAGCCACGCAGGATAATTTCCTTGGCTTGCTGTTCGAACAGCGGGCGCAGGCGGGCTCGTCGCTGCTTATGGTCAGCCATGATGAGCGGCTGGGCCACCGCTTTGACCGGGTGGTGCGGCTAGAGGATATCGTGACGGCCGGGACGGTGGCGGCATGATCCTGCGTCTGGCGGCACAGTCTTTGGTCGCGCGGGCGCTGACCGTTGGCATGACCGTGCTGGCCATCGCGCTGTCGATCACGCTTTTCCTCGGGGTGGAAAAACTGCGCGAGAGCGCCCGCGCAAGCTTTGCCGATACGATCTCTGACACGGACCTGATCGTGGGGGCGCGATCCGGCTCTGTTCAGCTTTTGCTGTATTCGGTGTTCAGGATCGGCAATGCGACCAACAATGTCACATGGGAAAGCTATCTGGATATCGCCGCGCGCCCGGAGGTGAAGTGGATCGTGCCGATGTCGCTGGGCGACAGCCATCGGCAATTTCGCGTCATGGGCACCACGCGCGCGTTTTTCGACCATTACAAATATCGCGGCGGCAGGTCGCTGGAGATTGCCGAAGGCGATGGGCTGGACGATCTTTATGATGCGGTCATCGGTGCAGATGTCGCCGCCGCGCTGGGCTATTCGGTGGGCGATCCCATCGTTGTGTCGCATGGGCTGGCGTCATTCACAGAGCATGACGATCAGCCGTTTCGCGTGGCCGGCATCGTGGCCAAGACCGGCACGCCGGTGGACCGCACGGTGATCATCAGTCTTGAGGGCATCGAGGCGATCCATGTTGACTGGCAAGGCGGCGGCAAGAGCGGACGAACCACCCCGGTCGAGGTGATCCGAGGCATGGACCTCACCCCGAAGGCCATCACAGCGGCGCTTGTCGGGGTGGACTCGCGCTTGCAGATCTTTGGTCTGCAACGCTGGATCAACCAATACCCCGAAGAGCCGCTGCTGGCGATTCTGCCCGGCGTCGCGCTGCAAGAGTTGTGGCAGATCGTGGGCGTGGCCGAGACCGCGCTGATCGGCGTGTCGGCGATGGTGGTGGTGACGGCGCTGATCGGGATGATGGCGATGATCTTTGCCAGTCTGGGCGAACGACGGCGCGAGATGGCTATCTGGCGCGCGATGGGCGCGCGGCCCGCGACGATCCTCGGGCTCTTGGTGACAGAGGCGATGCTGATGGCGGCGGCTGGGGCCGCGTTGGGTGTCGGGCTGCTATATGTTGCACTGTTGGTGGGCCAACCTTGGGTCGATGCGCGGTTCGGCATCTGGCTGCCGATAGAGGCCCCCAGCCTGCGCGAGTTACGGGTTCTCGCAATCGTGATCGGCGCGGCGGCGCTTGCCAGCCTTCTTCCAGCGATCAGGGCCTATCGGTTGTCTCTCGCAGATGGCATGATGGTGCGGACATGACACATGATCCAAAGCTGACACGCCGGGATTTCGGCCTTTTATGCGCCGCGGGCCTGACCGCGCCGGGGGCCGCCATGGCGCGGGGGTACCGCGAGATTACCTGGGATGATCTTATCCCGCCGGGTGTTCCCTATTCCGAGATCGTCGGCGAAGGCGATCTGGACGAGGCCAACGATACATGGGCGCCGATCTTTGACGAGAACGGAACCAAGATGAACCGCGCATTGGAAGGCCAGATCGTGCGGTTGCCGGGGTATATCATCCCGCTGGAAAGCGGCAGGGACGGGGTGACGGAGTTTCTTTTGGTGCCTCATGTCGGCGCCTGCATCCATGTGCCGCCACCCCCGCCGAACCAGCTTGTTTTCGTCAACTCCGATACGCCTTGGCCCAACAAGAGGCTGTGGGACGCAATCTGGGTGACCGGCATTTTGTCGATCAAGCTGCAATCCACCAATCTGGGCGATATCGGCTATGAGATCGCGGCGCATGATATCGAGCTCTACGAATGGTAGGACCGGACCCGCGACGCCGATCCTTGTGCCTTGGTCTTGGTGCCGGTCTGGCGCTGAGCGCGGCGGGCCTGCGCGCTGAGGATGTTGCGGAACTGGACTGGCGCGATCTGGTGCCCGAAGGGCAGACTTTTGTGCCGCCTGCGATTCAAGGGCTTTTGCCCCATGATGAAAGCGCGACGGCCAGCCTGCAGCCACCGTCAAGCGGTGTCAGGACGGACTGGAACGGGCGTATCATTCGCATGTCGGGGTTTATCGTGCCGCTGGATTTCAGCGGTGCGGGTGTCACGGATTTCCTGCTGGTGCCCTATGTGGGGGCGTGCATCCATGTGCCGCCGCCGCCCGCGAACCAGATCGTTCTTGTGACGGCCCAACAGCCCTATGACAGTGGCGGTCTGTTCGAGGCGATCATCGTGACTGGCACATTCAGCACCGTCTCCATGTCGACCGAACTGGCCGATGTGGGCTATGCCCTCTCGGCGGAGACGATCACGGCCTTTCGCGCCTGATCCGACCCGAGCCTGACCGGTTACGCTCTGCGAACGGCAGTCCGGCCTTCCCCCCGTGGCGCAGATCCGGTAAAGCGCGGCAAAGCGCGAGATAATCATGGGAAGAGGTTCATGAAATTCACCCTGTCATGGCTCAAGGATCATCTGGACACGCAAGCCAGTGTCGGCGAAATCGCCGAGACGCTGACCGATCTGGGGCTGGAGGTCGAAGAGATCTCTGACCCGGCGGCGCGGCTGCGCGACTTTACCATCGGCAAGGTGGTCGAGGCCGAACAGCATCCAGATGCCGACCGGCTGCGCGTCTGTCAGGTCGAGACCGGCGAGGGCCGCACCCAGATCATCTGCGGCGCGCCCAATGCCCGCGAAGGGATCACCGTTGTGGTGGCGAAACCCGGCGTCTATGTGCCGGGCATCGACACCACCATCGGCGTGGGCAAGATCCGCGGCGTCGAAAGCTACGGCATGATGTGCTCTGAGCGGGAGATGGAGCTGTCCGAGGAACATGACGGGATCATCGAGCTGCCCTCTGGAGAGGTCGGTGAGAGTTTTGCCGACTGGCTGGCCGCGCATGAACCCGCCAAGGTGGACCCGGTAATCGAGATTGCGATCACCCCCAACCGCCCTGACGCGCTGGGTGTTCGCGGTATTGCGCTTGATCTCGCGGCGCGTGGTTTGGGTGAGATGAAACCGGCGCCCGCCGCCCATGTCGAAGGGCAGTTTCCCTGTCCCATAACGGTCAGCATTGACGACGACACCTGCAAAGACGGCTGTTTCGTTTTTGCCGGGCGGCTGATCCGTGGTGTTAAGAACGGACCAAGCCCCGAGTGGCTTCAGGATCGGTTGCGCGCCATCGGGCTGCGGCCGATTTCGGCGCTGGTCGATATCACCAATTTCCTGACCTTTGACCGCAATCGCCCGCTACATGTCTTTGACGCGGACAAGGTCGCAGGCAACCTGCGGGTGCATCGCGCCAAGGGTGGCGAGACGATGGTGGGGCTGGATGAGAAGGACTACACCTTTTCTGAGGGGCAGGTCGTCATTTCAGACGATAATGGCGTCGAAAGCGTGGGCGGCATCATGGGGGGGCTGGCCACCGGCGTGACCGAAGAGACCACGAATGTCTTTCTTGAGGCCGCCGTCTGGGACCATGTGCAGATCGCGCATACGGGTCGCGCGCTCAAGATCAATTCGGACGCGCGCTATCGCAATGAGCGGGGGATCGATCCGGCGTTCAACCCGGAGGGCCATGCGCTGGCCACGCAGATGATCCTTGATATCTGCGGCGGTGAGCCGTCGAACGTGGTGCAGGCGGGCACGGTGCCCGACACGCGCCGGTCCTACACGCTGGATGCCGCACGGGTGCAATCGCTCGTGGGCATGGAGATCCCTGAATCCGAGCAGCGACAGACACTGACGCGGCTGGGTTTCCGGCTGGAGGGCAACACCGCCCATGTGCCAAGCTGGCGATCCGATATTCTGGGTGAGGCCGATCTGGTTGAGGAGGTCGCGCGTATCGCGTCGCTGACCAAGCTGGAAGGCAAGCCGATGTCCCGCGCCAAGCCGGGCGTGCCAAAGCCGATCCTGAGCCCCGCACAGCGCCGCGAGCGCGCGGCCCGGCGCATGGCTGCCGAGCTGGGCTATGATGAATGCGTGACCTATTCCTTTATCGACCGGCAGAGTGCGACGCTTTTCGGTGGCGGGGATGATGCCACGATGCTGGCCAACCCGATCAGTTCCGAAATGAGCCACATGCGCCCCGATCTGCTGCCGGGTCTTTTGCAGGCTGCTGCCCGCAATCAGGCGCGTGGTCAGGCGGATCTGGCACTGTTTGAGCTTGGCCATGCCTTTCAGGGTGGCGAGCCGGGCGAACAGCATGTGCAGGTCGCGGGCCTCTTGGTGGGGCGCACCGGGCCGCGCGACGTGCACAAGGCGCAGCGCGCTGTCGATCTTTACGACGTAAAGGCGGATGCCGAGGCGATCCTGTCGGCGCTTGGCGCCCCTGCCAAGGTGCAGATCCTGCGCGAGGGGCCGGACTGGTGGCATCCAGGCCGCCATGGCCGGATCTGTCTGGGGCCGAAAAAGGTGCTGGGCGTCTTTGGTGAACTGCACCCCAAGATCCTGCGCGCGATGGATGTGAAGGGGCCGGCTGTGGCCTTTACCCTTTATCCCGGTGAGGTGCCCTTGCCGCGCCAGTCAGGCGCCAGCAAAGGCGCGATGCACGTCAGTGATCTGCAGGCGGTGGAGCGTGATTTCGCCTTTGTCGTGGACGCGGGTGTCGAGGCGCTAAGCCTTGTGAACGCGGCGGCGGGGGCCGACAAGGCGCTGATCGAGGATGTGCGCGTCTTTGACGAGTTCATCGGCGGCAGTCTGGGCGAAGGCAAAAAGAGCCTTGCCCTGACCGTGCGCCTGCAGCCGCGCGAGACCACATTGAAGGATGCCGATATCGAGGCCGTGAGCGCCAAGATCGTCGAGAAGGTGACCAAGGCGACGGGCGGCGTGCTGCGCGGCTGAGGCAAACTGGATTTCGCCGGGGCGCGTGTTATCTCGCCCGGCTGAGCAAGGGTAAAGGAGACTGGGATGGGCCTGAACGTATATTTGTCAGGGGAAATTCACACTGACTGGCGTGAGCGGATCGTGGACGGCGCCAAAGGGCTGGACGTGACCTTTAACGCGCCGGTGACGGATCATGCGGCGAGCGATGATTGTGGCGTGGCGATCTTGGGCGCTGAGGACAACAAGTACTGGCACGACCACAAGGGCGCGATGGTCAACGCGATCCGCACCCGCAAGGGGATCGCCGATGCCGATGTCGTGGTGGTGCGCTTTGGCGACAAGTACAAGCAGTGGAATGCGGCGTTTGACGCAGGTGTTGCCAGCGCTCTGGGCAAGTCGCTGATCATCCTGCAGCCGCCCGAACATGACCACGCACTGAAAGAGGTGGACGCAGCTGCGCTTGCCGTGACGCGTGAGCCCGAGCAGGTGGTCGAGATCCTGCGCTATGTGCTGGACGGCACGCTGCCCGGCTAAGGCGCATCCGGCGCAATCAAAAGGCCCGCACCTATCCGGCTGCGGGCCTTTTGATTTTTGCCCGACCATCGCAGCCGGGCGCTTATGCGGCAGATCAGCCTTAAGCGGGCAGGCGGTTGGCGTCCGCAAAGGACACAAGGCGTCTCGCGGTGTCGTCCCAAAGCTTCAGCCGCACGGTTTTCAGGCTTTCGCGGATGGTCAGGCGGTTCTGTTCGGCCAGCACAGGATGGTCGCGGACAACCTCTGGCAGGCGGTAAAATGGGATGCGGCTATAGAGATGGTGCACATGATGCACGCCGATATTGGCCGTCAGCCATTGCAGAACCCTCGGCAGGACATAGTGCGAACTGCCCTCCAACGCGGCCTCATGCACCTGCCAGTCGCATTCACTCTCCCAATGCGTCGTCTCGAACTGGTGTTGAACGTAGAAAAGCCAGACGCCCGCGGTTGCCGCCAGCAAGGTTGTCGGCAAAAAGATAAGCAGGACCGGAAGCAGGCCGCCGAAATAGATCATCGTGCCCAAAAGCCCGAGGATGCCTGCATTGGTGCCCATAGCACTGACCCAGTATTTGGCCTTGTTGGTAAAGCCAAGGGGCAGCCGGTTCTGGATGAAGAACAGGTATCCCGGCCCAAAGCCGAACAAAATGACGGGATTGCGGTAAAGCCTGTAGGTAACGCGGCCGAACGGGGATAGCGCGCGGTATTCGCTGACCGTCAGCGTATGCACATCCCCTATGCCGCGACGTTCAAGATTGCCCGACGCGCTGTGATGCAGCGAATGCGATTGACGCCAAACGTCATAGGGCGTGAGCGTCAGAACGCCCAGAACGCGCCCCAGCCAGTCATTGACCGAGCGGTTTTCAAAGAATGCCCCGTGCCCGCAATCGTGCTGAATGGTGAAAAGCCGTAAGAGAAACGCCCCATTGACGAGGGATATCGCAATGGTCAGCCAATAGCTGATCGACAAACTGCCCCAGGCAAGGGCCCATAAAAGCACGAAAGGCCCGATCGTGACCGCAAGTTCAAAGGCGCTGCGCCAAGGATCGGGTTGGCGGTATTTCGCGAGGATGCGGATCCAGTCTTTGGCCGGAGGCGCGCCGGTACCTTGCCGGGTCGAGCCGGTATTTTCAGTCACTTGCCTGCCTTTTTTGCTTTTTCTCTGCCCGAACGATCATCGCGAGGATCGTCCCGCGACTTTTGCGTGGCCGCATCAGTCCGGTATTTGCCGGGCCATGTCAATCGCGCAGCGCCCGGCGGGTTGGCAGTCAATGGAAATCGGGAAGTTTTGCCGTCGCATGAAATCAGCCGCGCGGAAGCCTCGCGTGGTGGCTCATCCGGGTCGGGTGGGCACGTGGCCCACCCGCTGCGTTTGTGGTTAGCCGATTGCGGCGGCGCGCACGTCTTCGTCGATATAGGGCAGGTACTGCTCGAAATTGTCGGCGAACATCTTGACCAGCTTCTGCGCCTGCGCGTCGTAGGCTTCGCCGTCATCCCATGTGCGGCGCGGGTCGAGCAGGACATCCGCCACGCCCGGCACATCGACAGGCACGTCAAAGCCGAAATTGGGGTCCTTACGGAACTCAACCTCGTTCAATGATCCGTCAAGAGCGGCTGTCAGGAGTGCGCGGGTCGCCTTGATCGGCATCCGCGAGCCGGTGCCATAGGCGCCGCCCGTCCAGCCGGTGTTGACCAGCCAGCAGGTCGTGCCGTGCTTGGCGATCTTGTCGCGCAGCAGGTTGCCATACACCTCTGGACGGCGCGGCATGAAGGGCGCGCCAAAGCAGGTCGAAAACGTCGGCTGCGGCTCTGTCACGCCCCGCTCTGTGCCGGCCACTTTGGCGGTGAAACCCGACAGAAAGTGGTACATTGCCTGCGCCGGGGTCAGCCGCGCGATCGGGGGCAGCACGCCAAAGCTGTCGCAGGTCAGCATGATGACGTTCTTGGGATGCCCGCCAAGCGCCGTGTCGGACGCGTTGGAGATATAGTTCATCGGATAGGCGCAGCGCATGTTCGCGGTGAGGCTGTCATCGGCGAAATCAAGTTCCAGCGTCTCTTCGTCAAAGACCATGTTCTCGATCACGGTGCCGAACATCTTTGTGGTGGCGTAGATCTCTGGCTCTGCCTCGGGGTCGAGATTGATCGTCTTGGCATAGCAGCCACCCTCGAAGTTGAAGGTGCCGCGATCGGACCAGCCATGTTCGTCGTCACCAATGAGCGTGCGGTCGGGGTCGGCCGACAGCGTCGTCTTGCCGGTGCCCGACAGGCCAAAGAAGACAGCCGTGTCGACCGGATTGCCCTTGGCGTGGTTGGCCGAGCAATGCATCGGCATGATGCCCTTTTCCGGCAGGATGTAGTTGAGCAGCGAGAAGACGGATTTCTTGTTCTCACCTGCGTATTCGGTGTTGCCGATCAGGATCAGCTTGCTGTCGAAATTGAGCGCGATCACCGTCTCAGAGCGGCAGCCATGGCGCGCAGGATCGGCCTTGAATGTGGGGCAGTTGATCACGGTGAAATCCGCAATGAAGCTGTCGAGCGCCGTGCGCTCTGGACGGCGCAGCATGTGGCGGATGAACAGGCCATGCCACGCCAGCTCTGTGACCATACGCATGTTGAGAGAATGCGAAGGGTCGGCGCCAGCGACGAGATCCTGCACGAAATAGTCACGGCCCTGCATGTGGGCGACCATGTCGGTGTAAAGGGTGTCGAACGCCTCGGGTGTCATGGCGGCGTTGTTGTCCCACCAGATGCTGTCGGCGACGCTGTCGGTCTTGACGACATGCTTGTCCTTGGGAGACCGGCCCGTAAAGGTGCCGGTGGAGACGAGGAATGTCCCGCCCTCGCCCAGCCGGCCTTCGCCCTTTTTCAGCGCCACTTCGATGAGCGCTGGCTCGATCAGGTTGTAGTGAACCTCTCCGAGACCTGTGATGCCCTGATCGTCGAGGCGAAATTGCGGGTTGACCCGTCCTGCTGCCATTTGTGCGCTCCCGTTTGTCGCTTTGCCGCATCGTGCGGTGGAAATGGGTACGGTTCCCCTGACTGGAGTGCGGTACCGGACTGTATACTTAGGTTGGACTTGCCTCTTAACATGACGTTTTTGGGAATGAACAGGCGGGTTTTTAGCAGTTAGCGCAACCATTTGCATCGTTAGCGCAATCAATGTCAGGTTAGCGCCAACACACGCGGCAAGCTGCCTGCGCGGCGGTTTCCGACGCGTGAACAATCGCCTCTGAGTGAGTCAATTTAGCCATTCATTAGATAATTAAGTTCCAAATGTGGCGAAAGCGGTGACTGATTCGCACTTTAGGATTGATTGTAAAGGCCGAGATTGGGCATACTGGCGAAAAAAAGCAGGCACACAGAGCAGTATAAGGAAAATAATAATGTCTAAAATCGCCCTTGTGGACGATGACAGGAACATCCTGACGTCAGTTTCCATGACTCTCGAGGCCGAAGGCTTTGAGGTCGAGACGTATAATGATGGCCAGCAGGCCTTTGACGCTTTCTCCAAAAAGCTTCCCGATATGGCTGTGCTGGACATCAAGATGCCACGCATGGATGGGATGGACCTGTTGCAGCGGCTGCGGCAGAAGACATCGATGCCGGTGATCTTTCTCACCTCCAAGGATGATGAGATCGACGAGGTGCTCGGCTTGCGGATGGGCGCCGATGATTATGTCAAAAAACCGTTTTCGCAGCGACTCTTGGTTGAGCGTATCCGCGCCCTGTTGCGTCGTCAGGACGCTATGGACGGCAATGTCGTAGCCGAAACCGAGGATACCAAGGTGATCGAGCGCGGCGAACTGCGGATGGACCCGCTGCGCCACGCTGTCTCCTGGAAGGGGCAGGATGTATCGCTGACCGTGACAGAATTCCTGCTGTTGCAGGCGCTTGCGCAGCGCCCCGGTTTCGTCAAGAGCCGCGATCAGCTGATGGATGTGGCCTATGATGATCAGGTCTATGTGGATGACCGTACGATCGACAGCCATATCAAGCGCCTGCGCAAAAAGCTGCGCATGGTGGACTCGGAATTCTCTGCGATCGAAACGCTTTACGGCATCGGATACAGGTACAACGAAGAATAATGGCGCTGGCCGAGGGCATAGACATGCGGGATCATGCACACCAGGATGACGATGGCGTCGTTCTGGGCGATGATTTCGTTGCGCCCGAAAACGTCGTCGAGGAAGAGGTCCGCAAACGGCGTGAGCGGCGGGGCTATTTCTCTGGCGGCAGCGGCGGCTCTCTGACGCGCAAGATCATCACGTTCAATCTGATCGCGCTCAATGTTCTCGTTCTTGGCATTCTCTACCTTACCTCGTCTCGCGACGGGCTCGTTCAACAGCGCGCGCATGACCTGCAGAGCGATGTGGAATTGATCGCGGACGTTTTCGAGGCGCAATTGCCCAGCGGTGTCCCGGTAAGTTTCGTGGCCACCGACGGTTTGGATATCCAGGCCACGATGGCCGGGCTGGACGTGCAGAAGGGGATCGAGGTTTTTGTCTTCGACAGCGCCGGGGTTCTTGCCGGTCGCGCGGAAGGGACTCTGGCAAGGCCGGGGGGCATGGACGAGGATCGGCCGGCAGTGATCACCGACGGTCTCAACCGTGTCTGGAAAACCGTGTCCGGGCCTTTCACGTCGGTCTTTGGCGAAGACACTCCGTTAAGCGTTGAAGAACAGGCGCGCGCGCTGGTCGCCCCGGCCCTCGAGGAAGGCACACAAATGGGCCGTGGCGAGGTGAATGAAACCACGGTCTTTACCCTCGCGACACCTATCATGCAGGGGGATGAGCCTGTGGGCGTGGTCGTGCTGTCCAGCGCGTCGGGAGAGATCGACCGGCTGGCCAGAATCGAGCGTGAACGTGTGTTGCAGATGTTTCTGGTCGCAACGCTGGTGTCGGTCGGGCTCAGCCTCATTCTTGCGTCGACCATCGCAAATCCGCTGGCCGAACTGGCCGCCGCCGCAGAAGTGGGCGGCGCCCGCAACCGCACTGGCGGCAATCGTGGCGGTGGGCGCATCCGCATCCCGGACCTGACTGCACGGCCCGACGAGATCGGGCGACTTTCGGGCGCCTTGCGCGGGATGGTCACGGCTCTTTACCACCGGATCGACGGGAATGAACAATTCGCCGCTGACGTGGCCCATGAAATCAAGAACCCGCTGGCCTCGTTGCGCAGCGCGGTAGGGACCATGCGAGTGGCCAAGCGGGACGATCAGCGCGAAAAGCTACTGAACGTGATCGAACATGACGTGCGTCGCCTCGACCGTCTGGTCAGTGATATCTCCAATGCCTCCCGGCTTGACAGCGAACTTGTCAAAGAAGAGCAGGAACCTTTCGACCTTATTTCCATGCTCGGAAACCTCGCAGAGTATCTGGGCGAGGAAGCCGACAAAAAAGGCATCGAGTTCATCACCGATTTTCCCGACGATCCCGTTGTGGTCATGGGGCTGGAGGGCAGACTGGCGCAGGTCTTTGTCAACCTCATCACCAATGCGATCTCCTTTTGTGAGGAGGATGATGCGATCCGGCTTTGGACGCGCAAGCGTGAAAATCGGGTCGTCGTTGTGGTCGAGGATACAGGACCCGGCATTCCCGAACAGGCGCTCACCAAAATTTTCCAGCGTTTCTATTCGCAGCGGTCGGAAAAGGATTTCGGCAACAACTCCGGCCTTGGTCTGTCGATTTCCAAGCAGATCGTGGAGGCGCATGACGGCGTGATCTGGGCCGAGAACATTCGCCCAACTGATGCCGACAGCACGTCAGAGCCGCTGGGCGCACGCTTTGTGGTGGGCTTGCCGGTCTGACACGCGGCGGTTTGCGGTCAGCTCGACCTTGACAGCGGCGCGCCGACCAGCGACCGGTGCAGGAAATTCGCCGGAGCCATCCTGATGCACGGGCCTGACAGTCTCACGATTCACGCCACGACAGTTGCCATCAATGGGCGCGGTCTCTTGATCCGGGGTCCGTCAGGATCGGGGAAATCCGCCCTTGCGCTTGACTTGATCTCGCGTGGCGCGGTGCTTGTCGCGGATGATCGTACCATCGTGCGGCGTGAGGGGCCGCAGCTTATCGCCGACGTGCCCGAGGCGATCCGGGGCCGGATCGAAGCGCGTGGTGTCGGCATCCTTTCGGTGCCAGTCGCGGCCCCTGTGCCGATAGTCCTTGTTGCGGATCTTGAGCAACACGAAACACACCGCCTGCCAGAGCATCACGAGACAGAGATTCTGGGCGTGCGTATCGCGCTCGCAAGAAAGTGTGAATTCCCCCATTTTTCCGCGGCGCTTTCGGTATATCTAATGGGCAACAGGGCCGATTAGGAAATGAAAGACATGTCGGAGCAGGTAACTGACAGGCGGCTGGTTCTGGTGACCGGACCATCCGGGGCCGGGCGCACCACGGCGATTCGCGCGCTTGAGGACATGGGCTATGAGGCCATCGACAATCTGCCACTCTCCCTTTTGCCGCGCCTGCTGGACGGGGATGTGCCGGACACGCCGCTGGCGCTTGGTGTGGATACGCGCAACCGTGATTTTTCCACCACCGCCCTGATCGAGGCGATCGACAGGATTGGGGCGTCTGTTTCGGTGCCGATGCAGGTTCTCTATCTCGATTGCCGTGCGGATATCCTGTTGAATCGATTTTCCGAGACACGCCGCCGGCATCCGCTTGCCCCGGCGGAGGACCCGGACATGGGCATCGCGCGAGAGTTTGATCTGCTGGGGCCGATCAAGGCGCGGGCGGACGTGTTGATCGACACCTCCGAGATGTCGCCACATGACCTGCGCGCAGAACTTGGGCATTGGTTCGGCCCCCAAGCGCAAGGTCAGCTTGCGGTGACGGTTCAGTCGTTTTCTTACAAGCGCGGCCTGCCACGCGGGCTGGACATGGTGCTTGACTGTCGGTTCCTGAGAAATCCCTATTGGGACGAGGCGCTGCGTGGCTTTGACGGGCGGGATACACCTGTGCAGGACTATGTCGCAGATGATCCGCGTTTCGCGGCATTCAGCGAGCGTGTGACCGACCTTGTGGAGCTATTGCTGCCGGCCTACGAGGCCGAGGGAAAGGCCTATCTCGCGATTGGGTTCGGCTGTACCGGCGGGCAGCACCGCAGCGTCACCATGGCAGAAACTTTGGCTGCGGCTCTTGCGAAGGGGGGCTGGCAGGTGTCTATAAGGCATCGCGAACTGGAGCGGCGCGGCCTGATGAATGGGGCCTCGTCCGGTCACACGCACAAAGACGGGCAGCTGCCCGATAGGGGAGACAATAAGCGGTGATCGGCATCGTGATCGTGGCGCATGGTGGGCTGGCCCAGGAGTATCTCCGGGCGATCGAGCATGTCGTGGGCTCGCAGACGGGCATCCGAGCCATCACCATCGATAACGACCATGACAGGGCCGCCAAACAAGCCGAAATCTGCTCTGCCGCGGATGCCGTAGACCATGGGCGCGGCGTCCTTATCGTGACGGACATCTTCGGCGGCTCACCGTCTAACCTGTCTCTCATGGCGTGCCGGCCTGCTGATCGGCGCATTCTTTACGGGGCCAACCTGCCGATGTTGATCAAGCTGGCCAAGAGCCGCGACCTCTCTGTTCCGGACGCGGCCCGCGCCGCGCTGGACGCAGGCAGGAAATACATCGACAGCCATAACGTCTCGCAGGAGTGACCCGGCTACGGCCCGTTCCAGTAATAAATCTGTTGAAAGATAATCATGACCCAGACCGTCACCCGCCAGCTGAAAATCGTGAATGAAAAGGGGCTGCATGCAAGGGCTGCTGCCAAGCTCGTCGAGGTTGTCGAGGGATTCGACGCTGCCGCAGAAGTGTCGCATGATGGACAATCCACCGGGGCAGACAGCATCATGGGTCTTTTGATGTTGGCGGCGTCGAAAGGAAAGACTATTGACGTGCGGGCTTGGGGGTCGGATGCCGAGGCGCTCGCCGATGCGGTCGAGGCGCTGGTGGCCGACAGGTTCGGCGAGGATATGTGACGCGCGAAACGGCGCGACGGGACAGGATCAGTGCAAGTGGCGGAACGCGTGGAACAGCAGACCGGCAAGGATGCCGCAGGGCCGACATCTCCTGCGAGATATGACAGGCGCAGCCTGACCTATGCCAATTCCTTTGATTCTCCGCTGACATCCCTCACGATCCGTGCCGTCGAATGGTTTACCGGCAAGCTGACCATCCTGCGGATGATCCGCAGCTTTGAGCGGCAGGGCGCGCCCTCTGGTCAGGCATTCTGGCGTGCCGCACTTGGCACGATGGGGATCGATCTGCTGACAGTTCAGGAACAGATCGACCGTATCCCCAAAGACGGGCCTGTCGTGGTGGTGGCCAACCATCCGCACGGATTGGTCGATGGCATGATCCTTGCAGATCTGATCGGGCGCCGACGGACGGATTACAAGATCCTGACGCGCGCCCTGTTGACCGGGATAGACGAGGTCGCGGCGTCCTACATGATTTCGGTACCATTTCCGCATGAACCCGACGCGCAGCGCAAATCGGTGGAAATGCGGGCCAAGGCGATGGCGCATCTCAAGGAAGGTGGGCTGATCAGCGTGTTTCCGTCAGGGGTGGTCGCGTCTTCGGATAGCCTGTTCGGACCTGTGGTGGAGCGGGAATGGAACGTGTTCACCGCGCAGATGATCCGCCGTTCGGGCGCAAAGGTGGTGCCGATCTTCTTTCCGGGATCAAACACCCGGGCCTACCAGATGGCCAACCGGATTTCGGCCACGCTGCGCCAGAGCTTGCTGCTTCATGAGGTGGTCAAGAGCTGTAACAAACCGCAGAACCCGATCGTGGGCGAGCCGATCAGCGAGGCGGACATGAAGCTTTTGGAAAAGGACCCGCGCGGGTTCATGGCATGGCTGCGCGCGCATACGCTGGCATTGGGAGACCGTTGAGGCGGCAGACCCAAAGAGGTATGGGCCTCCGGCGGGGATATTTCAGGCAAGATGAAGCCTGATCGTCAAACCGCTGGCCGGGCGGAGCGCGGTATCAGCGCGTCGGCACAGGCGTGTCGCCGCGATAATCGTAGAACCCCCTTCCGGTTTTGCGGCCCAGCCAGCCCGCTTCGACATATTTGGTGAGCAGGGGGCAGGGCCGGTATTTGGTATCGGCCAACCCGTCATGCAGCACGTTCATGATTGCAAGGCAGGTGTCGAGGCCAATGAAATCCGCGAGCTCCAGTGGTCCCATCGGGTGATTGGTGCCCAGTTTCATCGAGGTGTCGATGGAGGTGACCCCGCCCACGCCCTCGTACAGGGTATAGACAGCCTCGTTGATCATGGGCATCAGAATGCGGTTGACGATGAAGGCCGGGAAATCCTCGGAGCTGGCCGCTGTCTTGCCCAGCTTTTCGACCACGCCGAGGCAGGTGTCATAGGTCGGCTTGTCGGTGGCGATGCCGCGAATGAGCTCTACCAGCTGCATGATCGGAACCGGGTTCATGAAATGGAACCCCATGAATTTTTCCGGCCGATCGGTACGGCTGGCGAGGCGGGTGATCGAGATCGAGGACGTATTCGAGGTCAGGATCGTATGCGGCTGAAGATGCGGCAGAAGGTCATCGAAGATCGCCTGTTTCACGGTTTCACGCTCGGTGGCTGATTCGACAACCAGATCGGTGCCACCTAGATCGGGCAATTTTTGTGTGGTCGTGATGCGCGCCAGAGCCGCGTCCATATCGGCTTGCGCCAGCTTACCACGATCAACGCCGCGCTGCATATTCTTGCGGATCGTCGCCACGCCCTTGTCGAGCGCGTCCTGGTTGATGTCGTTGAGCAGCACGTCAAAGCCCGCTGCCGCCATGACGTGGGCGATGCCATTGCCCATCTGACCTGCGCCAACGACGCCGACCTTTCGGATCTCCATGCGCGTATCCTCTCGCTTGTTGAGCAGAGCATAGGGAGGCTGAGAGGACGTCTCAAGGGCCGCAATTGCCTAAAACTTGTGAGGCATTGCGAGGTTAGGGGAATCTTAGTGGCTATGGCCGCAATCTGTCTCTTGGGTGAACGAATTGAGGTAGGGGTGTCATGGCATTCAAGGAACTGGGGCGTAGGCGCCCTTTGGAGAAAACCTGTCAGTATCAGGGGTCTCGGCTGTTTTTCAGGGGCCCAAAGCGCAGTCTCGCGCGTGAGTATATCGCCTTTCTGGGGGGGGCGGAGACATATGGAAAATTCGTCAAGCGGCCTTTTTCCCACCGGCTTGAAGAAAGAACCGGTGCCACCTGTGTCAATCTGGGCTGGCCGGGGGCCGGGATTGATGTGTTTCTCAACGACGCCGGGCTGATGCGGATGGCACAGGCGGCGCGGCTGACGGTGTTGCAGGTGCCCAACGCGTCAAATCTGACGAACCGGTTCTACACGGTGCACCCGCGACGCAATGATCGCTTTCTCAAGGCGCTTGCGCCGCTGCGAGAGCTTTATCCCGAGATCGACTTTACGGATTTCAGCTTTACCCGGCATATGCTCGCCACGCTGAAGGCGCATTCTGTTGACCGGTTCGCGGTCATCCACCAGGATTTGGCGCAGGTCTGGATCGCGGGCATGCGGGACGTGGTGGACCGGATCGGTGGGCCTGTGATCCTGTTATGGTTTTCCGACCGTGCGCCAGAAATGTTGTGTGATGCGCCTGAGATGGATTACGAGCCTGCCTTGGTCAGCCGCGGGATGCTGGAGGCGCTGACGGACAAGGTGGCGGGGATCGTGCGCGCGCAACGGGCGACGCCGGATAAGGTGGAGGCGCTGGTCGAGCGCCTGAACATGAACATCCAAGCGCAGGCGATGCGGGATCTTCCGGGGCAGAACGCGCATGACAATGCAGCCGACGCGTTGTTGCCGTTTGTCGCCCGGCATCTGGAATGCTGACATTAAAACGGCCCGCCGGGGCGGGCCGTTTGGTCACAACACGCGTGGGTTCAATCCAGTTTCTGGGTCAGTTCCGGAAGTGCATCGAACAGGTCCGCCACGAGGCCGTAATCGGCAACCTGGAAGATCGGAGATTCCTCGTCCTTGTTGATGGCGACGATGACTTTGCTGTCTTTCATCCCTGCAAGGTGCTGAATGGCTCCTGAGATGCCAACTGCGATGTAGAGATCCGGTGCCACGACCTTGCCAGTCTGGCCGACCTGCCAGTCGTTCGGGGCATAGCCGGAATCGACCGCCGCGCGGGATGCGCCGACGGCGGCGCCTAGCTTGTCGGCCAGACCCTCGATCAGGGCAAAGTTTTCCTGAGAGCCAACACCACGACCGCCGGAGACGACAATGCCGGCGCTGGTCAGTTCGGGGCGATCGGATGCTGCGACCTTGTCCTCGACCCATTCCGAGAGGCCGGGATTCTCGGCGGCGGAAATGGTCTCGATCGGGGCTGCGGCCTGTTCGCCTGCGGCATCGAAGGTGGAGGTGCGGAACGACACGACCTTCTTGGCATCAGACGATTTGATCGTCTGGACCGCGTTGCCTGCATAGATCGGGCGCTCGAACGTGTCGGCGTCCACGACGCCTGAGACATCCGACATCACCATCACGTCCAGAAGGGCGGCCACACGGGGCAGCACGTTCTTGGCGTCGGTGGTGGCGGGCGCAACGATATGGCTGTAATCGCTGGCCAGTGAGACGATCAGCGCGGCGGTGGGCTCTGCCAGACGATGACCCAGCGAGGGGTCTTCGGCCACGAGAACCTTGGCTACGCCGTCGATCTTGGCGGCGGTTTCTGCCGCGGCGGCGGCCGTGGCACCTGCGCAGAGCACCGTCACGTCGCCGAGTTTGGCTGCGGCGGTGATCGACTTGGCTGTGGCGTCCATCGCCAGGTCGCCATCTGTGATTTCGGCTAGAAGAAGAACAGACATCATACGGCTCCCGCTTCTTTGAGTTTGCTGACAAGTTCGTCGACGGAGCCGACCATCTCGCCCGCTTTGCGGGCCTCGGGCTCTGTCGTCTTGATGATTTCGAGACGCGGCGTCACGTCCACGCCGTAATCCGCTGCTGTCTTTTCATCCAGCGGCTTTTTCTTGGCCTTCATGATATTGGGCAACGACGCATAGCGCGGTTCATTCAGGCGCAGATCGACGGTCACGATGGCGGGCATCTTGACTTTGATCGTCTGCAGACCGCCATCGACCTCGCGGGTGACCACGGCGGTGTCGCCGTCGATGTCGAGGCTTGAGGCAAAGGTGCCCTGGCTCCAGCCAAGAAGGGCTGAGAGCATCTGGCCGGTGGCGTTCATGTCGTTGTCGATCGCCTGCTTGCCGGCGAGGACCAGACCGGGCTGTTCCTCGTCGATGACACCCTTGAGGATCTTGGCCACCGAGAGAGGCTCGATATCGGTATGCACATCGTCAGTGGCGACGACGAGAATGGCGCGGTCCGCGCCCATCGCCAGGGCCGTGCGCAGG
>CBFHML010000025.1:0-16227 GCA_965656855.1 Roseovarius sp.
CAAGAAGCCCGGAACATCGAAAGTGCAGCTGGCAAGCTGGTCAAAAACATCCGCCGCAAGACCCGCCAGACCTACTCGGCGGAGGAGAAGATCCACATTGTTTTGGCCGGATTGCGCGGAGAGGAAAGCATCTCGCCGCTATGTCGCCGCGAGGGTATCTCTGACAGCCTGTATTACACTTGGTCGAGGGAATTCCTTGATGCTGGGAAGCTTCGTCTTTCCGGCGACACGGCGCGTCAGGCGACATCGCCCGAGGTTAAGGATCTGCGATCTGAGGCCATGGCTCTGAAAGAATGCGTGACCGACCTCACCTTGGAAAACCGTCTTCTCAAAAAAGCATGTCAGGGGCTGGGGAGTTCGGGGAATGAGGTATCTGTCACCCGGCAGGTGATGCTTGCATCTCTGAGAGGGATTCAACCGGGAAGCTTGAGATCATTCGCACGGTCTTACTGAATATGGTCCCGCCAAACTGGTGGGGCAGGGCTACCGCAGTCGTATGCCGGGGTTCGAAGACATCCTGAGTGATCAGGAAATTATCGACGTGCTTGCCTACATAAAATCAACTTGGCCTCCGGAAATCCGGGTGCGCCACAACAAAATCAACGCCAACACTCGGTAGGCGGACACGGAGCGCAGTCACATTCTGTGCGCGCTCCCCGAGCGGTCATACGACCACGTTTCTGCTTTGCTCAGTCGCCATTTGCCGCGACGCGGCTGCGATCGGGTGCATCCTCACGTGGGGGGCGCCCGATGACATCCTTGAGATCCTCCAGTTCGATGAAGTTGTCGGCCTGACGGCGCAGGTCGTCCGAGATCATCGGTGGCTGGCTGCGGATGGTCGACACAACGGACACGCGCACGCCCTGACGCTGAAGACTTTCGACAAGTGGGCGGAAATCGCCATCGCCGGAAAGAGGACGATGTGATCCACGCGCGGCGCGAGTTCCATCGCGTCCACGGCAAGCTCGATGTCCATGTTGCCCTTGACCTTACGGCGGCCTTGGCTGTCAGTATATTCCTTGGCCGGCTTGGTCACCATGGTGAAGCCATTGTAATTGAGCCAGTCCACCAACGGCCGGATCGGGGAATATTCCTCATTTTCGAGAAGCGCCGTATAGTAAAACGCCCGCAAAAGCTTGCCACGTCGCATGAACTCTGTGCGAAGGAGTTTGTAGTCGATGTCGAACCCAAGCGACTTTGCCGCTGCATAGAGATTCGAACCATCGATGAACAGCGCAAGCCGTTCGTCTTTGTAAAACATAAATTGTCCTTTCAAATCTAACAGCCATGGTCCTCTTGTGCGTGGTGTGTGAGTTGTCTTGAGGTACACAAGGCTGGAAAACGGAACTAAGTGCTCAGTTTGACCTTCGCAAGGGCCCAAACTGGAGCAAAAGGATAGGACATCGTGCCGAACGACCAATCTGTTCTGATCGCCCTCGGCGGAAACCTGCACTCTGATGCGGGGTCGCCGGATCAGACGTTGCGCGCAGCGATCGCGCGCCTGCAAGAGGAAGGCGCCGAGATACGCAAGGTAAGCCGCTTTTACGCGACGCCTTGTTTTCCTGCCGGGGCGGGCCCTGATTACGTCAATGCGGCTGCTGAGATAGGCGTGCCGGGCCCTCCGCCAGAGGCATTGGCGCTGCTGCACCGGGTCGAGGCCGCGTTCGGTCGCGCGAGGGACCGCAGGTGGGGGCAGCGGACACTTGATCTTGATCTGCTGGCGGCAGGAGACAGTGTGTTACCCGATGCAGCGACGCAGGCGCGCTGGCGTGACCTGCCGCTTGACACGCAGATGCAGGAGGCGCCGGGCGACCTCATTCTGCCGCATCCGAGGATACAAGACCGAGCCTTTGTGCTGGTGCCGCTGGTGGATGTGGCCCCGAATTGGGTGCACCCGCTCTTGGGGCTGAGCGTGATACAAATGCGCGATGCGCTAGATCCGGGCGATGTGGCCGGGGTTGTGGCCCTTGCTGATAGCGCGTGACGGATAATCACAACCCTGACAGACCGCTTTAAAGGGCGACCTGATTGAGCACGGACAGGGTCGCGATGCAGCTTGCCACGCCGGATGCGCACCGGCGGCAGACCTCCGTCGGATCAAGGAAACCTGCTTGTCTTTGCCGGGCGAAGGCGCTAGGGCTGCGTTTTCACTGCCCCTGATCCGTCCTGGAGGTCCCATGGCCCGCGTTACCACCGAAGATTGCGTAGACAAGGTTCCGAACCGGTTTGAGCTTGTTCTGCTCGCCGCGCACCGCGCCCGCGAGGTGTCTGCAGGCTCGCCTATCACTGTGGATCGTGACAACGACAAGAACCCGGTCGTTGCCTTGCGTGAAATCGCCGAGGAAACCCAGCCCGCCGACGACCTGCGTGAGCGTTTGATCGAGTCGAATCAGAACCAGATCGAGGTCGACGAGCCTGAAGAGGACTCGATGGCGCTTCTTATGGGTGAAGAGGGCGAAAAGCCCGCCGAGGACGACATGTCCGAGGAAAAACTCCTTCGTGCGCTCATGGAGGCGCAAGGCCAGGGCTAAGCCCTGTGCTGTCGGGATGACGGGAACCAGGCTGAATGATTGGTGCAGATGACCTTATCGGTCTGGTCCGAAGCTACAACCCAAAATCAGACGAAACACTGCTTCGCGCGGCCTATGACTTTGGCCGCGAGATGCATGAGGGGCAGATGCGCCATTCCGGCGAGCCCTATTTCAGCCATCCGGTCGCCGTTGCCGCGATCCTGACAGAACAGCAGCTTGACGATGCCACCATTGTCACGGCCCTGCTGCACGACACAATCGAAGACACCCGCGCCTCGTATAACGAGGTGGCAGAGCGTTTTGGCGGCGAGGTGGCCGATCTTGTCGATGGCGTGACCAAGCTGACCAATCTGCAGCTCAGCAGCACCGAGACCCAGCAGGCCGAAAATTTCCGCAAGCTGTTCATGGCGATGTCCAAGGATATGCGCGTGATTCTGGTGAAGCTGGCCGACCGGCTGCATAATATGCGCACGATCAAGGCGATGGTGCCCGACAAGCAGCAGAAAAAAGCGCGCGAGACGATGGATATCTTCGCGCCGCTGGCCGGGCGGATGGGCATGCAATGGATGCGCGAAGAACTCGAAGATCTCGCTTTTCAGGTTATAAATTCAGAGGCGCGCGTATCCATTATGCGCCGTTTCATCACCTTGCAGCGCGAAGCAGGCGATGTGATCGAACAGATCACCGGCGATATGCGTCACGAGCTGAACACCGCAGGCATCGAGGCCGAAATTCTGGGCCGGGCCAAGAAACCCTATTCGATCTGGCGCAAGATGCAGGAAAAGCAGATGGGCTTTTCGCGCCTGTCGGACATCTACGGCTTTCGCGTCATCACCGACCGCGAAGAGGATTGTTACAGCGTGTTGGGGGCGATCCACCATCGCTGGCGCGCGGTGCCGGGCCGGTTCAAGGATTACATCAGTCAGCCCAAATCGAACGGCTACCGCTCCATTCACACCACGGTGTCAGGGCGTGATGGCAAGCGTGTGGAGGTACAGATCCGCACCCGCCAGATGCATGAAGTGGCCGAAACCGGCGTGGCCGCGCATTGGTCCTATCGCGACGGAGAGCGCGCGGAAAACCCGTTTGCCGTTGATCCCGCCAAGTGGATCGCATCACTCACCGAGCAGTTCGACGAAGAGGATCACGACGCGTTTCTCGAGGCCGTCAAGCTGGAGATGTATGCCGACAAGGTGTTCTGCTTTACGCCCAAGGGCGACGTGGTCAAGCTGCCGCGCGGTGCCACGCCGATTGATTTCGCCTATGCCATCCACACCCGCATCGGCCACGCTTGTGTTGGCGCAAAGATCGACGGGATGCGCGTGCCGCTCTGGACCCGGATCAAAAACGGTCAGTCGGTCGAGGTCATCACAGCCGACGGTCAGACGCCGCAGGCCACATGGCTGGACATCGCCACGACGGGCAAGGCGCGGTCGGCCATTCGCCGCGCCCTGCGCGAACTGGACCGTGACCGCTATATCCGGCTGGGCCGGGAACTGGCGCGTGCGGCGTTTGATCATGTTGGCAAAAAGCCCACGGACAAGGCGCTTGATCGCGCGGCCAAAACCCTGCGCCTGCGCGACCGGGGCGAGGTTCTTGCCCGGCTGGGCAGTGCTGAACTGACCTCGGCGCAGGTGTTGAGTGCGGTCTATCCCGATCTGGCACCTGAGACCGGTGCCGAAGTGGGCCGTGATCGTGCAGTCGTGGGTCTGGCGCCCGATCAGCGATTCGAGCGCGCGCCCTGCTGTCAGCCGCTGCCGGGTGAGCGGATCGTGGGGATCACCTTTCGCGGCAAGGGCGTGGTGGTGCATGCCATCGACTGCGAAAATTTGCAGACCTACGAAGATCAGCTTGAGCGCTGGATCGACCTGCATTGGCATGGCGGACGGCACGCAGCGGTCTATGTTGTGACACTGGATGTGACCGTGGGCAACGATGCCGGTGTGCTAGGACGTATTTGTACATTGATCGGAGAGCAGAAGGCCAATATCTCGGACCTGACATTCGTCGACCGCAAACCGGATTTCTACCGGCTGCTGGTGGACATCGAATTACGCGACGCCGAGCATCTTCACGGCCTTATATCGGTTCTGGAAGCCGAGAGCGATGTGGCCGCAGTGGAACGTTTCCGCGATCCTTCGACAGGGGTCGTGGCGGCGGCAGAGCCAAGCTTAGCTTAGGAGACGCCCCAAGTGGTGTTCAAACGCCGAGACAGACTGCCATGGTGGAAATCCACCGCGCGTGCCTTCTGGCCGGCACGGGGGTGGATGCGCGCGCTCCATTACGTCAAGCACCGGCTGCGCCGTCTGCCCGATCCGCCGCACCGCATCGCACGGGGCATCTTTGCCGGTATCTTTGTGACCTTTTCGCCGCTCTTCGGGCTGCATTTCTTTCTGGCCGCCGGGCTGGCATGGGTGATGCGTGGCAACATGCTTGCGGCGTTGCTATCCACCTTTATCGGCAATCCGCTGACCTTTGTGCCGATTGCCGCCGTGTCGCTGCAAATAGGCTATGCCATCCTCGGGATGGGCGGGGACGCGGGGCAGCACGCGCATGGGCCGCTTGGGGCGACATTCGTGGATGCCGGGCGGGATCTGAAGAATAATTTCTATGCCATCTTTACCGACAGGCCCGCCGACTGGTCGCATCTCAAGATCTTTTTTGACGAGGTGTTCCTGCCTTACCTTGTGGGTGGCTTGGTGCCGGGCACTATTTTGGCGGTTCTGGGCTATTATCTTAGCCTGCCGCTGATTCAGGCCTATCAGAACCGCCGCAAGGGTACGCTCAAGGCCAAGCTGGCGGCGCTCAAGGAAAAGGCGGCGGCCAAGCAGGACAAAAAAGACATCGCAGAGCCCAAGCTGCCGCGTGAAACCAATGAGGCGCAGGACGGCAAGGCAGAACAACACTAAGTTTTCAGGAGGGGAAGCAGGATATGGATAACGCTGGCCAGCTGCGTCTGGGTGTGAACATCGACCACGTCGCCACGTTGCGCAATGCGCGCGGGGGCGCCTACCCCGATCCCGTCCGCGCCGCGCAACTGGCTGAGGACGCAGGCGCGGATGGTATCACCGCGCATCTGCGAGAGGACCGCAGGCATATCGTCGATGCCGATATCGACGCGCTGATGGCGGCGTTGAAGGTGCCTCTTAACTTTGAGATGGCGGCCACGGCGGAAATGCAGGCCATCGCCCTGCGGCATAAACCGCACGCGGTCTGCCTTGTGCCCGAAAAGCGCGAAGAGCGGACGACCGAGGGCGGTCTGGAAGTGCACCGCGAGCAAAACAGACTGGCGGATTATATCGGCCCCATCCGCGAGGCGGGCTGTCGCGTCAGCCTATTCATCGCGGCCGACCCGCTACAGATCGAGGCCGCACATCGCGTGGGCGCAGAGGTGATCGAGTTGCACACCGGCGGCTATTGCGATGCCCATGCCGAAGCCAAGCCCGAAGAGCGCGACCGCGAACTGGCGATGATCCGCGAAATGGCCACCTTTGCCGACAGTCTGGGGCTTGAGGTGCATGCGGGCCACGGCCTGAACTATGAGACGGTCATGCCCATCGCGGCCCTGCCAGAGGTGATGGAGCTCAATATCGGGCATTTCCTGATCGGCGAGGCGGTTTTTCGCGGGCTCGGCCCCGCCATTGAGGAAATGCGCCGCCTGATGGAGCAGGCCCGCGCCGCGTGATGGTCTGGCTGCGCTATAGCCTCGTCTTTCTCGCCGTGGCGGTGGGTGTGTCGCAGATCGTGATCTGGCTGGATCGCGAACCGGGGCTGGCCTTTAGCTCTGCGATACAGGTGATGGTGCCTGCGATGATCGCGGCCCTTGTCGAAGGCGGGCAGGTGGCCAAGCGTGACAGGGCGCATCCCGGTGCGACACGCGCATGGGGCTTTGCCGGGGTCGCGGCAGGGATCGCAACAGTGCTTAATCTGCTGCTGGCCTTTGCCGGGCCGCAGGTTGCGCCGGAATTTGCTAAGCTTGCCATCGCGCCCGTCACGTCCAGCCAGTTCTGGCTGCTGCTGGTGATCTATGCGGGCGGGTATTTCATCGCCAACCGCTTTTTCTATGGTTTGGGCGCAAGCAATCAACTGACCCTGATGCGCAACCGCGGCGATGTAGAGTGATGCGCTGGCGGCGCTGGGGATTTGCGGTGGCGGTGCTGGTCGCACTTTGGGCCGTCTGGGTGCTGGAAAGCGCGCGTTGGGGTGTTGAGTTGCACGAGATGCAGGTGAACGAGACCCCGGTGACCCACATGACCGATGGGCGCGGTGGCCCCGTCGTGGTACTGGCGCACGGCTTTGCCGGATCGCGGCAGATGATGCAGGGCTATGGGCTGGTGCTGGCGCAGGCGGGATACGAGGTTTACGCGTTTGATTTCCTTGGCCACGGCCAGCATCCCGCGCCGATGTCGGGTGATGTGACGGCGGTGGACGGCACCACGCGGCTGCTGGTGGACCAGACCTTGCATGTGATCGACGCGGTGCGGGCGGATGGCGACGTGGCACTGGTGGGCCATTCGATGGCCACAGACGTGCTGGTGCGCGCGGCGGCTGAGACAGATGGCATTGGGCCGCTGGTCCTGTTGGCGACGTTTTCAGGCGCGGTCACGCCCGAGTTCCCAGACGACATGCTGATGATCACCGGCGCATGGGAGCCGCGCTTGCAAGGCTTTGCCGCTGATGCGGTGGCAGAGGCGGCACCGGGCGTGCGCCGTGAGGCGATCGTGGTGCCTGCGGTGGAACATGTGGCGATCCTGCATTCGCGCGCGGGCCGCGAGGCGGCGCTTGGGTGGATCAACGACAGCTATGCGCGCACCCAGACGGCACCGGTGCCGCAGACCGGTTGGGCGATCCTTGGGCTTTTGGCGGCGATCACGGTGCTCTTTGCGCCGGTCGCGCGTCTCTTTCCCGCGCGCAGGGTTACGACCGCCCCGCTGTCGCGCAAGGGCTTTGCCGTGGCGGTCGCCATGCCGATGATCGTGGCACCACTCTTGGCGTATCCGGTGGAAACCTCTGTTCTGCCAGTGCTGGTGGCGGATTACCTTGCCCTGCATCTGGCGCTTTATGGCGTGCTGCAGGTGGCGGTGTTGTGGTATCTGCGCGGCGCACCGGGGCGGAGCAGCCAGCTGGGCGCCGTGCTGGTACTGGTCTGGACGGTTGGTGTTTTTGGTCTCGCGTTGCATCGCTATGGTGCGAATTTCTGGCCCACGCCCGAGCGTTTCGCGATCATCGCCGCGCTGTCGCTTGGGGCGGTGCCCTTCATGCTGGCCGACAACTGGCTGGTGCATGAGGCCAAGGTGGCCCGCCGCGTAGTGGCGCGGGCTGGTTTTCTCGTTTCACTGGCCATCGCTGTGGCGCTTGATTTCGAAGGGCTCTTTTTCCTGATCCTGATCGCGCCGGTCATCGTGCTTTTCTACCTCAGCTTTGGCTGGGTGGGCCGGGTGAGCGCGGGGCGCTTTGGCCCGGGCGGCGCGGGATTGGCGCTGGGCGTGGCGCTTGCCTGGGCGCTGGGTGTCAGCTTTCCGTTGTTTCAGGCATGAGAGGCGCGCGCATATGATCCTTGGTGTCGGCACGGACCTTGCCAATATAGACCGGATCGCGGCCACGCTGGTGCGGTTCGGCGACCGGTTTCGCAATCGTGTCTTTACCGACGCCGAACAGGCCAAGGCCGAGGCGCGCAAGGACGTGGCGGGCACCTATGCCAAACGCTGGGCCGCGAAAGAGGCCTGTTCCAAGGCGCTGGGCACCGGGCTGCGTATGGGGATCGCGTGGCGTGACATGTCGGTGACCAACCTGCCCACAGGACAGCCCGTCATGGCCGTCACCGGCTGGGCGGCAGAACGGCTGGCCGAGATGACACCGGAGGGGCATGTGGCGGTGATCCATGTCAGCCTCACAGACGATCACCCGTGGGCGCAGGCCTTTGTCTTGATCGAAGCGCGCCCCATCGACGAGCCGCCGGGCCATCGCCCCGGCTTGACACCCGGTGCCGCGCCCCGCATGTAGCGGCGAAGGCAAGCGGAGAGCGACATGGCCAGCGAAACCAAGACATCCGGCACTATCTGGGAAACCGTCAAGACTGTGTTCTGGGCGCTGGTGATCGCCGGCATCTTTCGCACGCTGTTCTTTCAACCTTTCTGGATTCCGTCGGGGTCGATGAAGGACACGCTGCTGATCGGTGACTTTCTCTTCGTGAACAAGATGGCATACGGCTATTCCTATGCGTCCTGCCCGAATGTGCGGCTGGGTGCGCTGGGTCTTGATATCGACGCGCAAAAGATCTGTGGCTTTATGGATGGTGACAACAGCCGCATTTTGGGCGGCAAGCCCGAGCAGGGCGACATCGTCGTGTTTCGCCACCCGGTGAACGGCACCGATTATATTAAGCGTATCGTCGGCATGCCGGGCGACACGGTCCAGATGCGATCGGGCGTGCTGCATATCAATGGCGAGGCGGTAGAGCTTGAACCCGCTGGCACCTTTACCGAGGTGATGGAACGGCAAGGCCCGCTTGGCCGTGCGCCACAATGTGAGAATGGCGCGGTCGGCATGGGCGGCACCTGTGAGAAATCGCGCTTCACTGAGACGTTGCCCAACGGAACATCCCACAGCATCCTAAACATCTCCAGCCAGCGCTATGATGACACGGGCGTCTATACCGTGCCTGAGGGGCAGTATTTCTTCATGGGGGATAACCGCGACAATTCCACCGATAGCCGCGCGCCGCTGACAGCGCAGGGTGTGGGATATGTGCCTTTTGAGAATCTGATCGGCCGCGCGGACCGGGTGGTCTTTTCCTCGGCCGGTCGCTCGATGCTGTACTTCTGGACATGGCGCGGCGACCGTTTCTTTGAGCGGCTTGATTGAACGACAGGCGGGTGGTCGTGAAACTTTCTGCGGATATGAAGGCGTTCGAGACGCGGCTTGGGCATCATTTCACCAAGCCTGAGCTGCTGGTGCGCGCGGTCACGCATAGCTCAATGTCGTCGCCCAACCGCGATGACAACCAACGGCTTGAATTCCTCGGCGACCGGGTTTTGGGCCTCGTGATCGCAGAGGCGCTGCTGGATCACGACAGGGGTGCGGCCGAGGGGCTACTTGCGCCAAGGTATAATGCACTGGTGCGCAAGGAGACCTGCGCAGAGGTGGCGCGTGCCGTGGATCTGGGCACGGTGCTCAAGCTGGGTCGCTCGGAGATGCTGTCAGGCGGGCGGCGCAAACAGGCGCTTTTGGGCGATGCGATGGAGGCGGTGATCGCTGCCGTTTACCGCGATGCGGGCTTTGAGGCGGCGCAGGCGATGATCCTGCGGCTTTGGGGCGACCGGATCACCAAGGTCAAGGCCGATGCCCGCGACGCAAAGACCTCGTTGCAGGAATGGGCGCAGGCCAAGGGGCTTGCCCCGCCGAGCTATATCGAAAAGGCCCGCAGCGGCCCCGACCACGCGCCGCAATTCGTGATCGAGGCCCGGCTGGAGAACGGAGAAGCCGAGCGCGCCAGCGCCGGATCCAAGCGGCAGGCCGAACAGGCGGCGGCGCAAACCCTTCTGACCCGGCTGGAGCGTGGCTAGCGGCGATCTCAAGCAGCCTGATATTTTGCAGACATAAAAACCACTTGGCCTGTTGCCCGGCAGGTGTGTCATGTGATCTGGTTCTTACATGCAAAGGCCGTTTGGGCAGCGCGGGAGGCGCGGCTTTGGTTCGGCCCCAATGCGGGGGAGGTGATCCGTGAAAGACGTAGTAATTCTTGACGGCGCACGCAGCGCCATAGGCACGTTCGGCGGGTCCCTGTCGGGCATAGCGCCCACAGACCTTGCAGCGGCAGTGTCAAAAGAGGCCATCGCGCGCAGTGGGGTCGAGGCCGCTCAGATTGGCCACGCCGTCTTTGGCCATGTCATCAACACAGAGCCCAAGGACATGTATCTGGCCCGCGTCGCCGCTGTGAATGCGGGCGTGCCAGAGGCCGCACCGGCACTTACCGTGAACCGGCTGTGCGGATCAGGCGCGCAGGCCATCGTGTCGGCGGCGCAGCACATCATGCTGGGCGATGTGGAGTACGCGCTGGCGGGCGGGGCCGAGACCATGTCGCGCTCTCCGCATTCCACGCAAAGCCTGCGCAGCGGCGTCAAGATGGGCGATTTCGCCATGTCCGACATGATGATCGGCGCGCTGAGCGATCCCTTTGGTGTGGGCCATATGGGCATCACAGCCGAAAACGTCGCCGCCGAGAACCAGATCACCCGCGAAGAGCAGGATGCCTTTGCCGTTGAAAGCCAGAAACGCGCAGCGGCGGCAATCGAGGCCGGCCATTTCCAAAGCCAGATTTTGCCCATCGAGGTGCGGGTAAAGCGCGACATGGTCACCTTTGACACTGACGAGCATCCAAAAGGCGGCACGACGATGGAAAGCCTGAGCGCCTTGCGCCCGGCCTTTCAAAAGGATGGCACGGTTACGGCGGGCAACGCGTCGGGCATCAATGATGGTGCGGCGGCGATGGTGCTGGCCTCTGCCGAGGCGGCGGAACAGGCGGGGCTGAAGCCGCGCGCGCGGCTGTTGGGCTATGCCCATGCGGGCGTGCGCCACGAGGTGATGGGCATTGGCCCGGTGCCGGCTGTGACCACCCTGCTGGACAAGCTGGGCATGAGCGCGGGCGATTTCGATGTGATCGAATCGAATGAGGCCTTTGCCGCACAGGCTTGTGCCGTGAATGCCGGGCTTGGCCTGAACACGGACCGCGTGAACCCCAATGGCGGGGCCATCGCCCTTGGGCATCCTGTCGGGGCGACGGGGGCGATTCTGATGATCAAGGCGCTTTACGAGCTTGAGCGCACGGGCGGGCGCTATGGGCTGGTGACCATGTGTATCGGGGGCGGGCAGGGCATCGCGCTGGTGGTAGAAACGCTCTGACCGGCGATCATGTGGGCTGCAAAACGACAAGATAAGGGAACGGAATGACACGGCACGGTGGACAGCTTTTGGTGGAATGCCTGACGGCGCTTGGCGCGACAAAGGGCTTTGGCGTGCCGGGCGAGAGCTATCTGGCGGTGCTGGACGCGTTTCATGACACGGCCGGTCAGCTTGATTTTATCCTTTGCCGCAATGAGGGCGGCGCGGCCTTTATGGCGGCGGCTTGGGGCAAGCTGACAGGCGCGCCGGGGCTGTGTTTCGTCACGCGCGGGCCGGGGGCGACGAATGCGTCCATCGGGGTGCATACCGCGATGCAGGACAGCGCGCCGATGATCCTGTTCGTGGGGCAGGTGGGCACCGGGATGAAGGGGCGCGAGGCGTTTCAGGAACTCGATTACCGTGCGGTTTATGGCACCATGGCGAAATGGGCGGTGGAGATCGACAAGGTGGAGCGGATCCCCGAAATCCTCGCCCGCGCGTGGAGCACTGCCATCTCGGGCCGCCCCGGTCCGGTGGTCATCGCGCTGCCCGAGGACGTGTTGAGCGCGCTGACGGATGTGGCGCCCCTGACGCGTGCTGTGACACCGATCGAGCCTGCACCGGGCGAGGGTGCAATCAATGAGGCGCGCAAGATGCTGGCAGGCGCGCAACGCCCGCTGATCCTGTACGGTGGCTGCAACTGGACAGAGGACGGGCGCGCCGCCCTGCAAGGTTTTGCCGAGGCAAGCGATATCCCGGTCGTTTCGGTCTTTCGCTATCAGGACCGGTTCGACAATCATTCGCCGGTTTTCTGTGGCGAGGCGGGTGTGGGCATGGTCCCTTGGGTGAAACGGCTGATGCGCGAGGCGGATGTCATCCTTGCCGTCAACGCGCGGTTCGGGGAAAATTCTACCGATGCGTACAGCCTGCTTGATGTGCCCGAGCCGCAACAGATGCTGATCCATGTGCATGGGTCCGATCTGGAACTTGGCAAGGTGTACCAGCCCGATCTGGCGGTCCATGCCGGGCCGAACGCCTTTTGTGCTGCGCTACAAAGCGCGGGTGCGGTCAATGGCGATTGGGCCGAGTGGCGCGCACAAGGCCGTGCGGACTATGAGGCCGGGTTCGATTTGCCCGACCTGCCGTCGCCCGTGGACATGGCCAAGGTCACGGCACATCTGCAGGACGTGCTGCCCGAGGATGCGATCCTCACAAATGGGGCGGGGAATTTTGCGGTCTGGCCCAACAAGTTCTTTCGCTTTGGCCCCAAGACGCGGCTTTTGGCGCCGCAATCCGGGGCGATGGGGTATGGCGTGCCCGCCGCCATTGCCGCACGGCTGGCTCATCCTGAGCGGCAGGTGATCTGCTTTGCCGGGGATGGCGATTTCCAGATGAATTGTCAGGAACTGGCCACCGCCGCCCAAGCGGGCGCGCAGCCGGTCATCCTGATTGTGAACAATGGCATCTACGGCACGATCCGCGCGCATCAGGAACGCCACTACCCGGACCGGGTGTCTGGCACCACGATGGTCAACCCGGATTTCGCGGCGCTCGCGCGGGCCTACGGCTTTCACGGGGAGCGGGTGGAGCGGACAGAGGATTTCCCGGCGGCGCTGGAACGCGCTCTGGCCTCCGATACCGGCGCGGTGCTCGACCTTGTTGTGGCGCCCGAGGCGCTGACGCCGCGCCAGAGCCTCAGTCAGATCCGCGATGCGGGTCTTGTTGCAGCAAAGGGCTGAGCCATGAGCGACGTGGCGCGCTCTTATGATGTGGTGATCGTGGGTGGCGCGGTGATCGGCGCGGCGGTGGCCTATTATCTGACGGCCGATCCCGATTTCGACGGCAGCGTGCTGGTGACAGAGCGTGACCCCAGCTATGCGCGCTGTTCCACCGCGCTGTCTGCGGCATCGATCCGCACCCAGTTCTCCAACCCGCTGAACGTGGCGATGAGCCAGTATGCGTTTGATGTCATCGGGGCGTTTCCCGACCTGATGCAGGTGGGCGACACGCGCCCTGATCTCAGCTTTCAGCCGGGCGGCTACATGTTTCTTGCGGGCAATGCCGAACAGGCCGCGATACTGCGCGAAAACCATCAGGTGCAACGGGCCTGCGGCGCGGATATCGTGCTGCTGGAGCCTGAGGAACTGTCCCGCGATTTCCCGCATCTGCGGGTGGATGACCTGTTGCTGGCCTCTTATGGCCGGCGGGGCGAGGGGTGGTTCGACAATACTGGATTTCTGCACGGATTTCGCAATAAGGCCCGCGCGCAGGGGGCTGAATTCGCCCATGACGAGGTTGTGGGGATCACACGGGCCGGTGGTCGGGTGACGCATGTCACGCTTGCCTCAGGCGCTGTCATCGGTGCGGGGCATGTCGTGAACGCCTCTGGCCCGCGCGCCGCGCTCACGGCGCGGATGGCGGGGCTGGACATTCCGGTAGAGCCGCGCAAGCGCACCACCTTTGCCTTTACCTGCGAGACATCTCCGCAGGGCAGCGCGCGGGTGAATGACGGGCGTTTGCCCCTGATGGTCGATCCCGGCGGGGTTTATTGCCGGCCTGAGGGGGGCTGCTTTATCACGGCCGTCGCACCGCTGGAGGACCCCGCCGTAGACCCGGATGATTTCGATCCGCGCTACGACGAGTTCGACGAGGTGATCTGGCCCACCCTCGCAGCCCGCTCGCCCGCGTTCGAGGCTATTCGCATGGTCAACGCATGGGCGGGGCATTACGCCTACAACACGCTGGATCACAACCTGATCGTGGGGCCGCATCCCGATCTGCCGAATTTCCTCTTTGCCAACGGCTTTTCCGGGCATGGGCTGCAACAGGCCCCTGCGACGGGTCGCGCTGTGGCGGAGTTGATCCTGCACGGGCGCTACCGCACGCTCGATCTGGCCCCGGCGAGTGTGGAGCGAGTGCTGACCGGCACGCCCTTTCCAGAACGCTCGATCATCTGACCGGCGAATAGCCCTGCGCGCCTAGCGTGACCGCGCCCTATCTGGCCAGAACGACATCTTGCCGGATATCCAGCGCCTGTTCGACCGCATCCACAAGATAGGCGGCCACATCGGCCCGCGACACAAGGCCGTTACGCCAGGATTTCGGGTCGCGGAGCACCTTGATCTGGCCGGATTTGGGCGTGTTTCGCAAGATCACGGGGCGCGCAATCGTCCAGTCCAGATCGGTGGCCATGATCAGTTCCTCTTGCCGGTCCTTGTCGGCATAGGGCCTGCCGAGGATAGCCTTGTGCCCAAGGCTTTCGACCGAGCTCATCGCACTGCGCGAGCGGCCCGCACCGAACCCGGTAACCGCAACCAGACGCCGTGGGCCACCGACCTGCATCGCGTCGAGCAAAACGCGTGTGCTATCGGAAAACAGCGTTTCTTTCTCCCACAGCATCGAGAGCCGTTCCTTGATCCCAAGCGCGTAGATAACGGCCTGCGCGCCGTCTAGGGCCGCCGCCACATCCTCGGGCGACCGGGCGTCGCCGGGAAAGGGGATCAGCAGCTCGCTCGGGGTCAGATCCGCCGCGCCACGGGCAAAGGCCCGCACGGGCAGGCCGCGCGACATGGCCTCCTTGGTGGCCAACTCGCCGATCCCAGAGGTGGCGCCCATGATGACGATTGGTGCAGTCAATGGAAGGCTCCTTTTATTGCGTTTGTTACCAAAAATAGGGCATTTTTACTGCTGGCACAGTCTGGTTGTGACAAAGCTTTTTCCAAGCTGTCGATCTCTTGACCTCGGACGTATCCTATTCTAGACCGAGGCCCTCCGAGCGGGCGTTGTGTAATGGTAAGACCCTTGCCTTCCAAGCAAGAGATGCGGGTTCGATTCCCGCCGCCCGCTCCAAAATTCCTTTGACATTATGACGTTCGCACATGTTTTGCAGGTTTCAGACATTCTGACCACTTGACCGCACGCGCCCGCGCCGCCAAGAACCGACACCGGAACGACGAGGAAATATCCGATTATGGTACGCAAAGCGGAAAACGGCGCGGACATGCTCGACCGTGAAAAATCGAAGCGCGTAAGCGCACTGGCCGAACTCTGGCCATTTATCACGCCCTACCGAATGCTGCTGACGGCGGCTATTCTGGCGCTTGTCCTCACTGCGACTGTTTCTTTGATACTGCCAATGGCCGTGCGCCGTGTGGTGGATAATTTCGGCGCCGAAGATCCGGCGGTTCTCGATCTTTATTTCCTTGCGGCTGTGGGTGTTGCCGGGCTTCTGGCGATTGGCACTGGCCTGCGCTACCTGCTGGTGACCCGTCTGGGCGAGCGGGTGGTTGCCGATATCCGCAAGGCGCTCTTTGCCCGTGTCATCGGGCTGAGCCCTGCATTTTTCGAACGCACGATGACGGGCGAGATCCTGAGCCGGGTGACAACCGATACCACGCTTATCCTGTCGGTGATCGGGTCGAGCATTTCCATTGCGTTGCGCAACATCCTCATCTTTGTGGGCGGTCTGATCCTGATGCTGGTCACGTCGGCCAAGCTGACGGGTCTCGTGCTGCTTTTGGTGCCTGCGATCATCGTGCCGATCCTGATGCTGGGCCGCAAGCTGCGCAAGCTGAGCCGCCAGAATCAGGACTGGATCGCCGCCAGTTCTGGCAACGCGTCTGAGGCACTTCTGAACGTGCAGACGGTGCAGGCCTTTACCCATGAGGATGCCAGCCGCACGACGTTCTCAGACGTAACCGAGCAAAGCTTTGATGTCGCCAAAGAGCGCGTCAATGTGCGGGCGCTGATGACCGTGATCGTGATTTTCCTTGTGTTCATCGGTATTGTCGGCGTGCTCTGGGTGGGTGCGCATGAT
>CBFHML010000026.1:0-2057 GCA_965656855.1 Roseovarius sp.
CTGGCATGTCGCGCAGCGTGATGCGCCCGCTATCCCCATCCGGGCCGCTGCCCGTCTCGGTAAAGGCAAGGGATGGACTTAGCCGCGCACAGGCGCGCGCCATGTCGAGCCGAAGCGCACCACCGGGCATCGCGCCGCTCAGAGGCGTGTCAGGCCGACAGGTGCCCGGATAAATCACCCCGTCCGGTCCCAGCATCGCGGCGCCCTCTTGCGGGGCATCGACGGCGGCGCGGATATCGGCGCGGGTGCAGCCACAGGGGTAGAGCAGGCCCATGTCCCATAGCTGCTCCAGTGCGGCGCGGTACCGGGGCAGGCGGTCTGACTGGCGCCAGACAGGGGTGGGCCAATCAAGGCCGAGCCACGTCAGGTCGGATTTTATCTGCGCCTCCCATTCGGGGCGGGCGCGGGAGGTGTCCAGATCGTCGATTCGCAGATAAAACCGCCCCCCGGCAGCGCGTGCCATGTCATGCGCGATCAGCGCCGAATAGGCATGTCCCAGATGCAGCGGACCTGTCGGGGATGGGGCGAAGCGGGTTGCGAATGTCACTTTTTTTCAAGCACGTAGACAAAGGCTTTGATGTCCTGACCGGGAAGATGCGGCCCGTATTCCCGCATCACGAGGCGCGCCGCGCCGCAGTCTACCCATTGATTCAGTGCCGCCTCGAACCCGTGTTCGGCGATGGCGTGATCATTCAGGCTGAGCGCGAATAGCCCGGTTGAGGGCAGGGCATTCATCACCGTGTCCACCGTGCTGGCCGGGGCGGCACCCGGCCCGATGACACCGGCGCAGGTGATGGCACTATAGCGCCCCTCGGGGATGGGGGCCGGATCATCGAGCCCGATATGGTGCAGCGTATGGTAGACGCCCTTGGGACGCGCCTGTGCCAGCATATCGGCGCTTGGGTCCATGCCGTCGACATGGGTGAACCCGGCTTGTTCCAGGGCAATCCCGGACAATCCGGTGCCGCAGCCGTAATCAAGGACCGGCGCAGACGTATCTTCTTGGTATCGCGCAAGGGCCTGCGCCACGCGGCGTGGTGTGGCGTAGTCGTTTTCGGCCAGTTCATCATCATATGTCGCCGCCCAGTCATCATAGAGGGCGCGTGTGTTTTCGGGATCGCTGGTGCTGTAGACCTTGTCGAAAAAGTTTTGTGGCATGCGCCAAGGTAATCATACCGGGGCCGGAATGTCCATTTTGGCCAGGTCAAGCCACTCGAACCATGCGGATTTGGCCCGATCCGTGTAGGCCTTGTACCGGTCACGACGGCCTCTGCGACCGCCCTTGAACCCGTCGACAGGGCGAAAGAGGCCGAAATTGACATTCATCGGCTGAAACGTCTTTGCCTCGGCCCCGCCGGTGATGTGATGGATCAAGGCGCCCATGGCGCTGTCCTGCGGCGGTGTGGGCAGGGGGCGGCCAAGGATCTCTGCCGCGGCCAGACGCCCGGCCAGCAGCCCCATGGCAGAGGATTCCACATAGCCCTCGACCCCGGTGATCTGGCCTGCAAAGCGGATATTGGGCTTGGCGCGCAGGCGCATCTGATCGTCCAGCAGCGTGGGCGAGTTGAGGAACGTGTTGCGGTGTATGCCGCCCAGACGGGCAAAGCTGGCATTCTCTAGGCCTGGAATCGTTTTGAAAACAGCAGCTTGCGCGCCGTACTTCATCTTGGTTTGAAATCCGACGATGTTATAGAGCGTGCCAAGCGCATTATCACGACGCAACTGTACGATGGCCCATGGTTTGACATCGGGCGCATGCGGATTGGTCAGGCCCACAGGCTTCATCGGGCCATGGCGCAGCGTCTCACGGCCGCGTTCGGCCATCACCTCGATCGGCAGGCAGCCGTCGAAATAGGTGGCTGTCTCGCCCTCGTGAAACTCTGTCTTTTCCGCGTCAAGCAACGCGTCGATGAACGCCTCATACTGATCGCGGTCCATCGGGCAGTTCAGGTAGGCGGTGCGCTCTTCCTCGGTCTCGCCCTTGTCATAGCGCGACTGCATCCATGCTTTGGACATGTCTATGCTGTCATAATAGACAATCGGCGCGATTGCGTCGA
>CBFHML010000027.1:0-2347 GCA_965656855.1 Roseovarius sp.
CAACGACCTGAGCTTTTACATCGAGCCCAACGAGTGCCGCGTCATCATCGGCCCCAACGGCGCGGGCAAGACCACGGTGCTCGACCTGATCTGCGGACGCACCAAGGCCACCTCGGGCAATGTCGCGTTCAAGGGCAAGGATCTGCTCAAGATGCGCGAGGACCAGATCGTGCATGCGGGCGTCGGGCGTAAGTTTCAGACCCCGTCGGTCTATGAGGATCTGACCGTCTTCGCCAATCTCGAACTCAGCTATCCCAAGGGTCACAGCGTCTTTGGCGCGCTGTTTTTCAAACGCGATCAGGCGGTGCACGACCGGATAGAGGAAATCGCCGAGATGATCTTTCTCAGCGACCTGCTCACCCAGAAAGCCGCGTTTCTCAGCCATGGGCAAAAGCAATGGCTGGAGATCGGAATGCTGCTCATTCAGGACCCCGAGCTTTTGATGCTGGACGAGCCGGTTGCCGGCATGTCGGTCGCAGAGCGCAAGAAGACCGCCGAACTGCTCAATCGGATCATCGCCGACCGGTCGGTCATCGTGATCGAGCATGACATGGGATTTGTCGCTGATATCGCCACCCGCGTGACCGTCCTGCATCAGGGTCAGGTGCTGTCGGAAGGGTCGATGGAGCATGTCCAGAACGACCCCAAGGTCGTCGAAGTCTATCTGGGACACTGAAAGGAAAGCGCATGTTGAACATCAAGGAACTCCGCTCTGCCTATGGCGAAAGCGAGGTGCTGCACGGGCTAGACCTAGAGGTGAAGCCCGGAGAGATCGTGGCCATCATGGGCCGCAACGGCATGGGCAAGACCACGCTGATGAAAACGCTCATGGGCATCATGCCCAGCAAGGCGGGCGCGGTGTCGGTCGCGGACAAAGAAGTGACCGCGATGAAGCCCTATCAGCGTGTGGCAAACGGCATCGCCTATGTGCCGCAGGGGCGGATGATCTTTTCGTCGATGACGGTGCAGGAAAACGTCGAAACCGGTCTCACATCGACCGGCGAGAGCACGGTGCCCGACGATATCTACGAGCTTTTCCCGGTACTGCTGGAAATGAAATCGCGCCGTGGCGGCAACCTGTCTGGTGGGCAACAGCAACAGCTGGCCATCGCCCGCGCGCTGGCGTCAAAGCCCAAGGTGCTGCTGCTGGATGAGCCGACCGAGGGCATTCAGCCCTCCATCATCCGCGAAATGGCGCGCACCCTGCGCCGCATTCGCGACGAGAAAGGCCTGTCGATCGTGGTGTCGGAACAGGTCCTGACCTTTGCGCTGGACGTGGCCGACCGGGTGGTGGTGCTGGAAAACGGCACCTTCGTCCATGACAGCCCGCGCGAGGGCATCGACGAGGCGAAAGTCTCGAAATTCCTATCCGTTTGACCACAACTGAAAAGAGGACAACATGGCAGACACGCTTATTTCCGTCGATCTTTCCGAAAGCCCACATACAAATGAGGCCGTCCACAATCGCTGGCATCCCGACATTCCCATCGCGGTTTGGGTCGAGCCGGGGGACGATTTCAAGATCGAAACCTATGATTGGACCGGCGGACAGATCAAGAATGACGACGACGCAGCCGACGTGCGCGACGTGGAACTGGAACAGGTGCATTACCTCTCTGGTCCCATCGGCGTAAAGGGCGCAGAGCCGGGGGACCTGCTCAAGGTCCACATTCTGGATATCGGCGCGAAAGAAGAGATGAATTGGGGCTTCAACGGCTTCTTTTCCAAACAAAATGGCGGTGGGTTCCTGACCGATCATTTCCCCGAGGCGCAGAAATCCATCTGGGATTTCCACGGCATGTTCACCTCGTCGCGCCATGTGCCGGGGGTGAAATATGCGGGCCTTATCCATCCCGGCCTGATCGGCTGTCTGCCGGATCGCAAGATGCTGGATATGTGGAACACCCGTGAAAAGGCGCTGGTCGCCACCGACCCAGAGCGCGTGCCGCCTCTGGCCGCCCTGCCCGATACGCAATCGGCGCATATGGGCAAACTGACCGGCGAGGAAAAGATGTCCGCCGCCTCCGAGGCCGCCCGCACCGTGCCGCCGCGTGAACATGGCGGCAATTGCGACATCAAGGATCTGTCGCGCGGGTCCACCTGCTATTTCCCGGTCTATGTGGATGGTGCCGGGCTTTCGATGGGGGATCTGCATTTCAGCCAAGGCGATGGCGAGATCACCTTTTGCGGGGCGATCGAAATGGCCGGCTGGCTGCATATCCAGGTCGAACTGGTCAAAGGCGGGATGGAAAAATACGGGATCAAGAACCCGATTTTCAAACCCTCGCCGATCACGCCGAAATACGATGATTACCTCATCTTCGAGGGCATTTCCGTCGATGAAAGC
>CBFHML010000028.1:0-3429 GCA_965656855.1 Roseovarius sp.
CGCACGGGCCAAGACGGTCGCGGTGTTTCAGGTGGAAAGCTCGGGCATGATGGATGCCCTCAAGCGCATGAAGCCGACCTGCATCGAGGATATCGTGGCGCTTGTCGCGCTCTACCGGCCCGGCCCGATGGAAAACATTCCGAAATACTGTCAGGTCAAGAACGGGCTGAGCGAGCGTGACGCGCTGCACCCGTCGGTCGATCATATTCTGGATGAGACCCAAGGCATCATTGTCTATCAGGAACAGGTGATGCAGATCGCGCAGGAAATGGCGGGCTATAGCCTTGGCGGGGCCGACCTGTTGCGCCGCGCGATGGGTAAAAAGATCCAAGAGGCGATGGACGCCGAGCGCCCCAAATTCATCGCAGGCGCCAAGGCGAATGACGTCGATGACGCCAAGGCGCTGGAGGTCTGGAACCTTCTCGACAAGTTCGCCAACTACGGCTTCAACAAATCCCACGCGGCGGCCTATGCGGTGGTGAGCTACCAGACCGCATGGCTCAAGGCCAACCACCCGGTGGAATTCATGGCCGGTGTGATGAATTGCGATATCCACCTGACCGACAAGCTGGCGATTTACTTCCAAGAGGTGCGCAAGGCGCTGGACCTGCCTTGGGCGGGGCCCTGCGTGAACCGCTCCGAGGCGGAGTTCGTGGTGCGCGACGGCAGGTTGCATTATGCGCTGGGCGCGCTGAAAAACGTGGGCGTAGAGGCGATGCGCCTGATCGTTGCCGCGCGGCGTGGCGCGCAGGACGGCGGCACGGACAAGCCGTTTGTCACGCTCTATGATTTCGCGCGGCGGGTCGATCTCAAATCCATCGGCAAGCGCCCGCTGGAGATGCTGGCGCGCGCCGGGGCCTTTGACGAGCTTGATCGCAATCGGCGGCGCGTCTTTGACAGCGTCGAGGCGCTGATGCGCTATTCGGCCGCGATTTTTGAGCAAAAGGCCTCCAATCAGGTGTCGCTCTTTGGTGAGGCGGGTGAGGATCTTCCAGAACCGCGCCTGAGCCCGGTTGAGGATTGGCTGCCCGCCGAGCGTCTGACCGAGGAATTCGCTGCTGTTGGCTTTTACCTGTCTGGCCATCCGCTGGATGATTATATGGCCGCGCTGCGCCGCAAGGACGTCAAAACGCTGGACGAGGTGACAGAGCTGGCCGGTCGTGCCGGGGCCATGGTGGCCAAGATGGCCGGGGTCGTCGCCGGACGGCAGGAGCGTAAATCCGCGCGGGGCAACCGCTTTGCCTTTGTGCAGCTTAGCGATACCACGGGCGGTTTCGAGGTCACGGTGTTCTCGGATGTGCTGGATGTTGCGCGCGACATGCTGGAAACCGGCGAACAGGTGGTTCTGACGGTCGAGGCGACGATGGAGAGCGATCAGCTTAAACTGCTGGCGCGCGGGTTCCAGCCTGCCGATGCGGTGGTGGCCGATGCGGGCGCCAGTGGCTTGCGCATTTTTGTTGAGACCGAGGCGGCGATCCCCTCTGTGGCCAATGTGCTGAGCGGGGCAGAAAGCGCCGTCAAACGCGGCGGGCGCGGCCCCATCCATTTCTGCCTGATGGACCAAGGCCTGCCGGGCGAGGTAGAGATCGTGGCGGGCCGCGATTTTCCTGTGACGCCGCAGATCCGGGGCGCGATCAAGAGCCTTGCAGGCGTGGTCACTGTCGAGGACATCTGAGCACAGATAAGCGCAGAAAATCACACAGCGTCGCCGCCCTATAGACCGGTGCGCGACTTGTGCTGTATCACAGTCCAAATCACCGGAGGGCTGCCTTGCGCCACATCGTTATCATGTGTGTTGCCACGATCTGGCTTGCAGGGTGCTCTGTGCCGGGGCCACAGATCGGGCTTTGGTCCGAACAGGACCTGCCAGAGGACGCCATGCAGCGCGACATGCGGCCTGACCCGGCAGAGGCCGAGGGCGGCTTGCTGTCGCGGCTTTTGGGCGGCACAAGGCCCGAGGCCGCAGATCTGCCCGACGGTCAGGATGCCCCGGCAGAGGCGGGCGCGAATGTGCCCGAAGAGACGCAGGCTGAGACGAGCGCAGATGAGGCGCAAGACGCCGCAGCCGCGCCTGCACCGCGCCCGCGCGGCGGGGTCTTTGCCCTGCTGGGATTGGAGGCCGGTAAGCCGCCAGAACCAAGCGCGCCGACAGCCACCAGCGAAATCGCTTTTGGCACCGTGCTGCCCTATGGGCGGCTGGCGGTGATCTGTGATGTGCCGACCCATCAGATGGGAGAAAAAATCGCGGCCTTTCCCGAAGGTCGTGGGACTTTTGGCATCTATGACAGCGATCCGGGCAATACCGCTGCGCATACCTTTTACCTCACCGGGTTCGCCGATGGCTGCGCGCGCCAGTTCACCGCGTCACTGGCTGTGTTCGGCTCTGTCAAAATGCACGAAAAGCTGCGTTACGGCCTGCCCGCCGAGGTGCAGCCCTATAGCGACACCGACAAGGCCTATGAAATGCTCAAGGCGCAGGTTTGTGAGGTGCCCAAGCGCGCGCCCTGCGGGGACCGGATTTCACGGCTGGAGCGTGACACGGTTTTCGTCAGCATCTACGAGCGTTTTGGTGACAATGCGCACTGGAAAAACGTGCTTTTGCATGATGGTACTGTCTTGGCGCAGGATCTGAAGGGCGGCTGAGCCGAAGTTGCGGTCAATAATGCGGGGGCCGCTCACCAAAGCTGACCTGACCGGCAAGTGATTCCCGCTCTGCCTCGCGCTCCATCAAGAGCTGAACGCGTCTGTTCAGCATGGAAATAACGGTTTCCTGACGCGCGACGACATCGGAAAGATCGTCTACGGTCCGGATCAGATGCGCTATTTTTTCCTCGATATGGTGCATGGGTGATATATGTCTGAAAACCTTGAGCGTCGTCAATGCCATTGCTTTGGGTGGCTGGAACACGGCGGGTCCATGCCACTGCTTGCCCAGACCGGGGGCATGGGCTAGACCGCGCAGCGAACGCGCCAGCCGAGGACCCAAGCATGGCCAAGATAAAGAAACAGCCCCGCCCCAAGGCGATTACGCCCAAGGGCTTTCGCGATTACTTTGGCGCCGAAGTGTCCGAGCGTGCCGAGATGCTGTCGAAAATCGCCGGGGTCTATCATCGCTACGGTTTTGACGCGCTGGAATCGTCTGGTGTGGAAACGGTCGAGGCGCTGGGCAAATTCCTGCCCGATGTGGACCGCCCGAACGAGGGTGTGTTCGCGTGGCAGGAAATGGATGACGAGGGCAAGGGCGGCGACTGGCTGGCGCTGCGCTATGATCTGACGGCCCCGCTGGCACGGGTCTATGCACAGCACCGCAATGATCTGCCAACGCCCTATCGCCGCTACGCGATGGGGCCTGTCTGGCGCAACGAAAAGCCGGGACCGGGCAGGTTTCGTCAGTTTTATCAATGCGATGCGGATACGGTGGGCACGGCG
>CBFHML010000029.1:0-11928 GCA_965656855.1 Roseovarius sp.
AGCCGGGGGTCGAGCCTGAAATCTCTTGCTCTTCGGCGTTCATCTCTTCTTCGATCCCCTCAAAAAGCGGCGTGCTCAGATAACGTTCGCCGGTATCTGGCAGCATGCACAGGATCACCGTGCCCGGCTCTGCTGTCTTGGCCAGATCCATCGACACGGCAAAGGTAGAGCCGCCTGAGACGCCAGTGAAAATCCCCTCCTCTGCCGCCAGCCGCTTGGCCCAGGCGATCCCATCGACGCCCGCGACCGGGATAAGCTGATCGTACAGCGCATCGTCAATGGCCTCTTGCAGCACCAACGGGATGAAATCCGGGGTCCAGCCTTGAATCTGATGTGGCTCGAATGCGGGGTGGCTCTGGTCTGGCTCGCCCTTGTCGTTGCGCACCTGCCCATGCCCGCTTGCGATCAACTGAGCATTCGCGGGTTCCGACAGAACGATCTTTGTCTCGGGCCGTTCGCGACGCAGCACGCGTCCCATGCCCGTGACCGTACCGCCCGTGCCATAGCCCGTCACAACGTAATCAAGGCGATGCCCGGCGAAATCCGCTACGATTTCTGGGCCGGTGGTGGCCTCGTGAATGGCGGCGTTCGCCTCTGTCTCGAACTGGTGCGCAAGGAACCAGCCATGCGCCTCAGCCAATTCAACCGCCTTTTTGTACATGCCCAGACCCTTCTCGGCCTTAGGCGTCAGCACCACCTTCGCGCCCAGCATTCGCATCAGGCGACGCCGCTCTATCGAAAAGCTTTCGGCCATCGTCACCACCAGCGGATAGCCCTTTTGCGCACAAACCATGGCCAGACCGATGCCGGTGTTGCCGCTTGTCGCCTCGACCACCGTCTGGCCGGGCTTTAGCGTGCCGTTGGCCTCTGCCGTTTCGATAATGGATACGGCCAGCCGATCCTTGACCGACGCGCCAGGATTAAACGCCTCTGCCTTGACGTAAACCTCAACACCCTCGGGAGAGAGTTTGCTGACCCGGATCACCGGCGTATCCCCGATCGTGTCCAGCACATTATCGTAACGCTTGCCGCGCCCGGCTGTCTTTCGTCCGGTCATCTGATCGTCTCCTCTTTGCAAACCTGCGGATTGCCTTACCCTACCACGCCAGAACGCATCCGCACACACACGAGAAGGGCCGCCCCCATGCGCAAGCTACAGACACAAGGCATCCACCACATCACCCTGACCGGGGCAGACCGTCAAACCAGCATCGATTTCTGGGAAGGCGTGCTCGGCATGCCGTTCATTTTCGATCAGCCAAATCTGGACGATCCGAATGAGGCGCATCTCTATTTCGATCCGGGGGATGGTCGGCTGATTACTATTTTCTGCAACGAAAATAGAAAGCCTGTCTTTGACAGAACCCCAATGGATCCGGGCTGCGTGCATCATCTCGCCCTGAATGTAAGCAAGGCGACATTCTCACAAGCGGTTGAAAGATTGAATGAAAGACGCATTGGGCATTCCGGACCGACCGATCGGGGATTCATGGATTCCATCTATTTCACAGACCCTTTGGGATTTTTGATTGAACTGGCATGTTACCGGTTCGAGCCGCCCATGGGATGCAGCCACGCAGACGTAATGATCACGGCCCATCGTATTCGGGTGGAACGTGGCGATTACAATATCGCCGAAATTCATTTGGCAGATGCGATCGAAAAACTTGTCCAAGACCGCCAACGGAGCTTGTCGTCAGATAGAGATCCCCAAAATCCCTATTAATTGCATAATGCTTTTGGAATTCTATTTTTGGTAAAATGCAAAATCTCAACTCATACCTCCAAAACAGGTATTTTTTATGAAAATACACAAAATACTTCGTGAAAAACCAATCGTTCTCATGATAGTTTTCACAGCGGAGTTGTAACGTCTGATATCACGAGAATCAGACATGTGCGCGTCGGGCCGACACTCCTACGCCCGAGCAAAGGAAATAAAATGGTAAAGATTGATCTCGATACTCTCAGCCTGGCTGAATTAAAAGACCTTCAGTCGGGCCTCGACAAAGCTATTGAGCATGCTGAAAAGCGTGAGCGCAAAGAGGCTTTGGAAAAGCTGGAGGCACAGGCCCAGGAAATGGGCTTCTCACTGGCAGAACTTTTGGCGATGAAAAACGGTAAATCCGGCGCCGGGCGCAAAAGCTCTAAACCGAGGACACCGTCGGCACCCAAGTATTGCCATCCCGAAGACCCCACCGTCACCTGGACGGGACGCGGTCGTCAACCCAACTGGATCAAGGAAGGCGTAGCAGGCGGCAAGTCGCTGGACGATTTCCTGATCCGCTGAGATTACAAACAGGTTTTGGGGGCACATCAACCCGCCCCCAAGCCCGCACCAAGCACAAGGCAAACGGTGTTGTGAACAGCGCTTGTGGCAGGCATGGCTGACCGAGGTTCTGTAGTCACTCTGCGTCCGGGACATCCAGCGTGACAATGGTGCCCACGGCGCCGCGCGCAACATGCAAGGTCGCATGCAGCCCCTCACACAGGCCAGACACTATGCGCCCGCCAAGCCCGTTCCGGTCGGGCCAGTCGATATCCTCTGGCAGGCCGACGCCATCGTCGGAAATGATCGCCCGCATGCCACCGCCATCAGTGCGCGTGACCCGCAATTCGACCAGACCCGAGTTCTGATCCCTGAAGGCGTGCTGCATCGCATTCGTCAGAACCTCCGAGACGACAAGCCCGATGCGCACCGCCTTTTCAGTCTGAACCATAAGCGGCTCGACGCTGACATTCATACGCACACCGGCCCGTCCATCCAGATGTGCAATCGCGTTGGCGACCCGCCCAAGATAGGACCCAAGCTGGATTTTGTCCTCATTGGTTTCCGCCCGTGCCGTCGCCATTTCCTCATAAAGCAATTGCAGGCTTTCGATCCGGCGCGACAAATCACGCAAATCATCCTCGCGTTCACTTTCCCGGGCTTTCATCCGGATCAGGCCAATAATCATCGACAGATGATTTTTCACACGATGCTGAAGCTCGGCCACGACCTCTTCGAAGCGTTGCAGCTTTTCCGCCTGATGGTCATGGTCGATTTCACTTTGCAGACCAACAAAATAGGCAATCTCGCCACTTTGTTCGTCATGGATCGGAGAAATCAGCAAAGCATTCAGAAACGCACTGCCATCCGCCCGGTAATTACGCAGGACAACCGAGGCCTCGTCACCATTCGTGATCGCGGTGCGCAGCCTGTCCACCGCCTCTTGATCGTGATTGCCAGCCTGAAGAAAGCGGCAATTCCGCCCAATCGCCATGTCAGAGGAATATCCGGTCAGCCGTTCGAACGCTCGATTGACGTAAACGATGGGATTATCGTCAAGGCGCGGATTGGACAGCACCATCGACACGTTCGATGCACTGAATATCGCAGCCGCATCTTCTTCGCTTATATCCCCGCCCACAAAGGATGTATTCCGGTCCACAGTTCTGCCCTCGGCTCAATACGATACAAAGCTAGTCTGCTTTTTCAATTGAAACAGGAATGAATTTACCATCTCTGCGGGACTGTTCAAACCGATTTGCGACCTTCCGCTCTGGACGCCCCCGAAACACGGTCCTAGGCTGAGCCCACCACGCAGCACAAAGGACACGCCATGCCCACTGGCACCAATATCCGCACCTATCACGACGGTATCTGGCACGAGGGCGATATCCCTGTGATGCGGGCTGCGGACCACGGTATGTGGCTTGGATCAAACGTGTTCGACGGGGCGCGGATGGCCCATGGCCTGACGCCGGATATGCGGCGACATTGCGAGCGGCTCAATGCGTCGGCGCGCGCGCTCATGGTCACCCCCAGCGTCAGCGCCGAGGACATGGTCGAGATCATCCGCGACGGGCTGAAGAGCTATCCAAAGGACACCGCCGTCTATATCCGCCCCATGTACTGGGCAATTGATGGCGGCATGTCGGCCATCGTGCCCAAGGAGGGCGGCGAGACCGGCTTTGCCATCAGCCTCGAGGAAATTCCGATGGCCCCGCCCGAACATTCCGCCACGCTGACGCGCACACGATTTCGCCGTCCGGTGCTGGAGGATGCGGTGGTCAACGCCAAGGCGGCCTGCCTTTACCCCAACAATGCCCGCATGCTGGCCGAGGCGCGTTCCAAGGGGTTCACCAATGCCATCGTCGCCGATGCGCTTGGCAATGTGGCCGAGGCCGCGACCGCCAATATCTTTGCTGTGCGCGACGGTGAGGTGTTTACCCCCATGCCCAACGGCACCTTTCTGGCCGGTATCACCCGCGCGCGCCACATCGCCAACCTGCGCGCCGATGGCACAACGGTGCATGAATGCGTGATGTCTTTCGATGATTTCCACGACGCCGACGAGGTTTTCCTGTCGGGCAACATGATGAAGGTGATCCCGGTCACCGCCTTTGACGACACGAATTACCAGATCGGCCCTGTTACCCGCCGCGTGCGCGAGATGTACTGGGATTGGGCCGCCAGCGCAGAAGGATGACCCGCATGGCCAATGACCCGCTTCTTCAGCCTTTTCAGCTCAAGCATCTGACGCTGAAAAACCGGCTGATGATGTCCAGTCATGAGCCATCTTATACCAAGGACGGGATGCCGAAAGACCGTTATCGGCTATATCATCTGGAGCGGGCAAAGGGCGGTCTGGCGCTGACCATGACCGCAGGATCGGCCGTGGTGTCACGCGACAGCCCGCCAGTCTTTGGCAATATTCTCGCCTACACCGACGAGATCGTGCCGTGGATGCGCAAGCTGACGGATGATTGCCACGAACATGGCTGCGCGGTGATGATCCAGCTTACCCATCTCGGGCGCAGGTCGGTCTGGGACGGGGGCGATTGGCTGCCGACCGTCTCGCCCGGTCCCTTCCGTGAACCGGCGCACCGCGCTTTTCCCAAGGTGGCCGAGGATTGGGATATCGAGCGGATCATCAGCGATTTCGCCGATGCGACCGAGCGGATGCAGGCCGCCGGTCTGGATGGGGTCGAAATCGAATGCTACGGCCATCTGCTCGACCAGTTTCTGAGCCCGCTGACCAACACCCAGCCCGCCCCTTGGGGTGGCGATTTTTCCAACCGTATGCGCTTTGCCACCGAAGTGCTGAGCGCTTGCCGCAAGCGGGTTGGCCCGGAATTCATCATCGGGCTGCGGTTTGTCGCGGATGAGGATGCCCCCGGCGGCCTGCCGCTTGAGGACGGCGTCGCCTTTGCCCGGCACCTAAAGGATGCGGGCCTGATCGACTTTATCAACGTGATCCGGGGCCGCATTCATACCGATGCCGCACTGGCCGACGTAATCCCAGTTCAGGGCATGCGATCCGCCCCGCATCTGGATTTCGCGGGGCGTGTCCGGGCCGAGGTTGGCCTGCCGACCTTTCACGCCTCAAAAATCGCAGATGTCGCCACCGCACGCCACGCGGTCGCCACGGGCCAGCTTGATATGGTCGGCATGACCCGCGCCCATATCGCCGATCCGCATATCGTCGAGAAACTGCAAGAGGGCCGCGAGCATGATATCCGCCCCTGCGTCGGCGCAACCTACTGTCTTGGGCGGATTTATTACGGCAAGGCGGCGCTGTGCATCCATAACCCGGCCACCGGGCGCGAGGCAGAGATGCCGCACAAGATCACCCACGCCGACACGCCCAAACGCGTGACCATCGTTGGGGCAGGGCCTGCGGGGCTAGAGGCAGCACGCGTCGCCGCAGAGCGCGGTCACAAGGTCACCGTGTTCGAGGCCGCCGATCAGCCCGGTGGGCAGGTGCGGCTGTCATCCCAGACGTCTCTGCGCAAGGATATGATCGGCATCATCGACTGGCGCATGGCGCAATGCGAGGCGCTTGGCGTCACGTTCCACTTTAACAGCTACGCCGAGGCATCAGACGTGACACAGACCGGGCCAGACGTGGTGATCATCGCCACGGGCGGCCTGCCACAGGACGATACGCTGACGGCGGGCAACGATTTGGCGGTGACGCCGTGGGACATCCTGTCAGGTGATGTAAAGCCGGGCGACGAGGTGCTGATCCATGACGAGACCGGCGATTACGCCGCCCTGCAAGCCGCCGAGAAACTGACCGATGCCGGGGCCAAGGTCGAGATCGTGACACCCTATTGCGCAGCCAGCACCGAGGTATCCGGGATCACGATGGTGCCTTTCATGCGCAAACTGCAAGCGCGGGACGTGATCTTTACCGTCGCATGGCGGGTGACGGAACTGGCGCGTGACGGCAATCGCCTGCGTGCCGTGCTCGGCTCTGATTACGCGAGCGAGGAACGCCGCGAACGCGTGGTGGATCAGGTCGTGGTCAACAACGGCACCACCCCGCTCGATGAGCTGTATTTTGAGCTGAAACCGGCCTCGGTCAATCTGGGTGTGCTTGACTACGACGCCCTTGTTGCGGGCCGTCCGCAAACCGCCAATGGCGGGCCAAGCGGCTTTCAGCTTTTTCGCATCGGCGACGCGGTTTCCTCGCGAAACACCCATGCCGCCGTCTATGACGCGCTACGCCTGATGAAGGATATCTAGGCCAGCGGTGTGGATTTTGGCCTAAACGCTCAGGAAACGCGCGGCTGCCTCGCCCTTCATATAGGTGACCTGCCCACCCGCCAGCGTGGCGCAGATATCGCGACTGGTCTCATCCAGCACGACCAGATCGGCGCGCATCCCCGGCGTCAGACGGCCACGATCGGCAAGACCCAGCAGGCGCGCCGGCCCGTCCGAGATCAGCCCCCATGCGCCTGCCAGCGACAGCACGCCGCCATCAGCCAGCAGAAACGCCGCGCGCCGCATCGACGGGTAGTGATAGTCAGAGGCAAGCGCGTCGCACAGCCCCATCGCCACCAGATCCAGCGCCGAGACATTGCCCTTGTGCGAGCCGCCCCGCACAAGGTTGGGCGCCCCCAGAACCACCGGATCCCCCGCCTCTTTGGCCGCCTCTGCGGCCTCCATCGTCTCGGGGAACTCCGCCACTTTGGCCCCCCGCGCGCGCCATAGGGTGCGGTCCGCGTGGGTGCGGTCATCATGGCTGCCCATCAACACGCCCAGTTCCGCCAGCATCGGCATCAGCAGCTCAAGCGCCTCTGGCACCTCGGACAGTCCTGCATAGAGCGCCTGCAGGTCCGCAAGGTGCTTTTCAGGGTTCTTGCCGATGCGCAGGGCTTGTCCCGTCAGGCGCTGAGGGCGCTTGCCCTCTGACAGCGCCTCATGCGGCAAGTGATCGTTGAACACCACATAGGGGATGGCAAAGCGGGCCACCATGTGGGCGACCGCGTCATAGTCATTCACCATCGAGAACTCGAACCGCAGTTGCGCCCGGATGTCGGTGCCCAGCCTTGGCCCGACCTCTTGCAGTGCGGTGAACACGCGCTCGGCAAATTCCGCACCGCGCATTCCGCCTTCCCAGCTGTAAAACTGCGCCAGCGTCGCGGTCGTGATGCCGTTGGCCGCCAATTCCGCCTCGGTCGCCAACAGCCCCTGATCGAGGTCTTTCATCGCGCCCCGCCGTGGTGCGAGATGTTTCTCGAACGCGTCACCATGCGCGTCCACAATCCCCGGCAGCACGACAAAGCCCGACAGGTCCACATCGCGCCCACCAGCGTCGGCGATCAAGCCGCCTGACAGCGACAGGGGCGCGTCATCCAGCCCCTCGGGGCGCAAAACCTGCGCGCCTGTCAGCCGCAAATCCGGCGTCATGGCCCGCCCCAGATCAGATCGCCCAGATCCATGTCATGGTCGAAACTGCCCACCTCAAGAAATTCGAGCACTTCCGCAATCACCAGCGGATTGTTCATCATGAATGTATGGCTCACCGGCAGAGTGATGTGATCTTTCATGCCATTCACCCGGGTCGAGGCGACAGACACCTTGCCATCATCCGGCCCTTCGATCAGCGAAGAGAAATACGGATTGAGCGACCGCGTCCCCGCGATCACGCCCAAGGGAAAATCGACCGCGGGCAAGCGCCCGGCAAGGCTGTTTGCGCCGGTTTCAAGCTGCATGCCCGCCGGACCGTTCAGCCATGCAAACAGCTCCAGCCCGCCCAGTTCATCCACCAGTTCCGATCCTTGATTCGGCGGGCCGAGCATCACGACCCGGCCCAGCCTGTCGGGCCGGTTATCCCGCAACCAGAACCGCAGCAGGATACCGCCCATCGAATGGGTGACGAAATGGACCGTGGCATCACCACAGGCCCGTGTCGCGTCGGGCAGAGTTTCATTCGCCAGTCGTGCAATCCGTTGCTTGGTCGAGGGGTATTCGGCTCGAAACGTGGTGTACCCTTGGGTTTTTAGAGCTTCTTCCATCAGGATAAAGGATGCATCGGTCCGTGCCAGCCCGTGCAACAACACGACGCAATCTGCCCGCGCGGGCGCGGCAGACCATGGCAGGATGGCAGCAAGGGCAAGGACCAGAAGATTTTTCATCGCCCTTGAGATAGGCGCAAACCCCGCGCTATGACAGCCCCATTCACCCACATCGGAGCCATGATGCCGATACGTCTTGCCACACGCGCCGTGCTTTTGCACGAAAACCGGCTTTTGCTGGTTAACGCCTTCCCCGGTGATCGCAGTGACCTTTGGTGCGCGCCCGGTGGTGGGGCAGAGCCGGGCGCGTCCCTGCCGGATAATCTGCGGCGTGAGGTGCATGAGGAAACGGGGCTTGATATCCGCGTCGGGGCGCCTTGTCTTATCAACGAGTTCCACGACCCGGACAGCGGCTATCATCAGGTGGATCTTTTCTTTCGCTGTACGCTTGTCGCGGGCACGCTGCGCGACGATTGGGAAGACCCCGAAAAGGTGGTGACTCGTCGCCGCTTTGTTACCCGCGCCGAGATGGAGGGTCTGCGCGTCAAGCCTGACAGCCTGCCCCGGATCGCCTTTGGCGGCGGGTTTGACTATGATCCGTTGGAAGTGATCCTACCCGGCTAGGCGCTTCGGCGTGGCAAGACAGACAGCGCAACACCGCCCAGCACCAGCGCTGAGGCAAGCGCGATGCGCAAGGTGATGACTTCATTCAGCAAGAGGACCCCGCCCAAAAGGGCAATGATCGGCACTGTCAGCTGCATGACCGCAGCTACCGAGGCGGGCAGACGCGGCAACACGCCGTACCAGAGCGCGTAGCCCAGACCGGATGTAACCGCCCCCGAAAGAACGGCCAACATCAGGCCTGTGCCGCTCATCCCGCCGCTGCCCGATGCGGGCAACAGGGCCAGCGCGATGATCCCAACCGGCGCCGCGACCACGAAATTCGCCGCCGTTGCAGCCAGCGCGTCATCGGCATGACGCCCGGCTAGTGAATAGACGCCCCATGCGACACCGGCGAGCGCCATGAGCGCGGCATGACCCGCGCTGACCTGCACCACCTGCCCCGGCCACATCAGCCAGCCAAGCCCCAGAAGCGCCAAGAGTGCCCCGGCCCAGCGAAGCGGTGGCACAGGCTCGCGGTGAAGCACAGCGCTGGTGAACATCGTCAGCTGCACCATGCCAAACAGGATCAACGCCCCCAGCCCCGCATCGAGCGCGTCATAGGCCAGCGAAAAGCCGTAGATGTACATGACCAGAGCCGTCACGCCAACGGCCCGTCCCGGCCCACCAAGCCGCAAACCGCCGCGCAGAGCAAAGCATAGGACCGCCAGCATCGCGGCCCCGGCGACAAGGCGGATCGTGCCAAATGGTATGGCCTCGATATGCCCACCGGCCAGCGCCATACGGTTAAGTACGGAGTTGGCCGCAAAGGCCAGCATCGTCAGACTGCTCAGCAAGAACAGCCGCATTCTAGCCGGTCTGGCGAGGCTGTACGCGGTTGACATGCCCCATTTTGCGGCCCGGCTTGGCCTCGGCCTTGCCATAGAGATGCAGACTGCTGTCGGGGTCTTTTGCTATCTGCGAAACCCGGTCCATGTCGTCACCGATCAGGTTTTCCATCACCACATCCGTGTGCCGGGCACCATCGCCCAGCGGCCAACCTGCAACGGCGCGGATATGCTGCTCGAACTGGTCGACCGTGCAGCCCTGCTGCGTCCAGTGGCCGGAATTGTGCACGCGCGGCGCAATCTCATTCACGATAAGGCCCTTGGGCGTGACGAACAGCTCCACACCCATGACACCGACATAGTCGAGCGCGTTGAGAACCCTGCCCGTCAGAATAACCGCATCGGTGCGTTGCGCCGCACTTAGCCGGGCGGGGACGGTGGTGGTGTGCAGGACGCCGTCGCGGTGTACGTTTTCACCGGGATCAAAGCAGGACACGGCCCCATCCATGCCCCGCGCGCCGATCACCGACACCTCGTGGCTGAAGTCGACGAACCCTTCGAGGATCGCGGGCACACCGTTCATGTCGGCGATTGCGGCCTCGGCCTGTGATGCGTCGGTCAGGCGCACCTGCCCCTTGCCATCATACCCGAAACGGCGGGTTTTCAGGATGGCGGGCAGGCCGATCCGGTCCATGGCCGCGCGCAGCCCGTCCAGATCATCAACCGCCGCGTAGGGCGCGGTGGAAAGCCCCAGATCACGCAGAAAATCCTTTTCGGTCAGGCGGTCCTGACTGATGCGCAGCGCCTCGCGTCCCGGACGAATCGGGATTTCCCCCTCCAGCAGATCGAGCGCCGAGGTGGGGATGTTTTCAAACTCGTAGGTAACCACATCGACCGCGCCTGCGAACTGACGCAGGGCCGCGTCGTCAGTGTACTCCGCCTTGAGGTGGAAATTGGCCACGTGGCTTGCCGGGCAATCGCCACCCGGCTCGAATATGCAGGTTTTGAAGCCTAGACGGCTGGCGGCCACAGACAGCATCCGGCCCAGTTGCCCGCCACCTAGGATACCGATCACCGATCCTTGGGGTAGCGGCTCAGTCATCGCTTGGCGCCTCCGGAATCGAAGCGGACAGATCCGCGCGCCAGCGATCCAACCGCGCAGCAAGCTCTGCATCCTCATTCGCAAGGATGCCCGCCGCCATCAGACCCGCATTCGCGGCGCCTGCGGCCCCAATCGCCATGGTTGCCACCGGAAAGCCACGTGGCATCTGCACAATGGAATAAAGACTGTCGACGCCCGACAGCGCCTTGGTCTGGACCGGCACGCCGATGACCGGCACGCGCGTCTTGGAGGCCATCATCCCCGGCAGATGCGCCGCACCGCCAGCCCCCGCGATGATCGCCTTAAGTCCGCGGTCAGCGGCCTTAATACCATAGTCCCAAAGCCGGTCCGGCGTACGATGAGCTGAGACGATCTTTGCCTCATAAGGCACGCCGAGTTCATCCAGTATTTCCGCCGCTTTGCGCATCGTAGGCCAGTCCGACTGACTGCCCATTATGATACCGACTTCGACCTTGCTCATGCCGCACCTTTCGCTTCAGGAAGCGTGAACTATACGCATCGAACCGAGCTACGCAATGATATCGGGATAAAGCCTGTCCTCGATCCAAGAAATGCGATCCTTGAGGCGCAGTTTCTGCTGTTTGAGCCGCTTGATCGTGAGGGGGTCGGCGGTCGCCTTCTCTACGAGCGCCGTGATCGCCTCGTCGAGATCGCGATGCTGGCGGCGGAATTCCTCCAACTCTACCAGCAGAACCTCTTCTGACGCCATGGACAGGTCGCGAAAGGCATTCATCGTCGTCCGACTCCTCCTAGAGTGCGAGAACCCAAGGTATAGCGCGATTTGCCCGGCCCGCAAAGACCTTGCAGAGCGGGCCATCCGACCCCATGTTAATCCCAATGCGTCGCCTGATGGGGCGCTGAAACACGGACTGTCGCTTTTGAAGGACAAGGACACGCCCATGACGAAACTAACGCTGGGGTCGCATCCCTACATGCTGGGGTTCGAACAGCTTGAACGGTTGCTGGAACGCAACGCGAAATCCGGCAACGAGGGGTATCCGCCCTTCAATATCGAACAGACCTCGCAGAATTCCTATCGCATCACACTGGCCGTGGCCGGCTTTGCCG
>CBFHML010000030.1:0-35243 GCA_965656855.1 Roseovarius sp.
CTGCCGCCGGATAAAGAACGTAGCTGGCCAGCGACACGGCGTAATAGCTGATCGCCACCACCGACAGCCCCTCGACCGTGCGTTGCAGGCGAAGCTGCATGTCCGCGCGGCGGTTCATGCTTTCCAACAGCGCCTGATTCTGGGCAGAGCGTTCCACATCCACGCGGGTGCGCAGCAGGTCGCCCGCACGGATCGCCCGGTCGGCCATCGCCCCCAGCCGATCCTTGGCCGACAGCACCGTGCGCATGGCCGGATCGTAGCGGCGCATCATGAATTCATGGAATGTCTGCCGCCCGTCGAACCGCTCTTCGCGCATGACCGCGATGCGTTGCTTGACGATCTGCTCATACGCCGCCGTCGCGCCGAAACGGTAGGACGAGCGCGCGATCATGCCTTCCAGCTCTGCCGAAATCGCCAGCAGATTGTCGAGCGTATCCTCGGCGCGGGTGGCACCGCCCGGCATGTCGCCCACCATATGTGTCAGCCGCTGGTCGAGCGCGCCAAGCGTCGGACTCATTTCCCGCACGCGCGCAAAGCCCAGCATCGACATGGCCTTGTAGGTCTCGATCTCGCACAGGCGCTGGGTGATACGGCCCACACGGCGCGCGCCGGCCTCGGGCGAGGCGGCCACGAGAAACCGCAGATGCCCCGCCGGATCAATGTGAAAGTCACCGGCGATCACAGCGGTATTGTCCAGAACGCGCGCCACGGCGATGCTATCGGCCACGAACCAGTCGGTCAGCTCGTCGCGCAGGCTGGCATCATCCTTGAGCCGGTCAACACGAATAAGCGCCGAGGTCATGCGATGGCCGGGAGCGTCTTTGAGCCATTCGTCGGGGAAAACCTCGAATTCAGCGGGATCAAAGGCCCGGTCGCTCACACCATCCCGAAAGGCGGTGTAGGTGACGAACTCTGTGTGGCTTTCCCATTTCAGGTGGTGTCGCCCGATCTGACCCGAGTAGTGCGAGGCACCCGGCTGTGGATGAGGTGCGCCGTAGCGGTCCAGCAGCTGAATCAGGTGATCCAGATCGGCGCTTGTGTCACGCCCGGCTGCGGATTCGAGCCGTTTGACCGCCAGAAAAACCGCCGTGCAAGGCACCTCCAGCGATGGGAAGGGCCGCGCGTGCATCTCGTTGGTGAGCTTGTAGCGCAGCGGATGGTCTTCGATGGGGGGCATGGATTGATCCTGACTCTACTCCGGACGCGTCATGTATCGCCCGCAAACGCTACATCGGCCACAAGACAGGGCGGCAACAGCCCCCTGCGGTTTGCATTTAGAGTTTGTGTAACGGTTAAGCCCGCAAATGGAAATGGATTTAATCGTCGCATCAATGACTTAGCCGAATACAAACGTATACCGCCCGATATTTGGGCGACATGGAGCGCCTTGATTTTTTGCAAAGCGCGGAAAACTGCCTGACCTCGCGCGCTTGTCTTGAGACCTCCGTTTATTCCGACTATATTTATCAGGAATAAAGGATTCGACATGACCGACAGCCAAGATACGACCGCGACCGCCCTCTCAGGGACGATACCGGTCATAGATGTGCACACGCTGCTTGGCCCCGATGGGCGCGCCTTTTTGAGGCATGACGAAACGGTCTACACCCTTCGCCTGACGCGAAACGACAAACTGATCCTGACGAAATAGCCATGAGCAAAACTCCCTCCCCTTGCATCGATGTCTGCAAATTCAGGCGCGAGGGCCATTGTATTGGCTGCGGCATGAACAAGGCGCAGAAATCGCTGTTTAAAAACATAAAGAAGCCCGCTCAGAAAGCGGGCTTCGTTCAAATGCTCATGGCGCAGCAAGAGGTGATGGGCGGCTTTAAACATTGGCACAAAGCCTATGCCAAGAAATGCGCCAAAAAGGGCGCGCCGTTCCCCCCGAAAAGCTGAGGTCTTACTGAATATGCGCCCGCAGAAGCCACGCAAACTTGTCATGCGTGCGGCCCCGTTCGATGCACAGATCCTCTGTCACGGTGTCGCCGCTCTTGGCGGCCAGTTCACCAGCACCGGCGAGGGACGCGGATAGCGTTTCTTGCGCCTTCACGAGGGCGGCGATCATGGTCTTGTCATCGGCATGGCCGTCATGCTCTTCGACCTTGGAGCGCTTCAGCATGCTTTCCAGCATACCCTCCGCGTGGCCCTGAAGCGCCTTGATGCGCTCAGCCAGATCATCCTGCGCGGTGAAATGATCCTCGTAAATCTCTTGGAACTGGGCGTGCAGCGGGCCAAAGGCCATGCCGGTGACATTCCAGTGAAAGTTCTGCGCAAGCATGGTTGTGACGGCCGTTTCGGCAACGCACTGATTCAGGGCATCGCAGATCGCCTCGCGGGCCGACGTGCTCAGGTCGGATGCTGGTTCAGTCATGAAAGACTCCTTTGTTTGCTTTGATGGCTGGCGACGGCTGGCTTGCCATTCAGTGTAAATCATTCCCCCGAATTGTCGAGGCGACGCACCAGACCACACAATGGAAAATGCAGCGCGCTGGCGCGCTCCGCGCTCATCCGCGACAAAAGCAAAAACTTGTAGCTATCCGCATCTGCGCGACGCACCGCATCGATCACAGCAAGCAGCCATCTTTCATCAAAGCTTTGGTCTGGATCGTCTGGAGAAAAGAAGATCATCCTGCGGCCTGTCATCTTTTGGCAAAGCAGCACGATCCGGGACAATGGCGACATGTCACACAGCCCCTTGCGCGACACGCGCAGTGCCCTGCCCGCATTGCGCGCCTGATACAGGCCAGCGCCTGCGGGCGTGGACAATGCAGAAGCAGACGAATGTGGCAGTGCAGACATGAGTGACCCTTTCCCGAGTAATTTAGTAAAGATAAAGGCGCGATGCAAGCATCCTTTGCCTACAGGGGTTCAAAACGGGCTGTGACCTTGTCAAAGCCGCAATGCAGGACGTGGCACGCAGATTGTTGACTCTTTTTATCGGAACGCTTTACACGGGGAACAATCCGCGCCCATACCGGTGCGCGTTTCCATTGACCGTGCCAGCCCATTGCCAGCCATTCGGTTCCCACACGCCCTGATCCCAAGGGCTGAAAGGAGTATGCCATGACTGTGCCGTGCCGCGCCTTTGTCCGCCCTGTCGTGACCGCCATTTTTGCGCTGACCGTGTTTGCCGCCCCAGCCCTCGCTGAGACGCGTGACGCCCTCCGGACCGCCACATCCGCGCTTGACCTGACGCTCAACACCCTGTCGGACACCGGCGCCGTTGGGTGTCGTCTCACCTTTGTGATCCGCAATCACCTGGGCGCGGATATCGACGCGCTGGTGGCAGAGGCGGTTCTTTTTGACGCGCAGGGGCGCGTGGCCAGCATGACCCTTTTCGATTTTGGCGCGCTGCCAGAGGGGCGGCCCCGCGTCCGGCAATTCGATCTGACCGGGCAGTCCTGCGCCGCGATCGGCGAGGTGCTGGTCAATGGGATCGGCACCTGTGAGGGCCAAAGCCTGTCGCCCGCCACCTGCCTTGAACATTTGCGCCTGTCGACCAAGACGGATGTGGAGGTGACGGGATGACCGGCCTCGACATCGCATATGCGCGCCTGAGCGCCCTGATCGAAACCGGCGGGCCGGTGATCGCCATCATCCTCGCCATCTCGGTGGCGACACTGGGCGTGGTGATCTACAAGATCTGGCAATTCCGCGCCTCTGGCGTCGGACGCCATCACGCGCTGCGCGCCGCCATGACAGCGTGGGACCGTGGCGATGCGCCAGCCGCCCATCGCAGTCTGGACACGTCGCACAGCTATCTCGCGCCGGTCATCGCCCGCGCCTTTGGCCAGACCGCAATGCCCGACACGGCCGAACGCCACCGGATAGAGGCCGAGGCCGAGCTGCGATTTTCGCGTTTGGAGCGCGGCTTTCGCTTTCTCGACATGGTCGCACAGGTGACGCCCCTTTTGGGCCTGTTCGGCACGGTTCTGGGCATGATCGAGGCGTTTCAGGCGCTGCAATCGGCGGGCTCACAGGTGGACCCGTCACTGCTGGCTGGCGGGATCTGGGTGGCCTTGCTGACAACGGCGGCGGGGCTGGCCGTGGCGATGCCGGCCTCTGTGGTGCTGTCGTGGTTCGACTCCCGCATGGCCGAGGAACGCGCACTGGCCGATCACGCGCTCAGCGTGGCGCTGCGCCCTTACAAACGCGGCGCGGCCATGGCCGCCCCGTCGGGCGACATGGTGCCGCAAAGTGCGTAAAAATCCCTTTGTCAGACGCAGGATGTCCCTGACGTCGCTGATCGACGTGATCTTTCTGCTGTTGCTGTTTTTCATGCTGTCATCGACCTTTTCACACTTTGCAGAGGTCGACCTTGCCACCGGCGGCACCGGGCAAGGGGCTGTGTCAGACACGCAGCCGATCTTTGTTCAGCTGCGCGCAGACAGCCTGCGGGTGAACGCGCAGGACACGACATTGGACAGCTTGGCAGAGGTGATCGGCCAGCTTGACGGTGGCGCGACACGGGCCTTGGTCAGCACCGGCGCGGATGTCTCTGCACAGCGGTTGACCGATCTGCTGCTGACCTTGCGGCGGGTGCCGGGCCTGTCGGTGCAGGTGCTGGTGCCATCATGAAACCATCTGCCCCCCGCCCCCGCCGCGAGCCGACCATCGCGCTGATCAACATCGTTTTTCTGATGCTGATCTTCTTCATGGCCGCCGCCACGCTGGCACCGCCGCTTGATGGCAAGCTGAAGCTGGTGGAAACCGAGGATCTTGAGGGACGCGCGCCGCCCGATGCGCTGGTGGTGCATGCCGACGGGCGGCTGGCCTTTCGCGGTCGGGGTCTGACGAATGCCGCGGCCTATATGGCGCTGGAACCCGGTGCACAGGACGGGACAGTGCGCCTTGTGCCCGATGCCGGTTTGCCCGCCTCAGACCTGATCAAACTGGGCGAGGCGCTGCGCCGGGCCGGGGCGCAAAATATCGTCATGGTGACAGAACGGGGGCTGCAATGATCCGCACCTCCCGTCTGGTCGCTTTGTTTTGCGGGGTCGCGGCACTGGGCCTGCATGGGATGGGTCTTGGGGTGTCCGAAACGCCCGAGGCCATCGCGATCGAGGGCGGCGGCACGGTCGAGGCCAGTCTCGGCAGCAGCTTTGCCGACATGGCATCGGGAACAGCGCAGCCCGTTACCGCGACAGCCACAAAAGCCGCAGAACCAGAAGAGACACCCCCGACCGCGCGCGCCCGGACGCCAGCGGTAACCGCAACACAGGCTGTGACACCGACGAGACCGGACATAGCCAAGGCCGCCACGCCGGATCGCGTCAAAGCAACACCCGGATCAGAGCAGGCGGTGGAAACCTCTCTGCGCCCTCAATCGCGCCCGCGCCCGCCAGAGCGGGCCACCGCACGGCAAAAAACCAAGCCAGAGCCACGACAAAGCGCCAGCAGCCGCGCAGGCAACAATGCCACACGCGACGCCACGCGCGGCAGCACGTCAGCGCGCGAGACGGCCAGCCCAGCGCAGACAACCGGGCAGGTCCGCGCGCGCAGCACGGCAGAGGGCAACGCCGCAGCCAGCAACTATCCCGGCAAGGTGATGCGCCATCTGGCTCGTGTTTTGCGCCCCCGGTCAAAGGGACGCGGCGCCGCGCTTGTGCGTTTTACCATAGACCGGAACGGCGGGTTGAGCGCGGTCGGGCTTGCCCGGTCCTCCGGCTCTGACAGGTTGGACCGGGCGGCGCTGACAGTGGTGCAGCGCGCCGCACCGTTCCCCGCCCCGCCACAGGGCGCGACCCGCAGCTATTCGATCAAGATCGAGGGGCGGTAGGCCGATGCGATCCCGTTGACCGGCCACAATTTGGCTGCTACGTCTGAGGCGAATTCCGTTGGGGTGCCCGCAAGGGCTGAGAGGCGCAAGCCGACCCATCGAACCTGATCCGGGTCATTCCGGCGTAGGGAACGGAACCAGGACGCCGCCATGCGTCTCTCCCGTTGTCTCATGCCGTGTGCGACCCGCCTTAACTGGAGGGCAGAGATGCACGCGCAAGCTTTGACAATCGCCGGGTCCGATAGCGGCGGTGGTGCCGGGATTCAGGCCGACCTCAAGACATTTTCGGCCCTGGGCGTTTACGGCGCGAGCGCCATCACGGCGATCACGGCGCAAAACACCCGCACCGTCGCGGCGGTCTCGGCAGTCAGCCCCGACATGATCGCGGCACAGATCGACGCGGTGCTGTCGGACCTCGATATCAGGGCCATCAAGATCGGCATGTTGGGCGACGCCCCGACGATCGACGCTGTCGCCGGTGCGCTAAGGCATTGGGCCGGGCCTGTGGTGATCGACCCAGTGATGGTGGCGAAATCCGGCGATGCGCTGCTGGCGGATGAGGCGATTGCCGCCCTGCAAGAGAGGATGCTGCCGCGCGCCACGGTCCTGACCCCGAACCTGCCCGAGGCGGCGCGCCTGCTGGATTGCGCCCCCGCCACGACCGAGGATGAAATGATCCGTCAAGGCACGGCGCTGCGCGCGCTTGGGGCAAAGGCCGTGCTGATGAAGGGCGGGCATAGCGCGGGCGCGGTCTGCACCGATCTTTTGATCATGGCAGAGGCAACCGCCCGCTTTGACGCGCCGCGTCAGACGACGCGCAACACCCACGGCACCGGCTGCACGCTATCAGCGGCGGTGGCTGCCGGTCTGGCGCGTGGCCTTGATCTGACCGACGCGGTGGGCCGCGCCCATACATATCTGCAGGGCGCCATCGCCAAGGCCGACAGTCTGGACGTGGGACAAGGGCACGGCCCGGTGCATCATTTCCACGGGATCTGGGCCGATGGCTGACGCAACCATCATCGGCGCAGGCGTGGCCGGGCTATGGGCCGCGCGCGCCCTTTTGGCCCACGGCATCCGCCCCCGGCTGGTGGACCGTGTCGGCACGCCCGGCGCGCATGGCTGTTCATGGTGGGCAGGCGGCATGTTGGCACCCAACTGCGAGGGGGCCTTGGCCGAAGAGCCTGTGATCCGCCATGGCCAAGAGGCGGCAGAGGCATGGGCAGCAGTGACAGAGGTGATCACACGCGGCTCACTGGTGCTGGCACCCGCCCGTGACCGCGCCGACCTGACGGCCTTTGCCCGGCGCACCGGCGGGCATGAGACGCTGGATGCCAGCGGGATCGCCATGCTGGAGCCGGATCTGGACCGCCGCCACGACACCACGCTCTTTTTCGCCGGCGAGGCACATCTGGACCCGCGCCGCGCGCTTGCCGATCTGACAGCGCAGTTGGCCGAGGATGGGGTAGAGATCGAGCGCGCCGATCTTGACCCCGCAACCGTCAAAGGCCCGGTGCTTGATTGCCGGGGCATGGCCGCACGGGCCGCCCTGCCCGCGCTGCGCGCTGTGCGTGGCGAAATGGTCGTGCTGCGCTCCACCGAGATCACGCTGACGCGGCCCGTCCGCCTGCTGCATTCGCGCCACCCGCTCTATGTCGTGCCGCGCGCTGGCGGGCTTTTTATGCTGGGCGCGACCCAAGTGGAAAGCGCGCATCAAGGCGGCGTCACCGCCCGCGCGGCGCTGGAATTGATGTCGACCGCCTACGCGCTCGATCCGCGTTTCGCCGAGGCCGAGATCGTGGAACTGGGGGCCGATCTGCGTCCGGCCTTTGCCGACAATGTGCCGCGCGTGATGCAACGGGGCAATGTGCTGCACCTCAACGGGCTCTTTCGGCACGGATACCTGATGGCGCCCGCGCTGGCGCGACAGGCCGCGCGATACCTCGCCACCGCAGAAAAAGGAGACCTGTTCCATGAAGATTGAGGTCAATGGCGAGCGCCATGACATCACCGCCACCACCCTTGCAGAGGCGCTGACCCTGCTTGGCTGGGGCGAAATGCGGGTGGCCACCGCGCTCAATGGTGAGTTCGTGCCCGCCACCGCGCGCGGCGACATGCCCCTGAGCGATGGCGACCGGATCGAGGTTCTGACCGCGATGCAGGGGGGCTGAGCGATGCGCGATTTTTATGGCACCGTGTTGGACAACCCGATGATGCTTGGCACCGCGCGCTTTCCGTCGCCGCAGGTGATGCAAGACGCGTTCCGGCAAAGCGGCGCATCGGTGGCCACCGTTTCCTTGCGGCGCGAGGGCGGCAGCGGCGAGGCATTCCGCGAGATGGTGCGCGCGCTTGGCATCCATGTGCTGCCCAACACGGCGGGCTGTCATTCCGCCCGCGAGGCGATCACCACCGCGCAGATGGCCCGCGAGTATTTCGAGACCGACTGGATCAAGCTGGAGGTGATCGGCGACGAGAATACGCTGCAACCCGATCCTTTTGGCCTGCTGGAGGCGGCAAAAGTGCTGTGTGCCGACGGGTTCAAGGTCTTTCCCTACACCACCGAGGATCAGGTACTTGCCGCGCGCCTTGTCGAGGCGGGGTGCCGCGTGCTGATGCCGTGGGGGGCGCCCATCGGATCGGGTCAGGGGCTGAACAACCCCTTCGGCCTGCGTGCGATGCGCGCCGCCTTTCCGGATATCCCGCTGGTGGTGGATGCCGGTCTGGGCCTGCCCAGCCATGCCGCCCAAGCGATGGAAATGGGCTATGACGCGATCCTGCTCAACACCGCCATCGCCGAGGCGCAAGACCCTGTTGCCATGGCCCGCGCCTTTGGCATGGGTGCGCAGGCGGGCATGTTGGCAGCAGGGGCCGGGCCGATGCCCGTGCGCGAGATGGCGCAGCCCTCGACCCCTGTGATCGGGCGGGCATGGCTATGAGCTTGCCAAGGTTTTACCCGATCTTTGATAGTGCGCTCTGGGTCGCGCGCGCCACCGCGCTTGGTGTCAGGCTGGTGCAACTGCGCGTAAAGGACATGGACAATGACGCCCTGCGCCAAGAGATTGCCACGGCGCTGGATACATGCCGTCAGAATGCGGCGCTTTTGGTGGTCAACGATCACTGGCAGCACGCGATAGATCTAGGCGCGGACTGGGTGCATCTGGGGCAAGAGGATCTCGACACCGCAGATATCCCCGCCATCCGGCGCGCAGGCATCAAGCTGGGGATGTCCACCCATGATGAGGCAGAGCTGGATCGTGCGCTGTCTCTCAGCCCCGATTATGTCGCCCTTGGGCCGGTTTACCCCACGATCCTCAAGGATATGCCTTGGGCACCGCAGGGGCTGGATCGGCTGGCAGCTTGGAAAACGAAGATCGCAGATATCCCGCTTTGCGCCATCGGCGGCATGAGCGTGGCGCGGGCACCCGGCGCGTTCGACGCGGGCGCGGATATCGTGGCGGCGGTGACGGATATCACGCTGCACGACGATCCAGACGCGCGGATGCGCCAATGGCTGCAGGTCTGCGGATGACGCGCTATGCCCGCCAGACCGCCCTGCCCGAGATGGGCGAACGGGGACAGGCCCGGCTGAGCACAGCACGCGTGCTGGTCGTCGGCGCAGGGGGCTTGGGCGTGCCGGTGCTGCAATATCTGGTGGGTGCCGGCGTGGGCGAGATCACGGTGATGGATGGCGACCGAGTGGAGGTGACGAACCTGCATCGTCAGCCACTCTATCGCATGACCGATCTGGGCCGCCCCAAGGCAGAGGCCGCCATCGCCCACCTGCGGGACCTCAACCCGGATGTGACCCTGCATGCCGTCACAGACTGGCTCGACCCGGCCAATGCGCTGGCGCATGTGATGCGGGCCGATCTGGTGCTGGATTGCGCCGATACATTCGCGGCAAGCCTTACCCTGTCGGATACCTGCCGGGATATCGGCCACCCGCTCATTTCGGCCTCGGCGCTTGCGTTCGAGGGCTATGTCGGCGGGTTTTGTGGCGGTGCGCCCTCGCTGCGCGCGGTCTTTCCCGACCTGCCATACAGCGCCGCCACCTGTGCCACGGCGGGTGTCATGGGGCCGGTCGTGGGCATGGTGGGCGCGGCGCAGGCGCAGATGGCGATCTCGACCCTGCTGGGCCTGTCACCCACCCCACTGGGCCAGATGCTGCGGCTGGATGCACGCACATGGCGCAGCGCCGCCTTTCGGTTTGACAGGGCCCCAGAGCCGGGTTTCGCCCCCGCTTTCGTTGCCGCCACGGATCTGACGCCTGACGACCTGATCGTCGACCTGCGAACAGAGGCGTCGGCGCCCTTTCACCCAAACGCGCATCACCTGCCGCCAGAGCGGCTGTCCGACCTCATGCCCGGCGCGGCCCCGCGCGTGGTGCTTGCCTGCCGGACCGGCCTGCGCGCCTATCACGCCGCCGAGGCACTGTCCGCACGCTGGAACGGCACCATAAGCCTGCTTGCCGTGCCCCCTGTTTCACCCCCAAGGAGACCTGAATGACCCGTATTCTTTCCGCCTTTCTGGCCCTCGCCCTGCTGAGCGGCCCCGCCACAGCCCAAGACAAGCTGACTGTGATGCTCGACTGGTTCGTGAACCCTGATCACGGGCCCATCATCGTCGCGCAGGAAAAGGGCTATTTCACTGCCGCAGGGCTGGAGGTGGAGCTGATCACACCGTCAGATCCCAACGCGCCGCCACGCATGGTGGCCGCGGGACAGGTCGATCTGGCGGTGTCCTATCAGCCGGAACTGCATCTCAACCACCGTGAGGGGCTGCCTCTTGTGCGGGTCGGCACGTTGGTCGAAACGCCGCTCACCTGTCTTGTGGTGCGCGCCGATGGCCCGGTGCAAACCATGGCGGATCTGGCCGGGCGCAAGGTCGGCTTTGCCGTCGCGGGCGTGCAGGAAATGCTGCTGGATGCGATGCTGCGCGACAATGAGGTGGACCCGGAAACTGTCGAGACCATCAATATCGGCTGGTCGATCTCTCCGGCGCTGATGTCGGGGCAAGTCGATGGCGTGATTGGCGCATTCCGTAATTTTGAGCTGAACCAGATGGCGATCGAAGGTCACGAGGGGCGCTGTTATTTCCCCGAGGCCGAGGGCGTACCGAGCTATGACGAACTGATCTACGTGGCCAATGCCGAGACGTTGGACGCACCCATGCTGGCCCGGTTTCTGGCCGCGACAGAGCGCGCGGCAGCCGATATCGTGAATGACCCACAGGCCGCGTGGGAGATCTTTGCCGCCAGCGACGCAGAGCTGCGCAACGAGCTGAATGATCGCGCTTGGGGGGATACATGGCCGCGGTTCGCGCTGCGCCCCGGCGCGCTGGATCTGGGCCGCTATGCAAGGTTCGAGACGTTCCTGAAGTCGAGCGGCGCAGTCGAGGAGATCATCGCCCCCGAGACGCTTGCCATCGACATCACCGCCACCGGGGCCACGCAATGACAGCGGACTATGGAAAGGCCTTCGCGCTCTGGCGCGAGGGCGCCGGGGCGGATTGGAACGCCTACACGCAGCACGCCTTTGTAGAGCAGCTAAGCGATGGCAGCCTGCCACAGGAGCGGTTTCTCTATTACCTGCAACAGGATTACGTCTTTTTGATCCACTTTTCGCGCGCATGGGCGCTGGCGGCGGCCAAGGCCGACAGCATGGAGGAAATGCAGGCCGCAAGCGCCACGCTGCACGCGCTCGTGCACGACGAAATGCCCCTGCACATAGAGATCTGCGCGCGCCACGGTATGGACCGCGCCACGCTGGAGGCGACACCCGAGGCGGCGGGCAACCTGGCTTATACGCGTTATGTGCTGGAGGCAGGCTATTCCGGTAATTTTCTTGACCTGATGGCAGCCCTCGCCCCTTGCGTGCTTGGCTATGGCGAGATCGGCGCGCGGCTGGCGGGCAATGACGGACCTTATGCCGAGTGGTGCGCCACCTATGGCGGGGCCGAGTATCAGGGGCTTTGCCATGATGTGGGCCGCCTCATCGACGGGGCGCTGGAACGGCGGCTTGGGGCGGATTGGGTCGCGTTGCCGCGTGCGCAGGCTCTGGCCCATCGGTTTCACACCGCGACACGGCTTGAAATCGGCTTTTGGGATATGGCGCTCGGGACAGGTCACGCACCGTGACGGGTATCGTCATCAGGGGCGATCTGCGGCTGGGGGCGGGCCGGCTGATGACGGGGCTGGATTTGCATCTGATGGCGGGCAAATGGTCTGTTCTGTTGGGTGCGTCGGGACTTGGCAAAACCTCTCTTGCGCGGCTGATCACGGGGCTGCCGACGCCCGCGCGGATGGATGGCACGCTAGAGACCGGCACCGCGCGCCGCCCCGTCGGGATCGGGCTGATGTCGCAGGACGATCAACTGTTGCCATGGGCCACCGTGCTGGAGAATGTGGTAATCTCCGCGCGGCTGGCAGGACAGCGCATAAGGTCCGACAGGGCGCGTGACCTGCTGGCGCGCGCCGGGCTTGCCGGGCTTGAGCAACGCAAACCAGCCGCCCTGTCCGCAGGGCAACGCCAGCGCGTGACACTGGCCCGCGCGCTTTATGATGACCGGCCCGTGATGATCCTAGACGAGCCGTTTTCCGCGCTGGATGTGCTGACCCGCCACAGGATGCAGGATCTGGCGGCAAAGCTGCTGGCGGGGCGCACGGTCCTGCTGATCACGCACGACCCGGCAGAGGCGGTGCGACTGGCTGACCATTGCTGGATCCTGACCACGCAAGGCGCACGCGCCGTGACGTTGCCCGATGCCCCCGCCCCCCGCCTGCCCGACGCGCCCGACACGCTGACAGCGCAAGGGCGGCTTTGGCGGCAACTGTCGAACACCAGCCCCGACACGGCGCCGGCATGATCCGCCGCGCGCTGACCGCCTTTCTCTGCATCGCCGTGGTGGTGGGTCTCTGGCAGGCGCTGGTCACGCTGGCGGAACTACCCCGCTTTTTGCTGCCCGCGCCGGGGGATGTGGGCCTCGCGCTCTGGAAATATCGCACGATCCTGACCGAGAACGCCGCAACCTCGGCGCTCAACCTCTTGCAGGGATTGGCGCTTGGCCTGTTGCTTGGCGTCGAAACCGCGCTGCTATTGGCATTGTCACCCCGGCTGCGTGCGGTGCTGCGCCCAACCCTGACAGCGGCACAGGCGATCCCGGTTTTCGCGCTGGCACCCGTCATCACGCTCTGGCTCGGCTTTGGGGCGGCATCGAAAATCGCCATCGTCGCACTGATGACCTATTTCCCCATCGCCTCGGCGCTCTTTGACGGGTTGATGCGCCTGCCCACACCGCTAGAGGATCTGGCACGGCAATCGGGGGCGTCGCGGTGGCGCAGGCTTATTCATCTGCAATTGCCCCATGCGCGCCCCGCTTTCTTTTCGGGGCTGCGGCTGGCAGTGACCTTCGCCCCGCTGGCTGTCATCCTTGGGGAATGGGTGGGGGCGTCCAAGGGGCTGGGGCACCTGATGTTGCTGGCCAACGGGCGTGGCCAGACGGACCTGATGTTCGCCGCGCTGCTGGTGCTCGCGGCGTTCAGCCTGTCGCTTTGGACCTTGGTGGATGCGCTTGGCCGCCGGGCAGACCGCTAGGTCTTAGCCGGTCAGCGCAAACCGCTCCACCAGCTCGAACCGGCCATCGGGACGCTCGCCCGACAGCACGATATCCTCCAGCGGAAAGGGGGTGGGCAGCGCGGGCAGATGGGCGCGAATACGTGCCTCCACCTCGTCCTGCGCCTCGCGCGGGACCTGCCCTGTAAGGGTCAGGTGAAACCGAAACATTTCAAGCACATAAGGATAACCCCATTCCTCCAACAATACCTCTTGCCGGGGCGACAGGGGGGATTTGCGCCGCTTTGCCAGTTCATCAGCATTCAGAGGCGCGCGAAAGCTGTCCAATTCCGTCACGCAGGCCGCCGCGACACGGGCGATGCCGGTGTCATCCCCCTCAGGTGTCAGCGCAAAAAAACGGCCAAGGCGGCTGAGCTGTAACCCCGGCGCCGTGGCGGGTGTCACGGTTTTGGCAAGCGCGGCCACGACCTGCGACAACGTTTGGGGCGTGGTGCCGGGTGCCAGCCGAAAGGGCGGTTTCAGCGTGCCGTGAAAGCCGTATTTGCGCGGCGTGCGCGTCAGCGCCTCAAGCTCTGGCACATCCGGTTGCGGCACCTCGCAGCCGCGTGCCGCGTCCCAGCCCAGCCAATGCGCACCGAATGTCGCAAGGTCGCCATCGCGCGGCATGTAGTAAATCGCGTAACGGGAATATGCCATGACCGTCCCTTGTGCTGGCTGATCCTTGTCAGGGTGATGGCACTGCCACGCGGTCTTGCCAAGATGCGTTTTGGCAATTTTCGCGGGTACAGGTCAGGCTACGACCAAGCATCTCACATAGACGATGCCTTGCCACAGTACGGATCGCCGTGCCGGGGATTATATGGCCATCGGCGACCCTAGAAACAGGCCTTCACCCTTGCTCAACCTGGCGCCTATTCCGCTCAGATCGCCGTGCGGTCACCGCCTTTCAGGTCCAGCATCTCGCGGGCGTCCTGCGGGGTTGCCACCTCACGGCCCAGATCCTCGACGATGCGGCGGATCTTGGACACCTGTTCCGCGTTGGACCGCGCCAGCGTGCCGCGCGAGATATAAAGGCTATCCTCCAGCCCAACGCGCACATGCCCGCCCATGCTTGCGGCCATGGTGATCATCGGGATCTGGTGCCGCCCCGCCGCCAGCACAGAAAAAATATAGTCGTCGCCAAAAAGCTTGTCGGCCATCCGCTTCATATGCATCAGGTTTTCCGGGTCCGGGCCAATACCGCCCAACACGCCAAAGACGAACTGCACAAAGAAAGGCGCCTTTACCAGCCCGCGATCCGCGAAATGGCGCAGCATGTAAAGATGGCCTACGTCGTAGCATTCGAACTCGAACCGCGCGCCGCGCTCTTCGCCCATCTCTGTCAGCACGCGGGCGATATCGCGGGGCGTGTTCTTGAACACCACATCCTCTGATGCCTCAAGATAGGGTTTCTCCCAGTCAAACCGCCACTCGGTGACACGCTCGGCTGCGGGATAGGTGGCGAAATTCATCGACCCCATGTTAAGCGAGCACATTTCCGGCTCTGCCTGCTTGGGGGCTGCCAGACGCTCATCCAGCGTCATCGACGCATTGCCGCCGGTGGTGATGTTCAGCACGGCATCGGTGGCCTGTTTGACGCGCGGCAGAAAGGCGGTGAAATGCTCTGGCAGCGCAGAGGGCTTGCCATGTTCCGGGTCGCGCGCATGTAGGTGCAGGATCGCGGCCCCCGCCTCAGCGGCATCAAGCGACTGCTCGGTGATCTGGTCCGGGGTAAAGGGCAGATGCGGCGACATAGAGGGCGTGTGGATCGACCCGGTGATGGCGCAGGTGATGATGATTTTTGACATATGAAGCGTGCTCCCGCAGGGCCGGCGCTTGGCGGTGACGTGTCCCGTCGAGCGCGGCGATGGCTTGATCCAGATAGGCGTCTGACACGCTGGTGGGCGGACAGACGCGGGTTTGGGTTTGATCTATCCTATCGCGCGTCCGGCGGAAATAGTGGATCAAGGCGGATGTGCCGGACAGACGACCAGATTGGCCGAGATACACCCGACCGTGTGACGACCTGCTTGGCTGTCTCACTTGGTCGCGAACGCGAAACCCGCCCGTTAGACCTGCACCCCTTTGATCACGTCCCATGCCGCTTGCCGCGCCAGCGTGTCGATGTGACGGACAGCGTCCAGTGTCATGTCGGCGCTGTCCACCATATCGCCCGACAGGCGGTGCAGCACATCCTCGACCACATGGGCCATATCGAGAAAGCCGATGCGGTTTTCGATGAACCCGTCCAGCGCTGTTTCCTTGGCCGCGTTGAAGATTGCGCCGCTCAGCCCGCCTGCGGCCATCACCTCGCGCGCCAGTCGCAGCGCAGGGTGGCGCGCCTCATCCGCGTCACGAAAGGTAAGCTGGCCGGTTTTCACCAGATCCAGCCGCTCGACTGGCAGGGTGCCACGATCCGGCCAATGCAGCGCATAACCGATGGCATGGCGCATATCAGGGGGGCCGACATGCGCCATCAGCGCACCGTCGCGAAAGCCGACCAGCGCATGCACAAGCGATTCCGGGTGGATCACCACCTCTATCTGATCGGGGCGCACGCCAAAGAATTCGCGGGTCTCGATCACCTCCATCGCCTTGTTGAACAGGCTCGCACTGTCGATGGTGATGCGCTGTCCCATGGCCCAGTTGGGATGTGACGACGCCTCTGCCAGTGTCGCGCCGCGCAATCGGTCAAGCGGCCAGTCGCGAAACGCCCCGCCCGAGGCGGTGATGATGATGCGCTCTACCGCTGTCATATCCTCGCCCACAAGCGCCTGAAAAATCGCGGAATGCTCTGAGTCCACAGGCAGGATCGTGGTGCCGCTTGCCCGCGCCTGCCGCATAAGTAGCGCACCGGCACAGACAAGACTTTCCTTGTTGGCCAGCGCCAGCGTATTGCCATGGCGCAGCGCGTGCAGCCCCGGTTCCAGACCGGCGAACCCGACGATGGCGGACATGACCCAATCAGCGGAGCGTGCCGCGGCCTCGTTCAGCGCGGCCTGCCCGGCTGCGGCCTCGACCCCCGATCCGGCGAGGCGCTCGCGCAGTTCGGGCAGCCCCTCGTCAAAGCCGGTGACCGCCACCTCGGCGCGCAGACGGATCGCATCCTCGGCCAGTTGCGCAAGGTTACGCCCGCCCGTGAGTGCAACGACATGATAGGCGTCGGGCTGACGCGCGATGAGGTCGATGGTGTTCTGCCCGATGGAGCCTGTGGCGCCAAGAATGCTAACTGTTTTCATAAAGCCCGTGGTCTCGTCTTTTGTCCCGTTCGGGGGGCATATCACGCGAAACGCGGCACGTCTTGCCCGAACCTGTGCCGCTTGCGCCGCAAAATCGTCTTGAGCAAGTCCCATTCATTTGGAAAAGACTATAGGCAGAGACCACCCGACCAAAGGACCACATCCGCCCGATGCCGCGTCATGTTCTGATCCATCCCGGTTTTCACAAAACCGGCACCAGCACGCTACAGCGCAACCTGCTGGCGCAGGGCGAGCGGCTAAAGCCCCGTTTACGGATGATGTTCAACGATGACATGACCGAGGCAACGCAGCTTGCGCGCAAATTCTCGGCGCATCCGCATGACCCTATTCTAGACGCGTTTTCAGACGCCATCGCAGCCGCCTTTGCCGTCGTGGACCCACAGGATGACCGCCCCCTGATCGTCAGTTCCGAGGCGTTGATCGGGCATCTGCCCGGGCGCAAGCATGTGACCGGCTATGACGCCGCGCCGCCGCTCATCGAGCGTGCGGTCAAGGCCTTGCGCGCGCAGATCGTTCATGACGTGCCGGTGACTGTCTGGTTCACCACGCGCAACGCCGCCGCATGGAAGAAAAGCGCCTATTATCAAAACCTTCGTCAGGAACGGCTATGCGAAACATTTGACGAGCATGCCCAAAAACTGGAACGCGCGGCGCAGCTCGATCAGTTCGTAGACAGGACCCGCGCCCTGATAGGCAGCGCGGCGAATGTCGCCTCCATCCGGATTGAGGGCTGTGCTGCGCATGTGCTTGGCCCGCTTGGCATGGCGCTCGATATTCTGGATGTGCATACCAAGGATCTCGAACCGGTCCGCGTGCATAACGTGCAGCCGCCGGATGGGGCTGCGGAATTACTGCGCCTTAACCTGTCTGACCTGAGCGACGAGGAGCTTGCGATCGCCAAGCGTGATTTGATGCGAGGCTTTCGTCAGCGCGGGGAAACCAACGCGACCTGAGCGCAACACCGGCAGACCTATACCCAACGCATATTGGCGCTTGAGCGTGGGCACATGTTGGTCAACGCGATCACGGTAGCGATCAAAAAATGTCACCCACCCGCAGCAGGCTCTCCGGGTATGAAATAAAAGACGGGTCCAGTGCCGTCGCTGTCACGTTCATCCGCCACGACCTGACGGGCGATCGCGACGGTGACCTGCTTGGCCTCATCACCGGGCTGCCACGCGCGCGCGACCAGTTCACACGTCGCAGGAAGGCCTGCATAGCTTGACTGCGGGTCTACCTCGCGCATGAAAAACAGGTCCTGCACAAGGCGCTCTCCGCCAAGGAACACGGCCCCGCTGGACAATACGTTTCGTTCGACATTCTTGGTCAGAACCGACTGTTGCTCACTTTGTGCCCAGACACCGCAAACAAGCGTCTGCCCCCTTGCCTCCCGGACGGACGCGGCGACGGTCAACCCACCGCCAGAGGTATAGCGCCCACCTGACAGCACCGGATCCTCGCCAAGCTTTGCAGTTGCGGGTGTGCTTGGCGGCGCGCAGGACATAAGCAGCGCAGCACTGATCGTCAGAGGTAGAATGGATGTCTTCATCTTGAATACTCCCATAATGCAGATCGTCCGACTCAGCCCGTCTCGGCGAATTTTGCCGTTTCATCGACCATCTCAGGATACCATTTGGCAATCACATCGCCAAATTCCTCACAGATCCGGCCCACTTGTGCCGGGGTGAGATCTTCGCGCCATGCCCCGGCCTTGCCTTTGGTAAAGAAACTTTGCGAACTGGCCGGACGTTCCACGAAACCGAGCTTTTCCTCTTGTTTCTTGAGCGCGTCAAAGGTCGTCGCCTTGATCGCATAGGCAAGTTTGGGCGAATCGATCTTTACGCGCAGGAACTCTTGCAACAGGCGGCGCAGGGTTGGCCCCGGCTTGGTCAGCATATCCTCATAGCGCACAACATGTACGGCGAGGCCTTGGGCATTTGCCCATGTGTCTATGTGGTCATCCCAACGTCCAAGCACGTCATAGATATGTTCGGGCGACCCCATGATATTTTCGCGCCGGGACATGAGATCAATCGCCGTGTCCACATCCGCATTCATGTGTCGTGCATAGCTGAGCGAGACATCGAACGGGTTGCGAAGCAGATAAACAGCGGCTGCGGTCACTTCGCTCGGGATCAGGTCCTGCCCCATATAGGTGATGGCCTGGCAATGTGTCTTGACGAAATGATGGGTCGGTTTGCTACCCGCGATCAGCCGCAGCGCCTTGGGCCGGACGCGTAGCCAGTCCTCGATACCTTGCCCGTCATAGGTGCCGCCATTGGCCATGGCGTAGAAATCCGCGCGACCATCGCCGGTTGTGAACTGGCGCAAATTGTTGATGTCGGGGGCCTGTCCCTTGGGCATGAAATAATGCGCCAAAAGGCTGCGCATCCATGTGTTGCCACTTTTGGGATAGCTTGCAAGCCAGATGATGCGATGCAGGTCAGTCATTCCAGTATCCATGTTGTTTCATCAACGGCTTGTTGGCTTGGCGAATGGTTTTGACCAAGCCCGGGTCCAACTCATCGCGCCAATGCCCCGCCTGCCCTTTGCCAAAGAATGCCTTGTCATTGGGCGAGCGTTCGACAAATCCTTGGTTTTGCTCTTGTTTCTTGAGCTGGTCAAAGGCGGAATGTCCAATAGCGCGCTGTAAACGCAGCTTATCCAGCGGCATACCCAGATGCTCAACCACCTTGGCAAAGGCCGTTTCCGGCGCGTTCAGCATATCTTCGTAGCGCAAGACCAGAACGGGATAGGGCGAAAAACCTGTCCAGCCAGAGACATGATCGCTCCAACTGCCAAGGAATTGCACAACGTTTGAACCATCCGGGGCAAGGGCGTTGTCGGAATGGCAGACCGCCTCGGCGGCTTGCACTTCGGTCATGGCGTAGTGCCGCGCATAGCTCAGCACCATGTCCAGCGGATTGCGCATGATGTAGATGGCAGAGCGGGTGTATTTCGGCGGGATCAATTCGACGCCGCGGGCAACTGCGCGCCTGCTATGGGTTTTGACAAGATTGATGTCGGCATTGTTGCCCACGATGCCGCGCAAAACCCGATCCCGCAGCGCGAGCGTTCCATCTATGTCCGATGGGTCCATCCGACCACCTGATACGGCAGCATAATGCTGTGCCAGCGCGTCGCCGGTACCGAACCTCGGAAGCTGGTTGATCGGCACAGGGTCAGTTCCGTTAGTCACGTAATTCGCGATGAACAACCTGACCCAAGTGTTTCCCGACTTGGGATAAGACGCCAGCCAGACAATACTTTTTTTCACAGGCTTATCAGACCCTCAGTTGTTTTATCCGCAATCCGGTATAAACCGCACGCAACAGTATCATACCTCCAAACGGCGAAAGAGCGAGCCGAAGCCCGCTCTTTCTTAATCGTCTAATCTTTAGAAGATTAGAAGCTCAGCGTCAGAGCCGAACCGATGATTGTACCATCACGGTTGTTGGCAGGAGTGGCTGTGTCCTTGCCGTCGTAGGAGATGGCAAATACGTCAACGGTCACGCCCGGTCCAAGATCGCGAGCAGCACCGATGCGGTATGCTTCTTCTTCGATCTTGGTTGTGTTGCTCGTGTCCTGCTGGTCATTGATGTAATCAAAGCCGATCGTCCACGGGCCTGCGAGGTCATAGGTGACGCCCAGCGAGTATGCGGTTGTGTCGCCTGTATCGTTTCCGACGCCAGCTACAGTACGCGAATCTGCGTCAGATTCGAAATACTCAGCACCGAAGGTGAAACCCGCTGTGCTGTACGCAGCCGCAACACCGTAGTTGCTTGGATCGCCGCCGTCGAGGCCACCAAATGTAGAAGCGTTACGCTCAGCCTGCTGGTACTTGAGGCCAAGGTAGAAGCTGCCGCCGCCGAATGTCTGCTCGTAGTTTGCAGCAACAGAGAAGATGTCCTTGACGAGGCCAGCACCGTTACGGTCAAATGCGCCGGGGTTGTCGCCGCTGCCGGAGCTTGCGCTCGAAGGAGCATACGACAGACCAAGGGTCAGGCCGTTGAAGCTGGGCGTGATGTACGAGATCTTCTGCGCGTCACCGGCGAGGTCTGTGAGCGTGTTCGGGCCTGCGCCAACCAGCGGAATGTACTGAGAGATCGTGCCGGAGTTGATGCCGAGCGAGCCGACGCCGGGCGTTGCGCCCCACATCAGGTACGACGCAGAGTTCTCGTTGCCGAGGATCACACGGCCGAGCGTGTCGCTGGAGATCGTGATGTACGTCTCGTCGATCTGGCTGCCAGCAGAAGGCTCTGCTTCGAGCTGAACCTGAGCACCGAAGGTGATGCCGTTGTCCAGTGTGATCGAAGGCGAGAAGAAGATCTCGGCGTCGGTGAACATGTCGAAGCCTTCGCGGTCTACGCCGGTGGCTTTTTCATTATTAGTTGCAGTGCCACCGAGGCTGCTGAACGCTGCGTGTGACTGGTAGTAGCCACCGACATCCATCGACCATTCCTGGGCGCTTGCAGCACCGCCGACCATGGCGAGCATGGCGGTAGTTGTGAGAAGTTGCTTTTTCAAGGTAAGTCCTCCTTAAAGCGTGTTTCGTGTACCGCCGCCCCACACGGGTCACGGCTTGGGACTGGAATGCGGCAAATACCCCCTGACTGTCAACGAAGGCCCCGCCCTATAAATCTGTTCACGAGGCCAATGTGACGAAATTCACACACCACCCAGAATGGGTACCTGCCATCTCTGCCCCATCAGTCCATCACAGCCTTACCAGCAAGAGAATTATCCGTTTTCCAAGGGCGTTGAGCATCCCGGCTACAGTGGCGGCAGCGGACTTGCCCCCTCTTGGACCGCCGCAACAGCGAGGAATCAGACCCGCCATGTGAGGCTTTTGCGCAACATGCCGGAGGGCGGCCATGGGTTGTTTCAGCCCTGCCAGGATCGCAGGTTGCACCCTAGTAGTCGGATTCGGTTGAAATGGTGCCTGTCCTGATCGGGTCGCCATCGGGCGCAGCGCGATCCACAGTCCGCCATGGGTGTGGATGCCTTCCCCGCTCGGGTCTGTTCCCGTCATGCGCCTGTACACATCGGGCCGCTTTGGTGGTCAAAATCTCTAAAAGCTGCGCTCGGCCATTATGATGATGATCAGATCCGGTTTTCTGCTTGCCTGTGCCAAGCGAGACGGAAGAGTGACCAACACGTCTTTCCAATGCCCGATGTAATCGACCTCGGCAAAGGTCGCATTGAGATACTGGCGCTGCGCTTCGGCAAAAGAGTCTCCCACGACCCAAACATGCTGGTCCACCACAGGGCTGTGATTAGTTATTGTTTTCCGTGATCCAAAAGGGTCTTGTTCGCCAATATCAGTGGTCGTGGCTTCCCAAGTTTGATCGCCTTCAAATACGGCAATCCAGTCATCATCGTTTTGAATGGGATATTCATCTTGACCGGAAATATTGATCAAATCGCCACGCCATCCGTTGCCGGGCCTAAATTCAACTTCAACCGCATCCAGACCAAGGGCACGCATCAAGGCAGCATATGCAATATACGCACCTCGATGGTTCCAATGCGTATCAGTCCTCCAGTATAGAGGGCCTATTTCTTTACTCTGCTTTGCAAGCTCGTTTGTCGGGTCAAAAACTGCCAAGCCTTCAGTGACGCTGAGCGGACGGAGGAAAAAATCAAGGTATCGGCTTTTTGCGGGTATGATTTCATCAGGCAAAAACTCTGGATAAACGCTTGCCTTGTTCGGCCCAATCAACAGTGCAACTCTTGTGTTCAGATTTGCAGCCACAGCAGAAACTGCGCTCAAATCATCAGAGATAGTCGCAACCTCAGAGTGAGATGGAATTTTTGCTCCGCGTAATCTGGCAACCATGTCGTCATATCTGTTGCCCAGAAAGAGCCAGTTCTCCTTGCCTTCGTACCACGTCGTCGAGCCATTTATGAAATGCTCTGCACCTTGGCGCATTGGCACCAGACTTGTCACTTCATGCGTTTCAGAAAAGTCTCTTTGCCCGAACACGCCCCCTATCACGCCAAGCAGGCACATGCTGACCAACAAAGCGGTCAACCGCGTGTGAGAGACATCAGGACGGTAGCGAAAGGCAGGTTCGACGAATTTATATGTCAGCCAAGCCAGTAGGATCGACAAGACAACCGCCGCAATCATGTAATCGCGATGAGGTTCTGTCATGTGAATGATATAGCCAAAGGAAATTATCGGCCAGTGCCAGAGGTAGAGTGGATAGCTTATCAATCCGACCCAGACCATGGGCCGTGCAGACAGGACAACCTTGTTCAGCCAGCTTTCCTGCCCCCCGGATATGATCAGCATGGCCCCAACCACAGGGAGCAGCACCCAAAATCCGGGGAACACACTGTCCTCATCTATACCGAACCCCGCCACAAGCAGCATGGCCAGCCCGACCCACGGCATCCACCCGGGTTTTTGCGTAACGCGGCGAAAGTAGGCGAAGGCGGTCTGGGAAACACCGCCTGAAACCGCATCAATGTGGTGTCTTGAGGCAGAGGCAAGCACAGCCCCGAGCAGCAGTTCCCAAAATCGAGTGACCGGCGAGAAGAACGCAGCGGTCGGGTAGCTCCACGAGGAGAGGATATTCAGGCTGAACGACACGAGTGCAAACACCACAATCGCATAAACGATACGCATACGCCTGAGGAACAGAAACGACAGCATCAAAGGCCAGATCAGGTAGTACTGTTCCTCGACGCCCAAACTCCAGAGATGCAAGAGCGGCTTATATTCGACTGCAAAGTCAAAATACCCAGCCTCAGACCAGAAAACCAGATTTGATATAAAAGCTATGCCAGCGAAAATATGTTTGCCGAGCTGGTTCAACTCTTCTGAAGTCAGAGCGAACCAGCCGAATATCGCACAAGACGCAAGCACAACGATCAGGGCGGGGAATATACGGCGGGCGCGCCTGACGTAAAACTGCCTGATGCTGAATGAGCCGTTGTGCAATTCATCAAGAATGGTGCCGGTGATCAGGTACCCGGAGATCACAAAGAATATGTCAACGCCGACAAACCCACCGGGCAACTGGCTGGGAAAGGCATGATAAATAACGACAAAGAGCACCGCAATCGCGCGCAGCCCATCGATATCCGGCCGGTACACCTTGCCCGGTGTTAACACAGCGTTTTTTGCAAGCATTTTCCTACCCACCCGTATCAGCTTGGCAGTAAATCCCGCACAAATCAGGCGGCGTCAAGCGACGGACGCAACCGCAGGTTCCGGCGAGGACCGGCAGGTCAACTAAGACTGTTCAAACCCCCCAGAACCGATGCCAGATTGGAACCCAGCGCATCGGAAAGATAGCCCCCCTCCTGCACAAGAAGTAATGGAATGCCCGCCCCGGCCAAACGCTCGCCAATCCGCGCAAACCCGGCTTCGGTGATGGCCAGCCCCTTGAACGGGTCATCGATCGACGCGTCGAGCCCGAGGGCCACGACAATGCAATCCGCCCCGAACGCCTTGATGCGACGCAGTGCGGTATCGAGCGTTTCAAGATATGCCGTGTCACCCGTCCCGCGCGCCAGGGGCAGATTGAGGTTTGCCCCCAACCCCTGTCCTTCGCCGCGCTCATGAGCGTGGCCCCAAAAGAACGGATAGAACCTTGCCGGATCGGCATGGATCGACACGGTCAGGATATCGCTGCGATGATAGAATATGCCCTGCGTGCCATTGCCGTGGTGCACGTCGACGTCGAGGATTGCGGGCCGAAAGCCTTTGACGCGCAGACGCTCGGCCGCAATGGCGGAATTGTTGAGAAAGCAGAACCCACCCGCAAGATCGGCAAAAGCGTGATGGCCGGGCGGACGCGACAGCGCGTAAACGCCCGTTTCGCCACCCGCTACCAGATCGGCCGCTGTTATTGCCGTTTGTGCCGACCAGTAGGCCGACTCCCATGTGTGTTCCGCGATCGGACATGCCGTATCGGCCTGATGAAATCCGGCTTGTCCGATTGCTGATGCCGGATAGCTATCGGTGCGGCTTGCCGGATGTATGTTGGGGATCACTTCGGGTGCTGCGCCCTCTATCCGGGTCCAGCGCGCGTGGATCGTTTCGAGAAACGTCAGGTATTCCGCGCTGTGAATGGCCGCGATCGGGCCAGATCCCGCATCCGTAGGTGGCGCAAAATCGTACCCCGCGCGTTCTGCCGCCGCCTTGAGCACACCAATCCGCGCGGGCTGTTCCGGGCTTCTAGAGACGACCCCGTTCGCCATAAAGTTCTGCGGATCGTGCTTGGCCTGTCGGTCGTCGAAAATCGCTTTCATCGTGGTCTCCGCATCTGTTCAAAGGCTTGGCCTGTTATCACCATCGTGGTTTCTGGACCGGCCGGTTCAAAGCCGAGCCTGTCGTAAAGCGCGCGTGCGGCGGTGTTGTGATCATAAACCGCAAGCCGTATGAAGATCGCCCCCCACAAAGAGCCTGCCTGTTCTGCCGTGGCCTGTAGCAGCGACGAGCCCAGTCCGTTTCCGCGTTCGTCGCCGCTGACCCAGAGATCGGACACATACACACCGGCCCCGCCGCGCACCGTTGAGAAAACCGGCGAAAACACAGCGATCCCTCGCGGCGCCGTGGGGCCATCCGCGATCAGCGCCCAAGCGGACGGGTGCGGACCAAAGAGCGCCATTTTCAATGTCTCCGAATCCGCCCGAAACGGATCGCCAAGATCGTGGCCCAGAGACCTCAGCGCGGCGTCTATCGCGGCCAGGTCGGCCTCGTTCACAGGTCTGATCATGTTGTCCTTCACAGTTCAGATCGCGGTTTTGTCCGCCCCCTTGAGGCGCAGCATGGCACGGGCCTCATCGGGCGTTGCGATTTCGCGCCCCAACTCCTCGACAATCCTGCGGATCTTGGCAACCTGATCGGCATTGCATTTTGCCAGTGTTCCTTTCGAAATCATAAGGTTGTCTTCGAGACCGACGCGTACATGCCCCCCCATCGCGGCGGCCATGGTTGCGATGGGAATCTGATGGCGCCCCGCGGCAAGCACGGAAAACTGAAAATCCTGACCAAAGAGCTTGTCAGCTATTCGCGTCATATGGGTCAGGTTTTCCGGGTCAGCGCCGATCCCGCCCAACACGCCAAAGACGAACTGGATAAAAAAGGGCGGCTCTACAAGCCCCCTGTCGGCAAAGTGGCGCAGCATATAGAGATGTCCCACATCATAGCATTCGAATTCGAACCGCGCACCGCGCTTTTGCCCCAGATCCGTCAGGATCGTCTCGATATCGCGGGGCGTGTTCTTGAACACCAGATCGTCAGAGCCTTCCAGAAAGGGCTTCTCCCAGTCGTGCTTCCATTCGGTCACGCGCTTGGCCGCCGGATAAAGCGCAAAGTTCATGGACCCCATATTTAGCGAGCACATTTCAGGCTCTGCCGCCATTGGCGCGGCCAGCCGATCCTGCAAGGTCATGACAGCACTGCCACCGGTGGTGATGTTCAAAACCGCATCCGTCGCCTGTTTGATGAGCGGCAGAAACGCCCTGAAATGCGCCGGATCCGCAGAGGGCCGGCCGTTCTCGGGGTCACGCGCATGCAGATGTAAAATCGCGGCGCCTGTTTCGGCGGCATCGACGCTTTGCAATGTGATCTGCTCTGCCGTGACCGGCAGGTAGGGCGACATGGACGGCGTGTGGATAGAGCCGGTTATGGCGCAGGATATGATGATTTTGGACATGATCAGGCCTTTATGCGGGTGTCCGCGAACAAGGGCGCGATCTCTTGGGCGTATTGGCTGATTGCGGCATCCAGCAGGTGAATGAGCTCATCGATTTGCGCCTCGGTGACGATAAGCGGCGGGCAAATCAGGAAATGGTCGCCCTCTGCCCCGCCGCGTGTCCGCCGGGAATAGATGATCAGACCCAGATCATAGGCGATCTCGACAAGACGGGCGTAGGCGTTCCACTGTTTGGGCAAGGGACGCATGGTCGTGCGGTCCGACACGAGTTCGAATGCCAGCAAAAGACCCTTGCCGCGCACGTCACCGATAAACGGGTAGCGATCCATGAGGCCCTGCAGCTTGCGTTTGAGCAAAGCGCCCATACGGGCCGCGTTTTCGATCAGGTTTTGCTCTTCCAGCTCCTCCAGCACGGCAAGACCCGCCGCACAGGCCAGCGGGTTGCCTGCATAGGTAAAGCCATGCTGAAAGCCGCCGGTGTCCAGAACCGGCTCGACCAGTCGCGCGCTGGCGACGATGGCGCCCAAGGGCGCGTAGCCCGCGCCGAAACCTTTGGACAAGGCGACGATATCGGGCGTGATGCCCCAATGCTCGGCCGCGAGGAACTTGCCGGTGCGCCCTGCGCCCGTCATCACCTCGTCATAGATCAGTAACACGCCGTATTCGTCGCAGATCTCGCGGGTGCGGGTGTAGTAACTGTCAGGCGCGACCAACGCCCCTGTCGAGGCGCCGCCGACAGGCTCCATTACAAAGGCAAGAACCGTATCTGGCCCGGCCTCCTCGATCTTGGCGCGCAAGAGTTCGGCGTAGCGCAGGCCGCGCTCTTCTTCGCTTAGATTATCCCGGTCGAGATAGGTGGTGGGCGACGCGATTTTCGGCATGCCTTCCATCATCGGCGCAAATGGGTCGCGCAACGGATCGTACCCGGTCAGGTCCAGCGCGCCAAATGTACATCCGTGATACGACGGGAATCGTGAAATGACCTTGTGCCGTTCGCCTTGCCCGATGGCGAGGGCGTATTGACGGGCCAGCTTGACCGCGCTTTCCACCGCTTCCGAACCGCCAGAGACAAAAAAGACGCGATCCAGACCTTCGGGTGTCATGGCGACGGTCTTGGCCGCGAGTTCTTCGGCAGGATGCGTGCGGAAATGCAGTCGATACCCAAAGGTCGCCTTGTCCATCTGCGCCTTCATCTTGGCCAGAACGCGGGGGTTCGAATGCCCGATATTGGACACCATCGCACCCGAACACGCATCGATGTAGCGCTTGCCGCTTTCATCGTAGAGGTAAATGCCCTCTCCGCGGTCCAGAAAGGGACGCGGGTTGTGGGTCTGATAGAACAGATACGATTGGTCTTGCGTCATTTCGCACCTTCCAGATGCTTGCGCAGAAAGGCGCGGGTGCGCTCTTTCTTGGGTGATTTGAACACCACGCCCGGCGGTCCCTCTTCGACCACGACACCCTGATCCATGAACAGCACGCGATCGCAGACCGACGCGGCGAAATCCATCTCGTGGGTGACGATGATCATGGTCATGTGCTCTTCGGCGAGCTTTTTCATGACTTGGTTCACCTCGTCGACCAGTTCCGGGTCCAGCGCAGAGGTCGCCTCATCGAACAGCATCAACTTGGGTTTCATCGCCAATGCCCGCGCGATGGCCACCCGCTGTTTCTGACCACCCGAAAGCTGTGAAGGATAATAGTCCATCCTCTCCAGCATCCCGACCTTATCCAGCTGCTCTTCGGCCAGTTTGTCGGCGGCCTCCTTTGAGAGCCCCTTGAGCATCTTTGGTGCCATGGTGACGTTTTCGCGCGCGGACAGATGCGGGAACAGGTTGAAGTGCTGGAACACCATGCCGATGTCCTGACGCATCTGGTTGATATGTTTTTCATATTGCCGGAACGGCAGGTCCTTGTTCACCCGCACCCCGTCCAGCCAGACCTCGCCGCCGGTCAGGGGATCAAGATCATTGATTGCCCGCAGAAGCGTGGATTTGCCAGATCCAGAGGGGCCGATGATGGCCACGATCTGCCCGCGATCGACGGTCAGGCTGATGTCCTTCAAAACTTCCAGCTTGCCAAAGGCTTTCTGCGCATGGCGGATTTCGACAAAGTTCGTGGGATTGGTCATTGGCGGCCTCCGGGGATCAGCGTGACAAGGCGATACGGCGCTCGATCCTGCGCTGCACCCATTCCATGCCGAGGTTGATGACGTAATAGAACGCCGCCGCAAGAATGTAGAACTCGAACGGGCGGTAGGTGGCGCCGATGGCGCGCTGCGCAGACAGGGTCAGTTCGCTGACCCCGATAACGGACACAAGTGCGCTGTCTTTCAGCAATGCGATCATATTGTTGCCGATGGGGGGTATGACGGCACGCACGGCCTGTGGGATCACGACCTTGCGCAGGGCTTGTCCCCGGCTCAGGCCTACCGTGCGCGCGGCCTCCATCTGGCCCTTGTCCACGGACAGGATCGCGGTCTGAATAAGTTCGGAATTATAAACCGCAAAATGCAGGCCAAGCCCGATCACCCCCGCGACGAAAGCAGGAAGATCGACGCCGATCTGCACAAGGCCGAAATAGATCAAGAACAACTGCAAAAGCAGCGGCGTGCCCATAAAGACCCATTCAAAAAGCCGAAACGGGAGCCGGACAAAAATAGGTGCGTAAAGTGCGATAACCGCAAAGAAAATACCCCCGAAAAAGCTGAGCAGGGCCGCGGCGACCGTGATGGCAATTGTCCACAGACAGCCAATAAAGATGATGTCGAGATAGTCTGGAATAACCGTGAAATCGAGGCCCATTGGTGCGTCCTTGCCGGTCAGTTAATCTGTACTTTGCGGTCCAGCCAGGCCACGGCCCGTCCAGTCGCATAGATGATGATCATGTAAAGAATGCCCGCCAGCAGGAACATCTCGAAGGGTTTATAGGTGGATCCGATGTAGCGCTGCGCTGTGTAGGTCAGCTCGATCACCGATATCGCGGCGACGAGGGCGGTGGCCTTGATCAGCATGTTGAGATTGACGCCCAAGGGGCGCACCATCAGCCGTGCGGCCTGCGGAAGGATGATCCGATACATCGCTTGCCAACGGCTCAGCCCCAGAGTGCGTGCCGCCTCTTTCTGGCCCTTGTCGATGGATATTATCGCGCCTCGGATCGTTTCGGTCATATAGGCGCCGGCATTTATGCCCAGACCGATCACCCCCGCCTGAAACGCATCAAGCTGGATACCGATCTGAGGCCCCCCGAAATAGAGGATGAACAGCTGAATGAGGGCTGGTGTGCCTCGAAACACGCTGACATAGGCCGCCCCAAGGAATCGGGCCACGGCAAAGCGGGACAGGCGCGCTGCGGCCCCCAGCGTGCCACAGGCCAGACCCAGAATCGCGGTAAGCACCGACAGCACGATCGTCGTTCCTGCGGCTTCGATGAAGAACGGATAGACCCTGAGCATCAGGTCAGTGTCCATGTCAAAGCCCCTCTTGCCTGCGTGCGCATATGACCGCGTCTTTTATCGGCTGGTCTGTTGGAGTTTGCGTGACATGCCACGCCGCCCGGTCTTGTCACGGGCGGCGTGGCAAAAGTCTTTAGCGGATATCCGCGCCAATCCACTCTTCGGCCAACTCCAGATATGTGCCGTCTTCCATCATCGCGTCGAGTGCTTCCTGCATCGCAGCGGCAAGTTCCGGGTTGCCCTCTCTGATCGCGATACCAGCACCAAAGGGTTCGGTTGTCGGGTCGGCGAACATCTCGAATTCCTGACCCTTGGCGCCCATGGCAAGAATGGCCGCGATGGAGTCGTTCACGATGGCATCGACACGCCCGTTCTCCAGCTCGAGCAGTAGTTCAGGCAGGCCCTTGTAGGTGTTGATATCATAGCCTTTTTCACGCGCCCACGCCTCATGCGTTTCACCCAAGGTGAGGCCCACTTTGACGCCTTCGAGATCTTCGAGACTCGTGATACCCGAGCCGGGCTGCGTAAAAATTGCGCGTTTGTCGGAATAATAGGGCCCGACAAAGTCGACGACCTTGTCGCGCTCTTCCGTGATGGTCATCGAGCCAACAATGGCATCGTATTTGTTCGCCAGCAGACCGCCGATGATTCCATCCCATGCGGTGGTGACGATTTCGGCCTCAAGGCCCATTCGCTTGGCGATCTCGGCGCCCACGGCGGGGTCAAAGCCAACAACCTCATTTTGGTCATTCACAAAGTTGAACGGCGGGTAGGCCCCCGACATAGCAATGCGGATAACGCCTTTTTCCTTTAGCGTTTCAAGCTCTTCAGCAACAGCCGTGTTAAGCCCCAGCGCGCCAAGGCAAGCGGCCAGAACAGCGGATTTCAGGATGGTACGACGCAGATTCATTCTTATCTCCATGTTGGCTTTTGGGGAGCCCGGTTCGCACCGGGTCGTCATTGGCGGATCGTCCCGCTTGGACAAAAGCCTTGCACGGCGCTGAATATAGTACAAATAGATAATAAGCATCCTTAGTATAGATTGAATTTATGGAGCCTTCAGAAAGAACCCGTTTCCCATGGAACCTTGACTGGAACCTGTTGCGCACCTTCATGGTCGTGGTCGAGCAGCGGGGCATATCACGCGCGGCCAGCTCGCTGGGGCTAAAACAGCCAACTGTCTCGGCGGCGCTCAAGCGTCTCGAAACCTCCGTTGGAAAGACGCTGATCATCCGCAAGCCCAACGAGTTCAGCGTGACGCGCGCGGGGCAAGTACTCTATACCGAGTGCACCACGATCTTCGGCGCGGTCTCTCAGCTTCCGACCGTTCTGGAGGAAGATGTGGCCGATCTGCGCGGACACTTGTCAATTGCGCTCACCAGCTCTGTTGTATCGCCCCATTTCGACGAGGTTCTGCACCGCTTTGCCGCCGAGCATCCCCATGTGACCTATTCCTTCGCTGTCCATGAGAGTGAGGATGTGGAATCGATCGTGTCTCTCAACCGGGCCAGTTTCGGTATTTGCTTGCTGTCGCAAATCCCGAAAAACCTGAATCATGCCGTGCTGTATCGAGAGTATTTTGGCCTCTATTGCGGGCCGCGCCATCCCTTGTTTCACGCCGAGTCCATCTCCCCGGCGGATCTTGAGGGCGAACCGTTTGTCGCCTTCCAGACCGAAGCGCTTGGCGGTCCACTGGAAGATATCTCAAAGCTACGCACACAGCTGAAGCTCTCTCTGCATTGGCGTGGTGTGTCGTCAAGCTTGAACGAAATCCGGCGCATGATCATGACCAGTATCGGCATTGGCGCCCTGCCCGTTCACGTCGCGCGACAAGATGTGTCCGCGGGACATGTTCGACAGCTGCCACCATACAAGAACTTGCCTCTGATCAGCATTTATCTCATCAGCAATCCCGCGCGCAGATATACCGAAGCAGAGACGGCCTTTCTCGCGGCGCTGGCCTCAGAGCTTGCCACCGTTGGTCTGGGGGATCGCACCTACGGCGCTGACCTGTGCTGTTGAACTGCCATAGCACCGCAGTTTATTCCGCCACGGGACACTGACAAAAGACGCTTGCTTGCATGCTCAAATCTTGTGGTTTGGAAATACCGCAGACGTCAGACCGCCACGCAAGGTGCATCAGCCGCCCGGTGCGACACCGCTACCGTGTTGCGTCATCGACGGTCTGAGTTCTGAAATCCCGAGATAGCCCGGTGCAACAAACCATTGGCAATCCTCAGCAAAGTTTTGCTAGTTTTTGGTCAGGTTTTTGAGAATCTGACAATCGCAGGCGGCGTAGCGCCCGGCAATATGGGCTCATCGCCCCCTTGTGGGCCGCACGCGGCACATTACGACGTGATGACGTCGCCATTGTCGGTTTTCGGTATGGGTGTAGCGGAGGGTCGGTCACGCATTGCAGACTACGGTAGAGAGAGACGGCAAACATGGAAGTCAATCCAGAGAGAAAGACGTCATGGGACATGCTCCGGCGATCGTTCATGATCTTTGTCGCCGCGATCATCATGATGGTTTTGGCTTTTCTGGCGACCCTTGCCTTTTCGCTATATGAATCCGGACGCAACAACGCCGTCAGCATGTCTGCAGCGCTTGAGCAGTTCGTCGGCAGAAGTCTTGAGGTGAGCGAATTCGCAGCGCGCGACGCGCTGAATTATCTCGAACGACGCGGGTCGGTGGAGGGATTGGTTCAAGATCGCGAAGCGCACGCGCATTTTGCCGAACTGGCCGACGCGATGTCGATTACAGAGGGCATGATCTTTGTCGATCGTGACGGGACGGTCGTGCTTCACTCTGGCAGTTTCCCCGCGGTACCTGTCGACCTGTCTGATCGCGATTGGTTCCGCGCCCATGTGGAAGGTGTCGATAATTTCATAGACGGTAGCTTTGTCAGCCGTGTCACCGAGACCCTGTTGTTCGTCAATACCTTCGCGATGCGAGATGATGACGGTGAATTGCTGGGCGTCGTGAATATAGGCATCCCCTCAGACGCAATCCTGAGTGAGCGGATACGGCCCTTGGACGCCGAGGGCGTGGTCACCGAGGTCTTCAAAGAGAGTGGCGGCGTCATCGCCCGAGATCCGTTTCCCAAGGATCTCATCGGTGCCAGAGTCGCGGTTCCGGATCAGGCGCAAGAGGGCAAAGCTCTGCTTGAGAGCGGCGAGACTGCCGGCCTTTCCCTTGCAGCCTATAGCCTTCTGCCGGCTTACGGCCTTGTTGCCGCTGTCAGGGTGCCGTTGTCGGTCGTGTTACAGCCGCTGATGGTCACGGCGGCAATCGCGCTGCCACTGCTTGCCCTGCTCGTGATCGGGGCGCTGGTCACCGTCCGGCGGTTTCAAAGCCAAGAAAAAAGGTTGGGGCTAAGTGCTGCGCGTCTCGAAACGGTCCTGCATGCCTCCAATCTCGGCGCGTGGCAGTGGCTGCCACAGACCAACCGAACTGAATACCTTGGACGCTGGGCCGCGATGCTTGGGTACAAGGCCGAAGAGCTAGAGCCCTGCAAGCCGATCTGGGAAGACCTTTTGCATCCCGACGAACGGGCGTTTCTCGTCGACAGCTTTGCGCGGCTTCTGACGGGTGAGACGGACGAGTTCTACCAAGAGCATCGCATGAAGCACAAGGCGGGGCACTGGATCTGGGTGCTCAACAGCTGCCGGGTCGTGGAACGTGACCGCGCAGGCAACCCCGTGATCGTTATCGGTATTCATTTTGATATCTCCGATCGGCGCGATGCGGAGGAACGCATGCGCGCGATCTCGCTTGAGGTGGATCACCGCTCTAAGAACCTGCTTGCGGTCGTTCAGTCGCTCGTGTCGATGACGAAATCCCCCGACACAAAGACATTCAAATCAATACTTCACGGGCGGATTCAGGCACTGGCGCAGGCACACGACCTGTTGTCGCGCAGCCGGTGGAGGGGCGTGGACCTGCGTGCAATCGCGGAACAAGAACTCAGCCCTTTCAGGTCGGGGCATGCCGATCATATTGAAATTGAAGGCCCTGAATTGGTTCTGAACGCATCGTCAATTCAGGCCGTTGCGATGACATTGCACGAGCTTGCAACCAACGCCGCAAAATACGGCTCGCTGTCCGTACCGGGGGGCACACTGAGCCTGACATGGAGATTTCTGCGCGATACCTCCGAGTTCGAGATCCTTTGGGAAGAACACGCCGCGCAAGTCACGCAAGAGGATGAACCGACATCTGGTTTCGGATCAAAACTCATTCATCTTATGGTGGAATCACAGCTGGAAGGAACGGTTGAGACCAAAATTCTCGACCAAGGCTTCCGCTGCCGGATGCGACTGCCCGCAGCACTTATTCTGCGCCACTCCATGGATCAATCCGGCCCGGCCGAGGGTGATGCGCCCCTGCTTGAGGGGCAGGCAAAGAACGGCGGGCTGCGGATGTTGCTTGTCGAGGATGAGGCGATGTTGGCCGCCGAGATAGCGCAGCATCTCGAATCCGCAGGCCATAGGATTGAGGCGTCTGCGTCACGTTTGTCAGATGCGACGCGGATTGCCGTTGGCCTGAATGCCGACGCCGCCGTTCTGGATATCAACCTTCATGGTGAGCTGACCTTCCCGGTCGCGGACATACTGCGCGAAAGAGGCATTCCTTTCATCTTTGTCACTGGCTATCAACACGAGGGTCTTATTCCGGACCGGTTCCAAACCTCTCCTGTCGTAACCAAGCCAATTGCCCCCGACACGTTGCAAACTGCGCTGGCAAAAGCTGTTGCAAGACAGGCTTTGGAAACCGGTGACGCAGAGGCTGTTTGCTGATCACTTGCAGAGGTTTTCGACCCCGGAACTTGGCATATGGGCCATGCATTCAGGTGACTGATTTTCCCCATGATGTTCCTGTCACCAGCAGACCGACACAATAAAAAACGCGCAGATGCTACTGCAACTGCGCGGGGAATGATGTCACCGGGACGATGATGTCGCTTGAATGAGACTGACCTGCCACGGGATTTTTCCTCCATTTGGAATCACAGTCCGCCCCAACGAAGGGACGGACCATGAAGCGAACGAGATATAGCGAAGAACAGATCATCGGCATTTTGACCGAGCATGAGGCTGGCGCGAAGTATGCTGATCTGTGCTGCCGAAGTTTGGCGGGATGACGGTTTCGGACGCCAAACGGCTGAAGGCTCTGGAATACGAGAACCCAAAGCTGAAGAAACTTCTGGCCGAGCAGATTCTGGATGGTGAGCCCATTTCCGCTATCGGTCCAAGGACAATAGGCGAAGGCAATTAAGGAACTGTTCTCGAAAAAATGGTAGGGTGAGCCATTGATGCGCTATTGGTTAAAGCTCAATGGCGCACCCGTGTCCCGCTCTTGGTCAAGGCAAGACCTGCCGCGCCCGTCCGGAGGTGCAAGCAGCCAATATCCGCCCCGTCCACCACAACGTCAGCGATTTCGTGAGAAACGGGCTGGCGCTAT
>CBFHML010000031.1:0-5590 GCA_965656855.1 Roseovarius sp.
TTGCCGTCGCGACAGAGGCCAACCAGATCGTCGCCTCCTCCTTTTCCGGCGTGCTGGCGCATGTCAGGCGCAAGACCGTTGATTTCAGGATGGGCACCGTGCTGCTTGTCGGTGGCCTCATCGGAGCAGCGCTTGGCGTGGTCGTCTTCAACTACCTCAAGAGCCTTGGTCAGGTCGATCTGCTGGTGCGGCTTTGCTATGTTGTTTTCCTCGGCGTGATCGGCGGCATGATGTTCTTTGAGAGCTTGCGCGCCATCCGTCACACCCGCTCGGGCAAGCCGCCCCGCCGCAAAAAGCACAACTGGATCCACGGTCTGCCACTCAAGATGCGGTTCCGCACCTCTGGGCTTTATATCTCTGTCATTCCGCCGGTTCTGGTGGGTGTCGTTGTGGGCATTCTCGCCGCGATCATGGGGGTTGGGGGGGGCTTTATCATGGTGCCCGCCATGATTTATCTTTTGGGCATGCCGACCAAGGTGGTTGTGGGCACCTCGTTGTTCCAGATCATTTTCGTGACCGCGTTTACCACGCTGCTACACGCCACGACCAACTTTACCGTTGATATCGTTCTGGCTGTTTTGCTGCTGGTGGGCGGGGTGATCGGGGCACAGATCGGCACGTCAATTGGCACCAAGATGAAGGCCGAACAGCTGCGTATCCTTTTGGCGATCATGGTGCTGGCAGTGTGCGCCAAGCTGGGCCTTGATCTGCTTCTCACCCCGGCAGAGCTTTACTCCATCGGCGATGCGGAGGGGCATTGATGCGTTTTGTCTTGTTCTTCACGCTGATTGCTGTCCTCACCGGCCCGGCCCGCGCCGAAGAGGTCGTACTTGGCCTGTCAAAGGACAAGATCGCCATCACCGCCACGTTCGAGGGCTCGGAAATCCTCGTGTTCGGCGCGGTCAAGCGTGAGGCCCCGATCCCCAAAGAGCCGCTGGACGTGATCGTGGCCGTGGTCGGCCCGGACAAGCCGCTCATCGTGCGCCGCAAGGAGCGGCGTTTCGGCATCTGGGTCAATGTCGACGCGGTCGAGATCGACCACGCGCCGAGCTTTTACGCGGTGGCCACGACCGGCCCGATGGATGAGGTGCTGTCGAATGTCGAGAACCTGCGCCACAAGGTGTCCATCCCGCTTGCGATCCGTTCTGTCGGGGCGCCTGCCGCTGTGGGCGATGCGCAGGCCTTTACCGACGCGGTCATCCGCATCCGCAAGAACAACGGCGCCTACAAGGTCGAGGAGGGCGCGGTCTCGCTTGATGAAGAGACACTTTTCCGCACGTCGATCGACATGCCCGCCAACCTGACCGAGGGTATCTATGTCGCACGAATTTTTCTCACGCGGGGCGGTGATGTGGTCTCGCTCTATGAAACAACGATCGACGTGCGCAAGGTGGGGCTGGAACGCTGGCTTTATTCGCTGTCGCGCCAACAGCCGCTGCTTTACGGGTTGATGTCGCTGGCCATCGCGATTGCTGCTGGATGGGGTGCCTCTGCGGGCTTTCGCGCCCTGCGCCGCAGCTAAGCGTCAGTCGAGAAGCGCCAGCACTACCGCAAATCCCAACAGGCCCGCCCAACCGCGCCAAAGTGCTTTGACGGCGGCGTCTATCTCGGCCGGTCCGATGTCACGCTGGCCTTTGGGGTTCACAAACGGATATTCCCGCATCGCCCCGTCATAGGCGCGTGGCCCGGAGAGCGCCACGCCAAGACCGCGTGCCATGGCGGCTTCGGGCCATCCGGCATTGGGCGAGCGATGCTGTCCGGCCTCTGTGATGATGGCCGCGCGATCACCCGTGACGCGCAGAACCACCGCCAGCAGTGCTGCGCTCAGTCTGGCCGGGATCAGGTTCAACAGGTCGTCAAATCGCGCAGCGGCCCATCCAAACGCCTCATAGCGTGGGGTGCGATAGCCGATCATGCTGTCGGCTGTGTTGGTGAATTTGTACAAGAGCAATCCCGGTAGTCCGCCCAGAACGAACCAGAAAACCGGGGCAACCACCCCGTCGCTGAAATTCTCCGCCGCCGATTCGATGGCCGCGCGGGCCACGGCGGGGCGGTCCATTTGACTGGTGTCGCGCCCGACGATCATCGCGACCGCACGCCGCCCATCGCCCAAGGATATGCGCAGGCCATTGGCCACAGCGCGGACATGCTCCACCAGTGATTTCTGCGCCAGTAATATCGCCAGTACGATCACTTCCACCAATGGCCCCAAGGCCTGCAACAGCCCACCGAGCAGCAGCGCGAACAGCCCCAGCCCGATCATCAGCACCGTCCCCTTGGCGCGTCGCCTCGTGCCTTTGTTCAGGCGTGCCTCACTCTGGCCTATGATGCGCCCTATCAGCACTGCGGGATGTGGCAGCCGGTCCCAGAGCCATTTCGGCTCTCCCAGTGCGGCATCCAGCGCAAGGCCGATGGCCAGAACGCTCATAATGCGGCCTCCAGCCGGGACCATCCGTCCGGGGCAGGCAGGCCAAGCCTGATCCAGCTGTCCGAATACGGAAAAACGCGCGTCCAGATTTGATGGCGTGCCAGTTGGTCCTGCATCTCAATCGCGTGTCTCACCTCATAAAGCCGGAAAAGCGATGTACCACCTGCAAGCTGTGCGCCTGCCTCGATCATCAGCCTGTCCAGCCTTGCGCTATCACTGCTCAGGCGTGCGCGTGTGACGTCTGCCCAGTCGGGGTCTGACAAAGCCGCCGTGCCCGCGATGAGTGCGGGGCCGGACACGGCCCAAGGGCCAAGCAGTTCTTGCAGCCGTGTGATGCGGTCCGGCGCGCCAATAGCGAACCCCAGCCGCAGACCGGCCAGCCCCCAGAACTTGCCGAAACTCTTGAGGTAAATCACCCCGCCATGTCCGGTCCCGACCAGCGTCTTTGCAGGGTCGATATCTGCGAAACTTTCGTCGATGACAGTCAGGCGGGCATCCAGATCAGCCTTGCCCCACCATGCGCCGGTCGGATTGTTGGGATGCACCAGCACGCGCGCGTCGGGGGGCGCGCCGGGCTCGGTCTCGACTTGCCAGCCATGCGCGGCAAAGGCGGCGGCATGTTCGTTGTAGGTGGGCGCGGGGATATGCACCCGGCCCGGTTCGGCCAATGCGGGCAGGCGCGCGATAATGCTGGACGCGCCCGGCGTGGGCAGAATCGCAAGATCATCCGGGACAGCCCAGAATGCGCGCGCCGCAGCGATCAGCGCACCGGTCGCGGCGCGGTCGGGCAGGGCGGTCCAGCAATTATCGGGAAAGGCGGGCAGGGGATAGGGCACCGGATTGATGCCGGTGGACAGATCCAGCCATGTCGCGCGCGGGCCACCGTAGCGGGCCGCGGCGGCGTCTATCCCGCCGCCGTGATCGCGCGTGCTGTGCATTGCTGTCAGCCCTCGTCGCCGGGCAGCGGCGGATGACGGGTGACGAAATGCCCCTTCACCCCTTGGGGCCATGTGCGAAAGGGGACTTGCCCTGTTTCGCTCTGGGCGTGGAGCGCGGCATAGTCCACGATGGCCTGTGCGGCCTGGTCATCGGGGGTGAAACGCCCCAGCGTATAGGCCAGCTTGCCGGGGGCCTGCACCGCCACGTTGCAGCCATGCGAACATCCCATCAGGCAAGACACGCGCCGCGTCTTGATGCCCGCGCTTTTGGCGCGCGCCTCGATCCGCTCGGCCAGATCCTCGCCATGGGGGCGGCTATTGGTCTCGGGGGTCCAGTCGTCGCGCTTGCAGGTGTCGCAGATCGTGATCCAGCTTGTCATCAGTCTTGCCTCTTTGCGGTATTTGCCCTGTTCAAGCGGAAACGGCAGATGAAAACAATCCCTTTAACGACGCATCGCAGCGTGCTGGCGAACAGGCTCCGCCCCCTGATGCGGTGCCCGGTTTGAGGCGTGCATGCGGGGGCAGAGACGGTTCGTTTCCGAGAGAGGACTGAGGGGCGACTTAGCCGCCCCGGATCGTGTCGATCATCAGCTGGACATTGGCGGGGTCCGCCTCTGGCGTGATGCCATGCCCGAGGTTGAAGATATGCGGCCCGCCCCGGAACCCGTCGACCACGGCTCTCGTCTCGCGGATCAGATCTTCGCCGCCGGTGACCATGTGGCGCGACGCAAGGTTGCCCTGCACGCAGCCGTCTTTCTGGACATTGGCAGCCGCCCATTCGGGTGTGACGCTGTCATCGACCGCAACGCAATCCGCGCCGGTCTTGGCGTGGAAATCGATATAGCCGTTGCCCGCCTCGCGGGGGAAGGCGATGACCGGGATGCCGGGGTGCTTTGCCTTGAGCGCAGAGATGATGCGCTTGGCCGGGGCAACTGCGTAATCCTCGAAATCCTGCCCTTTGAGCGAGCCAGCCCAGCTGTCAAAGACCTTGACCACCTCGGCACCTGCCTCGATCTGGGCCGAGAGATAGACGATCGTCGCCTCTGTGATGCGGTTCATCAGCGCCTCGAAAACCTCGCGGTTCTCATCCTTGAGCGCATGGGCCGGTCCCTGATCGGGCGTGCCGCGCCCGGCGACCATGTAGGTGGCCACGGTCCACGGTGCGCCCGCGAAACCGATCAGCGTCGTCTCTGATGGCAGCGCGCTAGAGAGATTGCGCACGGTCTGGTAAATGGGGTTCAGCGTTTCGTGCACATCGTCTGCTGGTCCAAGCTTGTCGAAATCAGCCTGAGACGTGATCGTCGACAGGCGCGGGCCCTCGCCGGTGACGAACCACAGATCGGCGCCAAGCGCCTGTGGCACCAAAAGAATATCGGCAAACAGGATCGCGGCATCGAATCCATAGCGGCGGATAGGCTGCAATGTCACCTCGGTGGCCAAATCAGGATTGTAGCACAGCGACAGGAAATCGCCCGCCTCGGCCCGAGTGGCCTTGTATTCTGGCAGGTACCTACCTGCCTGCCGCATCATCCAGATCGGCGGCACAGCCTGTGTTTCACCGGCCAGCGCCTTGAGGATGGTCTTGTCCTGAGCCATACATGCATCTCCCTTTTGGGCAAGGTGGTCACCTTATGGGTCGCTCTTGTCAAGCCTTAGCTTGTCAGGAAAGGTTTACAGGGCTATTCGGGAAATATGACACATGATTTGCCCACCCCCGCCAAACCGCTCAAAATCGGGACACGCGGCTCTCCTCTTGCGCTTGCGCAGGCCAACGAGACGCGCGACCGGCTTGCAACTGCTTTTGACCTGCCGCACGAGGCCTTCCAGATCGTCGTGATCAAGACGACCGGTGACCGGATTATTGACCGCCCGCTGAAAGAAATCGGTGGCAAGGGTCTGTTTACCCGCGAGATCGAAGAAGCGCTGTTGTCTGGTGAGATCGACATCGCCGTGCATTCAATGAAGGACATGCCCGTGTTGCAGCCCGATGGGCTGACGCTGGATACCTACCTGCCGCGTGAGGACGTGCGCGACGCGTTCGTGTCGCCGGGCCATGCCGGGCTTGCGGATCTGGCGGCGGGCACCAAGGTGGGCACATCGTCGCTGCGGCGGCGCGCACAGGTGCTGGTAAAATTCCCGCATCTTGAGGTCGTCGAATTTCGCGGCAACGTGCAGACCCGCCTGAAAAAGCTAGAGGATGGCGTGGCTGCCTGCACCTTCCTAG
>CBFHML010000032.1:0-3991 GCA_965656855.1 Roseovarius sp.
CCCTTTTCGAAGACCTCACGCGAGGTGGCTTCGGCGGCCTTTGCGGCGTCTTCTCCATGCAAAAGGGCCGTCACCGCATTGGCCAGAATGATCTTGGCCTCATTGATTTCGGCCCCGTCCAGCGCGCCCAGACGGTCGCATTCCTCGACCGGTATCTCTGTGTAAAGCTTGAGAAAACGGCCGGTGTCCGCGTCGGTCGTGTTGCGCCAGAACTGCCAGAACTCATAGGGCGACAGCATTTCGGAGTTCAGCCACACGGCCCCGCCCGCCGATTTGCCCATCTTGCGGCCATCGGACGTGGTCAGTAGCGGCGAGGTCAGGCCGTAAATCTCATGGTCCAGCACCCGGCGCGTCAGGTCGATGCCGTTGATGATGTTGCCCCACTGATCCGAGCCGCCCATCTGCAACAAACAGCCATAGCGGCGGTTAAGCTCTAGGAAATCATAGGCTTGCAGGATCATATAGTTGAATTCCAGAAAGCTCAGCGACTGTTCGCGGTCCAGCCGTGATTTGACCGATTCAAAGCTGAGCATCCGGTTGACGGAAAAATGCCGCCCGATGTCGCGCAGGAACTCAAGATAGTTCAGCCCGTCCAGCCATTCGGCATTGTTGAGCATGAGCGCGTCGGCGTCGCCCTCACCATAGCTGAGATATTGCGCGAAAACCGCCTGCATCCCGTTGATATTGGCGTCGATCTGTTCTGACGTCAGCAGCGGGCGTTCATCGGCGCGAAAGCTGGGATCGCCCACCTTGGTGGTGCCGCCGCCCATGAGCGTGATCGGCTTATGCCCCGTCTTTTGCAGCCAGCGCAGCATCATGATGTTGAGCAGGTGACCCACATGCAAGGATTTCGCGGTCGCGTCATAGCCGATATAGGCCGGCAGCGTGCCCGCCATAAGCGCGTCGTCCAGCCCCTGCATGTCGGTGCAGTCGGCCAGAAACCCGCGCTCTATCATGATGCGCAGAAACTCGGACTTTGGATGGGTGGTCATAATGCTTGTCCCGCCTGTGTTTGCGCGGCATGTATAGGCAGGGTCACGGCGAAGGAAAAGGCCATGTTGAAGGCCGGAGGGACAGGCGGGCCGGTTTGGGCCCTTGGGGCCATGTCAGGCACGTCGCTTGACGGTGTTGATGCGGCCATGGTGCTGACTGATGGCGAAGTGATCTTCGACTTCGGTGACATCGGCTATCGCGCCTATACCCCCGAGGAAGAGGCGCTGCTGCGCGCGGCGTTGGGCAAATGGCCCGGTGCCAATGATCTGGGTCCCGCGCAGGATCTGATCGAGGCCGCGCATATCGAGGTGCTGAGCCGGTTCACTGGCGTTGAGATGATCGGCTTTCACGGTCAGACGCTTGCGCATGATCCACGCGGACGCGGGACGCATCAGTTGGGCGATGGCAGCACGCTGGCAGAGGCGCTTGGCGTGCCGGTCGTCTGGGACTTCCGCAGCGCCGATGTAGAGTTCGGCGGCGAGGGCGCACCGCTGGCCCCGTTTTTTCATTTTGCGCTGGCCAAGCGGATGGGCGCAGAGCGGCCCGTTGCCTTTCTCAATCTCGGCGGTGTGGGCAACCTGACATGGGTGGACCCGGCCAAAGACAAACCTGACGCGCCGGGCGCATTGCTGGCCTTTGACACCGGGCCAGCCAATGCGCCGATCAACGATCTGATGATGACCCGGCGGGGGCTGGCCTTTGACGAGGATGGCGCGCTTGCCCTGACCGGCGAGGTGGCCCAAGGCGCGTTGGAGATGTTCCTCGACGAGCCCTATTTCCGCAAGATGCCGCCCAAATCGCTCGACCGGGATGAGTTTGCAGACATGCTCGGCCTTGTCGCCGAATTGGGCGATGCCGATGCGGTCGCCACGCTGACGGGGATGAGCGCGACGGCCGTGCTTCAGGCGATGGAGCATTGCCCGCAACCGCCAGAGCGGCTCTTGGTCTGTGGGGGTGGGCGCAAGAACCCGTTGATGATGGCGATGCTGCGTGCGGCACTTGATTGCGTGGTCGATCCGGTGGACTCGGTCGGCCTTGATGGCGATATGCTAGAGGCGCAGGCCTTTGGCCATCTGGCGGTGCGCGTGGCGCGCGGCTTGCCGACCTCTTGCCCCGGCACCACGGGCGTCGCCGCCGCGATCTCTGGCGGCACAATCAGCCGGCCCCGCGCATGAGTGTCGAGATACTCGATGATGGCGCGGGCGGTGGGCTTCGCCTTGGTCTGGTGCTGCTGTCGACGGATGAGACGCTGGAATTCGAGGCCCGTCAGGTGCTTGCGGGTCGTGCGGTGAACCTGCTGCATACGCGCATCTTTTCCGATCACGCCGTCACACCGCAGGGTCTGCTTGCGATGGAGGCGCGTCTGGCCGATGCCGTGGCCCTCTTGCCGCAGGGGATGCGCGGGGTGGGCTACGCCTGCACCAGCGCGTCGGTGTTCATCGGGCCAGAGGCCGTGGCCGCACGGGTGCGATCGGTGCATCCGGGCGTGGCTGTCAGCAACCCGCTTAGCGCCGTGGTGCAGGCTCTGGCAGCTTTGAATGCCACGAGAATCGCCATGATCACGCCCTATTCCGCGCAGGTCGCGGCGCCGATGCGCGCGTTTCTTGAGGCGCGCGGCATCACGGTTGTGCGCGAGGTCAGTTTCGGCGAAGAGGATGACCGCCGCGTGGCACGAATCCCCGAGCAGACCACGTTTGACGCGGTCCGCGCCGCTGCAGAGGCTGGCGAAGTGGAGGCGGTTTTCGCCTCTTGCACCAACTTGCGGACCTTTGGGGTGATCGACGCGGCCGAAGAAAGGTTCGGCGTACCTGTGGTGAGTTCGAATCAGGCGCTGATGTGGGATATGCTGGCCAAAGCGGGCGTCGATGCGCGCGGCTGGGGGCCGGGACGGCTTTTTACTATGGGGGACGGCGATGGATGAGGACACCCTGGGCCAAGCCACGATTGCGGCTCATGCCGCTGGCGCACAAGAGCCTGCAACGGGCGGCGTTGTGCCGGGGATATCGGTGGCGACAACGTATCTGCGCGATGAGGAATATCGCCTTTTCAAGGCCGATAACGTCTATGGCCGCGATCAGAATGACACCGTGCGACAGGCCGAAGAGGTGCTGCGCGCCCTAGAGGGGGCGGCGGCCAGCCTGCTGTTCCCGTCCGGGATGGCGGCGGTTGCGGCGCTCTTTCGGCAGGTGCCGGGGGGCGGGCGCATCGTGCTGCAATCGGGCCTCTACTGGGGGGTCACCGTCTGGGCGCGAGAGTTCTGCGCGCGTCGGGGCATCACCCTGATTGAGGTCGATGCCGCCGATGGCGCAGCGCTAGAGGCGGCCTGCGGGCAAGCGGCGGATCTTGTCTGGATCGAGGTGCCATCCAACCCGTGGCTCAAAAGCGTGGATGTGGCCCGGGCGGCACAGGCGGCGCATGGGGCAGGGGCGCTGCTGGCGGTTGATGCGACCGCGTCCAGCCCGGTGCTCTTGCGTCCGCTAGAGCTTGGGGCGGATCTGGTGATGCATTCCGCGACCAAGGTGATGAACGGGCATTCCGACGTCTTGGCAGGCGTGCTGTCGACCAACGCGCCTGACGCGGCGGTGTGGCGGGACGTGGCGCGGGATCGCCATGATGCGGGTGCCATCATCGGCCCGTTCGAGGCGTGGCTCTTGATGCGGGGGCTGCGTACCTTGCCCCTGCGGGTAGAGCGGATGTGCCGCACGGCGATGACGCTGGCGCAGTACCTTAGCACGCATGAGGCGGTCGAAACGGTGCTCTATCCCGGTTTGCCGGGCCATGAGGGGCATGGCGTGGCGGCGGGGCAGATGCGTGGCGGCTTTGGCTATCTGATGTCCGTGCTGGTGCGCGGCGGCCATGAAGAGGCGGCGCGCGTCGTCTCTAAATTGCGGCTCTTTGGGCGGGCGACCTCGCTTGGCGGTGTCGAAAGCCTTGTAGAGCATCGGCATGTGATCGAGCCACACACGGGCATCCCTGAAAACCTCTTGCGGATGTCCAT
>CBFHML010000033.1:0-13651 GCA_965656855.1 Roseovarius sp.
AAGACCCGGCTCTATGACATGGAGCGGCAAAAGGCGCATGATGAACGCTCCGCGAGCCGCGCCGCCCAAGTGGGCAGCGGCGACCGGTCAGAACGTATTCGCACCTATAATTTCCCACAGGGGCGCATGACCGACCACCGTATCAACCTCACGCTTTATAAGCTGGATCAGGTGATGCAGGGCGATCTTGACGAGGTGATCGGCGCGCTGACCGCCGATGCCCAAGCCACCCTGCTTGCGGAGATGGAGGGGTGAGCGACAAGGCCGGGGCGGAAACGCCCGGCGCGGCGCTGGCCCGCGTTCTGGCGCTTGGCGCCTGCGACGATCCCGGTGACCGGCGGCGCCTGCTTGCGGCGGCGGCGGGCGTGGCACCGGGGCGTCTGTCCCTGCTGGAGACGGAGGAGTTCACCGAAGAGATGGTCGCGCGCTATGTGGGCTATGCCGCGCGCAGGGCTGCGGGAGAGCCTGTGTCGCACATAACCGGGTTGCGGGCCTTTTGGGCGCATGAGTTCATTGTGACGCCCGATGTGCTGGACCCACGGGCCGATACCGAAACACTGGTGGCCGCCGCGCTGGAGCAGCCTTTCGGTCATGTGCTGGACCTTGGCACCGGATCGGGCTGTATCCTGCTGTCCTTGCTGGCCGAACGCCCCAAGGCATCGGGGCTGGGCACGGACATATCGGGGGCCGCGCTGGACGTGGCGGCGCGCAATGCCGCGCGGCTGGACGTGGCGGACCGGGCGATGTTCCTGTGCGGGTCTTGGTTCGACGGGGTCGACGGGCGTTTTGATCTGATCGTGTCGAACCCGCCCTATATCGCCGCCGGGGACATGGGCGATCTCGACGTTGATCTGTCATTCGAGCCGCAGGGCGCGCTCACCGATGGGGCCGATGGGCTGACGGCCTATCGCGTCATCGTGCCGGGGGCAGGGGCGCATCTGTGCCCCGGTGGGCGGGCGATGGTGGAAATCGGCTGGAAACAGGGGCGGGATGTGGCGGCGATCTTTGCCCAAAGCGGGTTTGCGGATGTGCGCATTCTGCCCGATCTTGATGGGCGCGACCGGGTGGTCAGCGGCGTCTGGCCGGGCTGATCAAGGGGTTTGCACGGTCGGATATGGCCAAAATGGGCGGAAAATCGCGAAAATCCTCGCTTTGTCCTTGTGAAACTGCGGCGGCCATGTTTACTAACACACAGTCATGGCGCCGGACGCCCCCGCGGCAGTCCTGCCTGACAGCAAGCCAGCATATGAGATCCGGTTCATTTCGGCGCATCGGGCGCCTCCCGGATCAAACGGCGATAACGCAATAGGGCTGACAATTCAGTTATGAGATCATCGAAGTCACGTTCGCGGAACAAGTCCAACCGCAACCGCTCCTCCAACATGGGCAATGTCGTCAACCGTGTGTTTGACAGCTCTGGCCCAGAGGGCAAGGTGCGCGGCACACCGCAACAGATCATCGACAAGTACAACCAGCTTGCGCGCGACGCACAGCTGGCCGGTGACCGGGTTGCCACGGAAAACTTTCAGCAGCATGCCGAGCATTACCTGCGTCTTCTGAGCGAAGCCCAGAAAGAACAGGACCAAAAGCGCGAAGAGCAAGAGCGGCAGAACCGCGAGCGTCAGGCCGAGCGTGACCGCGAACGCCCCGCCCGCCAAGAGCGCGAGCAGCAAGGTGGCGGCGATCAGCAGCCAACCACGCATGACCACGATCACGGCAGTGCGCCACAGCCGCGTCACGAACAGCCGCGTGCCGAACAGCCCGAAGTGCTGGACCCCGGCACAGGCGATAGCGAGAGCGGGCTGGTCGAGACGCCCGAGAACAAGCCAGAAGAGGCGCCTGCGAAACCCAAGCGTGCCCGCAGACCGCGGAAAAAGCCTGAGAGCAGTGGCCCTGACGGGTCCGACGGCGGAGACGCCAAGGAACCGCCCGCAGCAGCAGAGTAAGTCTTTGCCAGACTAGGGGACCGGAAATGAAAATTTCCGGTCTTTTTCTTTTGTAAAACAGGGTGTTCCGCTGTGGGCACCCTCACACTGGCCGGTCGCCCAACTCTCTTGCCAGGGCACAGAACTGTTCCAGCCCGATCTGTTCGGCACGGTCGGTTGGGGAAATGCCGGCCGCGATCAGGCGGTCCTCTATATCCGGCCCCAACCCTTTCAGCGCGGCGCGCAGCATCTTGCGCCGCTGGTTGAAGGCCCGCGCGACCACCCGTTCCAGCACATGCGCATCCGCCTCAAAGCGCGGTGCGGGCAACGCCGTGAGATGCACGACCGCGCTTGAGACCTTGGGCGCAGGCGTAAAGGCCTCTGGCGGCAGGTGCAGGGCGATCCGCACGTCACACCGCCATTGGGCCAGCACCGCAAGACGGCCATAGGCCTTTGATCCGGGCTTTGCCACGATCCGTTCCGCCACCTCCCGCTGAAACATCAGAGAAAGACTGTCCCAATAGGGCGGCCACTGTGCTGGGGTCAGCCAGCGCACCAAAAGTTCGGTGCCGACATTGTAGGGCAGGTTCGCCACCACCTTGATCGGCGGTGTCAGATGCGCCAGCGGATCAAGGTCCAGCGCGTCGGCATTCACCACCTCCAGCCGGTCTGGATAGGCCGCAGCCACCTCTGCCAGCGCGGGCAGACAGCGCGCGTCCTTTTCCACCGCCAGCACGCGCCGCGCGCCTTCGGCCAGAAGACCGCGTGTCAGCCCGCCGGGGCCGGGGCCGATCTCCAGCACGTCAGCGCCCGACAGATCCCCCGCCGCGCGGGCGATCTTGGCCGTCAGGTTCAGGTCCAGAAGGAAATTCTGACCGAGGGATTTCTTTGCCGTCAGCCCATGCGTGGCGATCACCGCGCGCAGGGGGGGCAGGTTGTCGATCCCGCTCACGCCCGTGATGCGCCCATGGTCGCGGCGAGCCTCAGCGCCTCGATAAGTGAGGTCGGATTGGCCAGCCCCTTGCCCGCGATATCAAGCGCGGTGCCATGATCGGGCGAGGTCCGCACGAATGGCAGCCCCAGCGTGAGGTTCACGCCGCGGTCGAAATCCAGCGTCTTGATCGGGATCAGCGCCTGATCGTGATACATCGCGATAGCGGCGTCATAGCCGGTGCGCGCGGCGGCGTGAAACATCGTATCGGCGCTCAGCGGGCCGATAATGTTCATGCCCTCGGCGCGCAGTTTGTCCAGCACCGGCGCGATGATCTCAATTTCTTCGCGGCCCATTTTGCCGCCTTCGCCGGCATGGGGGTTAAGCCCGGCCACCGCCAGACGGGGGCTGGCAATGGCAAAATCCCGCTTGAGCGCTTGGCGTGTGATGCGGATCGTATCCTCTAGCAGACCGGGGGTCAGCGCATCCGGCACGTCCTTGAGCGGGATATGGATGGTGGTGGGCACCACGCGCAACTGATCCGAGGCCAGCATCATCACCACGCGGTCCACGCCCGCAAGTGCGGCAAGGTATTCGGTATGGCCGGGATAAGAAAAGCCCGCGCCATCCTGCAATGCCTTTTTATGGATGGGACCGGTGCAAAGCGCCGCCGCGCGCCCCTCGGTCACAAGCTCTACGCCACGCGCAATGGCGTCTATCACGCCTTGGGCATGGTTGGGGTTGGGCGTGCCGGGTGTCAGGTCGCCGGTAAAGCCCTGCGATAGAACGGGCAGGGCGCGGGACATGACGCCCGGTGCGGCGCGCGGTCGGTCGATGACTTCGACCGGAATATCCTCGCCCACATGGGCGCGCACATGGTCTGCATCCCCGATCAGAAAGAAACACAGATCCTCACGCAGAGCCGCCCATGCGCGGGCCGCGATCTCTGGGCCGATTCCGGCAGGTTCTCCGCAGGTTAGCGCAATGGGCAGGGTCAATGGCTCACCTGTCGAGCTCGACGATCCGGGCCTCCGCGCGCAGCTGTTCCAGAAACCCGGTCGCGAGGTTTTCGAGCCTGCTGTTACGGATAAAATTCGTCAGCTGCTCTGCCGAGGGGCCTTCGCCCTCAAGCTGGGGCGAGCGCCCGCACAGCATCAACAGCACCAGTGTCTGTCCATTTGCGCGGGTGATGGCGGTCGAGATTTCGCCGGGATCAAGCTTTGCCAGTTCCAGTGCGATATCTGTCGGGATCTCATCGGGCGCCTTGCTGCCGCGGTCGAGCACCTCTGGCGGTTGTCCGCTGGCGATGCCATAGAGATCGTCACAGGTGTCCGTGTCCGCACGGACCTGTGCTGCTCGCGACAATGCCGCGTCGCTGCGGCCACCGTCGATATAATAGGCGGCGTATTCGATCGCCGCGTATTGGCGGTCGGGTGTCTCGGTCTCTTCGATATCTCGCAACTGGAACAGGGCGACCGCGCCTTCGATGGGCAAGGGGTCACTGACTTCGCCGGGGGCAAGTCCCAGCACGATACCGCGCAGCGCCTCGGGCAGGTCTGTGATCGTGACCCAGTCCATGCGCCCGCCGCGGGCGGCTGTGGCTGTCGCGGAAAACTGTCTTGCGGCTGCGGAAAATTCGGCCTCGCTGCGGATCTCACTGATCCGGGTGGCGCGCTGCATCACCGCCTCCATTTCGGGCGGGGGCGCGGGTATGATGATCTCGGACAGCAGGACGCGGACACCCGTGCTGCCGGACAGGGCAAGCTTGGCGCGTTCGATATCGTCTTCGTCCACCGAAACGCGCGAGCTGAACCGTGCGCGGGTGAATTCACGCCATGTGATGCCAGAGCGCACGAACTCTCGGAATGTGGACGCGTCGACACCGGCCCCTCCCAGCGCCTCGACCATCTGCTCGGCATTGAGGTTGGCGCGGCCTGCGAATTCCTCCATGCCCTGTGCGATCTGATCGTCACCAAGGCTGAACCCGGCGGCTTGTGCGGCATCAATCTTGAGCCGGTCCTCGATAAGCTGTTCGCGAGCCAGCTTTACCGGGTCACCCGGTGCCCGAAAGAGTTGCAGCAGTCGGGCCCGCTGCGTGATCTCGTAGCGGGTGATGGCAAGGTCGTTGACCTTGACCACCGGCGCAAAGAGGTTCTGTGCGCTGGCTGGCCCCACGGGCGGCACAAGGGCTGCCGCAAAAAAGGCGAGGGCGGTAAAGGCCGCACGAAGCGGGGAAATCTTGGTCATCATTTTTCGCATGTCCGGACGTAACTCTGGTCGCGTGTCTTGGTTGTGAAGCCGCGAAGCCCCACGGTGAAATTGATATCGGTCGACGGCACAAGGATAGAGGAAGAGGTAAAGCGACGCGAGGCCGAAAGCATCACATCCACGCATTCATTGCTGTAGACAAGCCCCAGACCTGCTCGCACGGCCTCATCAGAGGCCACGTCATAGCGCCAATCCGCCTGTCCGGACCAATGCTTGGACAACCTGTAAGAGGCGTCGAACGTCCATTCAGAGACATTGCGCGGCCGAAGTTCGGTCGTATCGTTGCGCAGCCAGATATAGGTCGCGCCGATCTTGGCCAGCTCGTTATACCAGCTGGCGCGCGCCTCTGCCTTGGTGGTGGTGAGCCCCTCGTCAAAGAGGCCACGGGCCGTCACGGTGAGGCCATTGTCGGTCTTGAACTGGCCCGCGACCAACAAATCCGAAAACCGCTCTTGCAGCCCGGAAGAGTTGGAAAATGCCAGCCCGCCGATCGGGTCCATTTGAATCTCGTCGCGGATCACCTGCCCGATCGCAAGGCTGTTTTGCCATCCACCCGCGCCATACCGTGTCCAGCTGAGGCCAAGCGCGCCCGATACCCCGCGCTCGCGCCGGTCAGGGGCGGTAAAACGCGAGAGGGCAAAAAGATTGCCTTCGTCAAAGTCGATTTGCGTGCTTTCGTTATTTGGCACCGCCGGGTTCGATCCGCCCACCCATGCCAATTGTGCGACGGGTTCGATCACATGGCTGCTGCCGTTCGCGGTGCTACGGATCAGGGGCCAGCGCAATTGCACCGACGCCTGTGGGGTCAGGTTGAGCGCGCGCGATTCTGTGATGTCCCGCGACTGATTGATCGCAAAGGCATCCGCCGCCAGCCCGACCTGAACCTGCCCCAGAATACCGCCCGGCATGGTCCAGCCATGATGCCAGTCCGCCGACAGCGTCAGGCGCCCGACATCACGGCCGTCAGCATAAGGATCCGTATCCTCGCCGTCGGTTCTGAGATCGGAATCGCGGTAATGCGCGTGGCTGAGCATGCCAAGCCGCAGTTCTCCGGCAAGGCCGCCGAACATCGGCATGCGGCGCTCATACTCGCTATTGAACACCAGCGAGGGGATGGTCTTGTTGCTATCACCCGGACGAAGACTGTTATAAGCTGTCAGGGCGCCGCGCATGTATTCATCCCGCTTTGCGCGTTCAATCTCGATCTGGCTGTCGAGCCGGTCTTTCGAAGAATAGCCATAGTCCAGCAAATACGTGTCATCGCTTACGAGCTCGATGTCGAATCGAAGCTTGAACCCCTTGCGCAGGGCGAACTGACCATGTGCGAAAAGATAGGCGCGGTCCCGGTTGGAAGTTATGCCGATATCGTCATTTGAATAGGCGCTCAGAACCTCGATGGTGCCGGTGCGAAAGGCCTGCCTGTAGCGCAGTTCCAGCGTGCGGCTTTTGGCCGAGACATAGGGCGTCACCGTCAGGTCGCGGTGATCCCCGATGCGGATGAAATAGGGCACCCGCACGCCTGTTCCCAGCAAAGATGAGTTGTGAAGCGACGGCACGAGAAAGCCTGTGGCCCGTTCCAGCGTCGGGTCCGGCAGGCGCAGGCGGGGCAGGTAGAACAGCGGCGTGTCGAGCACGCGAAACTGTGCATCGTCGAAGTACAGCTGACGTTCCTGTTGATCATGGATCACGCGCCGGGCGCGGATTTCCCACAGGGGCGGGCGCCCGGATTTGCAGATCCGGCAGGAGGTCACGGTGGTTTTCGTCAGATGGCTGTACCGACCGCTGACGCGGGCAAGCTCATGCGCAGCAAGTTGCACCTGATCATCCATCACGATCCGCGCGCCACGCATCAGTCCGGTGCTCATCTCGCGGTCAAGCTCTGCACTGTCGGCCAGCACCAGCATTTTGCCCTCGGGATCCTGTAGCGTGATCGGCCCGTCGATGATGAGCCGCTCTTGGGTGCGATCATAGGTGATGCGCTCTGCCTGCAATCGCCGCCCGTCATAGAGCGCCTCGACATTGCCGGTGGCGACCAGTTGGTCATTGCCATCGAGAAACACGTCATCGGCCACCAGCATCGCAGGGCCGGGCAGTTGACTGTCCGTCTCAGGCGCGGTTTGCGCAAATGCCGCGACCGGCACAAGCAGGGCCAGCATAAAGGCAAGTTTTTGCAAGATCCGCGTCATCCGTCCTCCATATGCAGCAAAATTCCCGCTGCCAAAAGAAAAGACGCAGCAGGCGGCGCCCACGCCGCCAGATAAACCGGGATTTGCCCGTTTTCTCCAAGGATCTGCGCGAAATTGCGGATATAATGCAGAGTAAAGCCAAGCATGATCGCAAACAGCACCGACAGCCCGGTATTGGCCAACCGCGAGTGCCGCATGGTAAAGGCCGCCGCGACCATCACCAGAGCCACCAGAAAGAGCGGGCGCGCCAGTTCCATCTGATACCACATCGCGTAACGGCGGGCAGAGAATCCGGCATCTTCAAGCTGAGAGATGAATTCCGGCAGATCCCATAGCGGGATGTATTCAGGTTTGCCGAAGCTGTCGACGATCCGGTCCTGTGTCAGTTCTGAGGCGATCTTTAGATCGGCCACCCTGCGTGCGCTTGCCTCTGGATTTGCGCCCGCGACGAGATCCCATATCTTGACCTCGCTCAACTGCCACTCGCCCTGCGTGAGATGCGCAGTTCTTGCCAGAATGCGGCGCTCGGGCTCGCCTTTGGGGGAAAAGCTGATGAAGGTCGCGTCATACAGCGTGCTCAGATCAGAACTTGCTCTGGCGGCATGGATCACGGTTTGTCCCTCCGGGCTGCCCTGACGCAGCCACAGACCTTCATAGGCGATGGCAAGCACGCTCGATCCGCCGCCTATTACGGTATTGACCACGTCGTTGTAGCGCTTGGAGGAGGCCGCCACGATCGGGTTGAGCATGGTGATGCCCAGAACGCCGATCAGGGCCGCCACGGTGATGGGGGCCAGCAGTGTATGCAGCGCAGATCGGCCCGCCGCGCGCACCACGACAAGCTCGGACGAGCGCGCCAGCCGCACGAAAAGGGCGACAGTGGCAAGGATTACCACCAGCGGCAGGATCTCGTAATTGGCATGCGGCAGGTTCAACAGCACAATGCCCAGCACCTCTTGAAAGGGCAGGTCGGGAAAATCCTGCAATTCATCGACAAGGTCGATCAGCGCCAATAGCACGACGAACACGCCGGCGATCAGCAGAAACGTTGAGAGGAATTTTCGGGCGAAATAGAAATGCAGGATCATGCCGCACCTCCCGCCTTGGGCGGACTGCGCCCCAGTCGCGTCATGCGCCGCCAAAGCCCCGGATTGCCAGCCAGATAGAGCAGGATTGCGGTCAGGCAGACCCCCACCAGCGTGGGCAGGTAAATCAGCGGCCAGGCGCTTGCGCGCGACAGAACCGCGCCCGAGATCCCGCCCTCTATCATCTTGACGAAGACCAGAAGCGTAAAGGCGGTGACGATCTGCCCCCAGACGCCGAATCGGCTGTAGCTGCCGACAAGTAAGGTGGCGAAGCCGATCATTGCCGCGACGATGCACATAAGCGCCTGAGCGAAACGGTCATGCGCCTCATAGAGCACCTGAGGCATCGTTGCGCCGGTGCGCTCGACCACCTCTTCGGAGCGTAACAAAAGATCGCCGGTTAGCGCGTAATCCACTCGGTTGATACGGGTTGCGCTACGGCTGATAAGGCTGCTCACATTGTAGGAAAAGTCATCGAAATGCGTGGTAAATAGGCGAGTGTCCTCTTGCCGTAGATTTTGCGCCAGCCCGTCGACCATCACCAACTGTGTGCCGCCGCCTTCTTGGATCAGATAGGCTTGGGTCGAGGTATAGGTGACGGGATCGTTCGCATCGCGCTGGTCCGACAAAAAGACATCCCGCAGCTCGCCCTCGGGTGTGATGTCGCGGATATAAAAGGTGATGCCGGGCGCAGGATGCAGAAATTCGCCTTCGGTCAGTAGCTTGGCGGTGATGTTCTGGCTGACCTCTGCCTGACGCAGCCGGAGTTGGCTGAGGCTTTTGGGGATAAGGTAATGCGCCAGAAGTGACATCATCAGCGCGATCAGGATGCCATAGATCGCCACAGGCCGGATCAGCCGCCATGGCGAATAGCCCGTGGCCTGCACGACTGTCAGTTCGCTTTCGGTGGACATTCGATTGGTGACATAGACCGCCCCCGCGAAGGTCGCGATAGGCAGCACCACACCGATCACGCCGGGCAGGGTTAGGGCTGTGAATTCAAGAAAGACCCATCCCGGCTGGCCATCACCAATGAGCCGGTCGAACATTCGCACGGCCTTGTTGATCCAGAAAATGGACACCAGAATCAGTGCAAAGAACCCAAACAGCACCATGAATTGCGACAGCATATACCTGTCGAATCTGGTCACGCGCATCCCCCCGTTGGCAGCAGGTTTTCGGGGAACCTAATCGAATTGTACCGCGGGTAAAACTGCTAAAGCGCCGGGTTTGTCCCGCGATCCCGCTCTGCTCTGGCCAAGGGGCGGGTGGCGCGCTAGGACTCTGTCCAGCCAATCAGAGAATAGTGAACGGAGCAGATCCATGACCAGTGCCACAGCCATCACATTTGCCGAGACCGATCTTGACGCCATTGCCAGTTTTGAGGGGCACGTCGCGGTGGTCGTCACGCCCAGTGGCAAGATGGGACCGGGCGCGCGCAGGGCCAATCGGCTGACCAAGGGCGCGCTCAAGCGGCTGGTCGAAAGCGAGGCATGGCAAAAGGTCAAGCCGGGTGAGGTCAAGACGCTGGCCTGGCCCAATGGCATGGCGGCAGAGGCGCTGGACGTGCTGTGCCACGAGCGCGGTGCCGATCAGGTGGAAACGCGCAAAGCCGGTGTTGCGCTGGCCCGGGCACGCGGCAAGGCCCCGCTTTTGGTGCTGGGTGCTTCCGTGCGGCGTATTGGTGAGCTGGCACAGGGTATTTCGCTGCGCTCTTATGCGTTTACCGCACGCAAATCCGATCCGGGCAAGGGCTTTGGCCCGGTCACTGTCATGGTCACCAAGCCGGATGAGGCGCGCGACATGGCTGAGGCCCCGCTGGCCATTGCCGACGGCGTGCTGATGACGCGCGATCTGGTGTCAGAGCCCGCCAACCACCTGACCACAATCGAGTTCGCCGAGCGTATCAAGGCGCTGGAGCCTCTGGGCCTCAAGATCACCATTCTCGAAGAGGATGAGCTTGAAAAGCTTGGCATGGGCCTGTTGTTGTCGGTCGGCATGGGATCGGTCACCCCCACGAAGGTGGCGGTCATGGAATGGTCCGGTGGGCGCACCGGCGACGCGCCGCTGGCGCTGGTCGGCAAGGGTGTGATTTTCGACACTGGCGGCATTTCCCTCAAGCCCGCTGGCGGCATGGAAGAGATGACCATGGATATGGGCGGCGCGGGCACCGTCGTGGGCACGATGAAGGCGCTGGCGACCCGCAAGGCGAAGGCCAATGTGGTGGGGCTTGTCGGGCTTGTGGAAAACATGCCCGCTGGCAATGCCTCGCGCCCCGGCGACGTGGTCACCTCGATGAAGGGCGACACGGTCGAGATCATCAACACCGATGCCGAGGGGCGTCTGCTGTTGGCGGATGTGCTGTGGTACGCGCAAGAGACCTACAAGCCGCAGGCGATTATTGATCTGGCCACGCTCACCGGTGCGATCATCGTGGCGCTTGGCCATGAACACGCGGGCGTCTTTTCCAATGATGACAGCTTTGCCGACAAGTTCATCCGCGCTGCTGGCAATGAGGGTGAGGGCGCGTGGCGCATGCCCATGGGCGATGCCTATGACAAGATGATCAAGTCTAACATCGCCGACATGAAGAATGTGGGCGGGCGCAAGGGCGGGGCCATCACGGCGGCGCAGTTCCTGCTGCGCTATGTCAAAGAGGGCACGCCTTGGATCCATCTGGATATCGCCGGGGCCGCGCGGACGGATTCTGACACGGTCTTTGCCCCCAAGGGCGCGACGGGCTGGGGGGTCATGGCGCTCAACCGGCTGATTTCGGATCAATACGAGGGCGAGGACTAAGCCGCAGGGAGGGCAGGGCGCGATGGGTGCTGTCTACTTCTATCACCTGACGCGCCGCCCTCTTGAGGTGGCGCTGCCCATGCTGTTGGAGCGGGCCCGCGGGGCAGGCTGGCGCGTGGCGGTGCGGGGCACCGCACGAGACAGGCTTGAGTGGCTCGATGGCAAGCTGTGGCAGGAGCCGGCAGAGGGCTTTCTGCCGCATGGGCTATCGGGCGGGCCGCATGATGCGCGCCAGCCCATCCTGCTGACAGATGCGCCGGGGCGGGCCGCCAATGACGCGGTGTGCGTGATGAGCATCGATGGCGCGCCTGTGGATGCGGACGAGGTCAGGACGCTGGAGCGGGTCTGTATCCTCTTTGATGGGGGCGATGAGGCCGCAACCGCCCATGCCCGCACCCAGTGGAAGACGCTGACCGACGCGGGCTGTGCCGCGCAATACTGGTCGGAGGCGTCGGGGCGGTGGGAAAAGAAGGCCGATACCGGCGGCTGATCCAGAGGAGCGGCTACGCAGGACGCCGACTATGAGGGGCGCTGCCCCTCGCTTAGAAATTCTAGGGAATTTCAACGCTCACCCCGGGATATTTTTGGCAAGATGAAGTCAAGGGCCCGCGCTTTAGCGGGTGAGGATCAGCTTGCCATCGGCGATCTCTACGCGCGAAAACCGTTGCAGATAGCTCATGCCCAAGAGCGATTGACCCAGTTCCCCGCCATTCACGACAGCGGCGACGCCGCGATCCTCAAGCGGGCCGATCGTCAGACTGTCGAGCCGGACCGGCGCTGTGCGGACCTCGCCATTGGCGGTGCCGGCGCGACCGACAAAGGCCAGATCGGACATCTCCAGCCCGATGGAGGCGGCGTCCTTGCGGGACAGAACCACAAGGGTCGCGCCGGTATCGACCACGAAATCGACCGGCGTGCCATTCACCTTTGCGGTGACGTAGTAATGCCCGTCGAGATCGCGCTGAAGCTCTACCGCGTCGGTGCCGATGGCGCGCGCGACATTGGGCTGCACAGTGCTGCGGATATCGCCCCATAGGCCGACGGCGGCGATCACGCCCACAAAGATCAGCGCCCAGACAAGCGCCTGCTGTGTGATCTTGCCCAGGGACGCGCGGTTCTGGGCGAAAAACCACAGGACAATCGCGCCGCCAAGCAGCGAGAGGTAAAGCAAACTGGCTGTGTCATCTCCGGTCATGGGATAGATATAGGGACGCGGGTCTCAGCCCGCCAGTCCGAACCCCTTTAATCCGTCAAGCACGAACTGAACCGCCAGCGCCGCCAGCAGCATGCCCAGAAGCCGGGTGATGACATTGATGCCCGTGCGCCCGAGCGCGCGTTCCAGAACGCCAGCTGTCAGAAAGAGCAAAAAGACCAGCAGGACCACGCTCAGCATCACGCCGATGACCCACGCGAGCCCCTCGATCCCCGGTTGCTGGCCGGCCAGAAGAATAACTGTGGTGATCGCCCCCGGACCGCCGATCAGCGGAATGGCCAGCGGATAAATCGACGGGTCGTCGCGGTCATCCTCTTCATCGGCCTGATCCTTGCGCCGCTTGGTGCGCCGCTCGAATAGCATGTCGAGGGCGGTCAGGAACAACAGCAGCCCGCCCGCGATGCGAAAGGCGGGCATGGAGATGCCGACAAACTGCAGCACGGATTCGCCGAAACTGGCAAAAACGATCAGGATCAGCGCGCCCGCGATGCAGGATCGCAGCGCGATGGCGCGGCGACGTGCGGCACTGTCGCCTTGGGTGAGGGCCACAAAGAGCGGCGTCATTCCGATGGGGTCGATGATGACAAAAAGCGCCACCCAGGCGGTGATGAGAAAGCTTGGATCCATGACCGGTGTTCTTGCGCGGCAGGGCCATCTTGTAAACCGCAGAGTTTGGGACCGGGCGCTTAGCCGCCTGCACCTTCCAACCGCTCAAGCGCGGCCAGATAGAGGGCTTCGGCGCGCTCGAGCCCGTCGATCACCTCGGCATATTTGCGCTGCCATGCCTCCATGTCGCCGGACTGGGCGTCGTTGTAGATCCGCGGATCGGCCAGCTTGCCTGAAATCCGCTCGCGCATGGTGGTGAGCTTTTCGATCCGCTCTTCGCATTTGCGGACATCCGCGCGCAGGGCCAGAACCGTGTCGCGCGGGGCGCGCTTGGGTTTGGGTTTGGGCGGTGGCGGGGCCTCTGCCACGGGTTCTTTGGTGGGGCTTTGCGGCTTTTGATCCAGTAGCATGCGGCGATAACTGTTCAAGTCGCCATCATAGGGGTTGACCGTGCCATCCTTCACCAGCCAGAGCCTGTCGGCGACAAGGCTGAGCAGGTGCATATCATGGCTGACCAGCACGATGGCGCCGGAATAGCCTGTCAGCGCCTCGACCAGCGCCTCGCGGCTCTCAATGTCGAGGTGGTTGGTGGGCTCGTCGAGGATCAGCATATGGGGCGCGTCAAGCGTGGCGAGCAT
>CBFHML010000034.1:0-14658 GCA_965656855.1 Roseovarius sp.
GAGCAGCCGTTTCCAGCTCACCGGTAGCTTCTGTGACAGCCTCGTCTGCGAGGGTCTTCGCTGTAGTCTTGTCGGCAACGTCCGCCTTGGCCGCTTCCAATGCAAGGTTCGCAGTCTGGGCCGCGTCTGTCAGGGTTGCACGCTGCAGGGCAATGGCTGCATCGACATCAGTGGCTGCGGCCTGTGCATCCTGCAGCGCCTTGAAGGCCGTCGAGATTTCGTTGGCGACGGTCAATTTCTCCTGACCGTTCAGTCCGCTATGCGCAAGACCCCATGCAATAGCAGCGGGGTTGGCCAATGTCTGGTCGGCGACAAGATTGGAAATGATACGCGGGTCGGCGTCGTAAACCGAACCGGAGGTTTGCGTGTAAGAGGTGGGGCCGGCCTGCGGGGCACGCGGGTTGGCGTCGGCCAGATGCTCACTGTCCGGCTGGGTCAGGAACGTCGAGTTCATCAAACGCGGCATCACTTCATCTGCGGCACCGAACCGCTCACGTCCTTCGGTCAGGTTATTCAGGCTGCCATCGACCAGGCGCAGGCCATGGGCCAACTGTGGGCTTGCGACCAGTTCGGTCAGAGGCGTTCCTGCGGCATGCTGCTCAGCGATACGAATTTGGTCGAGGATGTGCTTCAGGTCGTTTGTGTTCACGAATACCATTTTGGTCTCTCCTGGTTCTAAGTCTGGTCGCCCGATAAAATTCGGGGGATATTCTTGAGGCCAAGCTATCAAGGAGGGTCATTTCTGAGAGGCGCTTAAGGTCGTGCCAAAAATCCTACGAAGGTAGAATAGACCTTGGACCAAAGTCGGAGTTTGGGGCGCTTTTCGGCGCTATAGCGCATAAACAGCCTGTAAAACGGCAGGGACCGGGCAGGGCTGGCGCAAAACCCGGACCTTGGGTCCAAAGCACCAGAACATACGAATCTTGCGCGGGCCTTCGTGTACCCCAAAGCCGAATCAAATCTGACGGGGGGTTACGTCATAACGCGTAGGCAATGCGTCAGGCGCGTAGGATATGCAGAGCCTTAGATTTTGGGGCGATGCGCATGATCCGGCACCCAGCGTTGTGGGCCATAAGGCACAGAACCGGCGTGATCCCGAGGCTAAGCACGGTCGAGACCGCGACGCCGCCGATCACGGTAAGCGCCAGTGGTTGACGAAAAGCGGAACCATCGAGCCACGGAAGGGCCGCAGGCAGCATACCTGCAATCATCGCAACGCTGGTCATTATGATCGGACGTGCCCTGTCTGAGGCGGAGGTGATCACCGCTTGCAGCATGTTGCCATGCCGCGCAAACAGCGTTTGCGCACGGTCGACCAGCAAAATTGCATTCTTGGCCACGATGCCAAGCAGAAGGATCAGACCGATCAGCACCGGCAGGGACACCGGCAATCCGGTCAGCGACAAGACCAGCATCCCACCGCTTAGCGCAAAGACCAGTGAGCCGAGAATCACCCCGACCTGAGCAACCGAGCGGAACAGCGCATAGAGCACCGCGACAAGCAGCAAAAGCATGCTGCCCAAGGCGCGGCCAAGGTCGGACATCATATCGCGCCGGGAGGCTGTGTCGCCAGCAGGCAGCAAGGCCAGACCGGGCAGATCAGAGGACAGCCGGGCAATCTCAGCCTCGGCGATTTCGGTGATGCGGCGCGCACTAGCCGCCGAGGGGGGCGCGACCAAAAGGGGCAGGACGTAGAGGCCATCGCGGCGTTCAAGCCGCAGATGAGCGAAGTCCAGATCGAACCGTCCAAGCGCGGCAAGTGGCATGGTGCCGCCACCCGGCAAGGCCACCGGGGCGAAGCTCAGGTCATTCGGCGCGGAGGCGCCGGGGCTGGATGCGACAAGCCGACTGCGCAGGCGAAGCGGTTCTTTGTCCTCGCCCTCGATCTGCGCGATCAGGTGATCGTCGGGGTTTGAGTGGCCCTTAAGTGCCGTAACAAGATCCGCCGCACGAAGGTCAAGCTGTCGCAACAGTCCTTGGTCGGGCAAGAAACGCACCTGCGCCTGTCGGGCGGCGATAGACGACAGGATGGGGATGTCCTCTGGAAGTTGCGCAATGGCGGCTAGGATCGCAGGCGCCGCAAGTTCCAGCGACCTTCGGTCCGGGGCCGCCAGATCCAGCACCAGCGCTGCTCGCCCGGCAGTGGTGAGCGGCAGGACACGGGCATCGGCGATCTCGCGGAGCGCTTCTTGCACTCGGGCTGCGATCCGGGCGGTGCCGTCGGTTTGGATCAGTAGGCGGAGCGTATCGTCGGCTTGATCCGAGGCGATCACGGTCAGGCCGCGCACGCTCTTGTCCGCCAAAAGCTCGCGTTCGAGCGCGGCAAGGTGGTCCACACGCGCCTCGGCGGGCATGGTGGAGGGCAACGCCATGTCAAAGCGCAACAGCGCGTCACGATCCATCGGAATGAACGCCCCGGGATGATTGAGCGCGGAGGCCACGGAGATCCACGCCACCAGCCCCGCACCGGCCAGACAGAGCCAGCGAAAACGCAGCGCGCGGACTAGCAAGGCGCGGTATCGCCGGGTGATCCCGCGGTTCAAAGGCGCGGCAGGCCGAAGCACTGGGCTGCCTGCGAACTGCACCGCAAGGACTGGGATGACAAGGCGAGAGACCAGAAGTGAAAATACAGTAGCGATGCACAAAGTGTATCCGAACGCCTGAAAATAGAGACCGGCCTCGCCGGGCATGGTCGCAACGGGCAGAAAAACCGCTAACAGGGCAAGACTTGTGGCGATGACCGGGCGGGCCATTTCACCAACTGCGCGTGCGACTGCCTCACGAGGATCGAGCCCCCGGCGCTGGTGCTTGTGGATGTTCTCGATCTCGACGATGGCGTCGTCGACCACAATCCCCGACGCAAGGGTGAGAGCCAGCAAGCTGACGATGTTCAGACTGAGACCGGTCACCTGCATCACATAGAGCGTGGGCAGCACTGACAAAGGAATGACCAGCGCGGCCAGTGCCGTGGCACGCCAGGATTTCAGCGCTAGAGCGATCACCGCGATCACCAGCAGACAGCCCTCCAGAAGGGCCTGCCGGGTGGCCCCAAGAGAATGAATGGCCTGCTTGGCAGGCCTCGCAATCACATCAAGGCTGAGGTCGGGGCGGCTGTGTCGTAGGTCTGTGAGCGCACGATCAAGATCACGGCTGAGCGTTACGAGATCGGCGCCGGAGGCTGCATATACCTGCGCCAAAAGCGCCGGTGCACCATCGTGCCGCGTGATCCAGTCGCTCGGTGCGGGCGCGGTAGAAACGCGGGCCACTGCGGCCAGCGGGATCGACTGGCCTTGGGCGGTGGTCAGCGACAGGCTCGACAGCCTTTGTGCGGCATCTGCGGCCTGCACGTCCTGAGGCAGTGAGAACAGTATGGTGCCCGCGGTCGGGATAGAGGGAACCGCCACTTGGGCCGGGACCTGTTGCGAAAGCGCCTGCGAGATCTGGCTGTTCAGTGCAGCAAAGGTCAGCCCCACTGAGGCAAGCTGAGGGTCGGTGGTCTGGATCACCAGCTCGGTGCGGGTGGTGCCCTGTACCTCGATCTCGGCGAGGCCGTCGATTTTGCGCAAGGTGGGCAGGATAGTGTGGCGCAGCGCATCGCTGGCGGTGACGATGTCTCCGTCACGGGGCAGAATGGCCAACTCCAACGCGGCCTGACGGCGCGAAGAGGTGGCGCGGATCTCGTCGATGGAAACGGCAAGGTTCAGATCGGGCCGGAGCGCCTGAAGCCTGTCCTGAACCGTGGCGAGACTGTCTTTTGCTGTGCGGGAGTTGCGCAGGGCGAGCGTCATATCCAGGTGACCAGATGTGATTCTGGACCGGATCGATGTGATCTCGGGCAGCGAGGACAGCGCACGGTAGACAGGTTGGGCCAGATCGTGATCGGTCGCGGCAAGCGAGGCATCGGGCGCCGACAGGCGCAGCACGATCCGGTTCTCCCCGATATCAGGCAGATGGGTCAGAGGCAGGCCCAGCCCTGCGCGAAGGCCCAAAAGGGCCAGCACGGCGATTACGATTACCGGCAGGGCCGCGTGGCGTAGGAGTCGATCCGTGAGGGTCATCGCCGTGCCGGCCCGAGATTTAGCGCCGCTGTCTGTTTTACGCCGATTTCGGTCAGTGCATCCCGGTGCAACACCTGCTCGCCATCACGCAGCAGGGGTGAGGCGACTGCGACATAAACCGCTCCTTCGGGCAGACCAGCAACGATTTCGGCATCGGCGCCGCCGGGACGCATGGACAGGTCTACTGGTGTCGCGACAGTATGCCGATCGACCACGCGCAAGACGCCGGGGCCGGTCTCAAGCGGCACAAGGGCGGACGTGGGCACGATGATCGCAACGCGCTGATCCACGACGATTTCGCCGCGCAGGCTGGCCCCGGCAAGGTGGGATTGCCCATCGGGCAGATCCACCGCGACGCGCGCGAGACCGGCTTGGGAGCCGTTAGACGGGCTGATCCGAGCAACGTCGGTGGCGATCATGTCGCCATCCGGCGTCCAGAGGCGGACCGTGTCACCGACTGCGACGCGGGCAAGCGTATGCGGGGGGACGGTCAACACCGCCTCCATCCGGTCTGCGGCGGCAAAACTGACGATAGGGCTGCCAATGACCGGGGTGTCACCAGTGTCGACCATGATGCTGGTCACGCGGCCGGCGACCGGCGCCCGAATATCCATCTGCTCCGTCAGAGTGCTGATACGCTCAACATCGAGCTTGGCAAGGGTTTCGTTCGCCTGCGCGCCGGCAAGACGGGCCTTTGCAGCCTCGTGTGCGGACATCGCTTGTTGTAGTGCGCGGGTCGCATCTTGCTGCTGCACCTTGGACGAGGCGCCGGTCGTTGCCAGACGTTCGAGACGCTCCAGTTCGGCGCGGCGCTGCGCGATATCGGTGGCTGCGGCCTGCAGGTCGGACCGGGCAATGCGGATATTGGAACGGGTGGCCGCAAGAGTAGCCTCGGCTTGCAGAAGGTCGCGTTTGATATCGGTACGGTCAATGCGAACGAGAAGTTGACCAGCTTCTACGAGATCGCCGTCGTTCACCAAAATATCCGTCACAGGGGCGGCATGGCGCGGCATTGATATATGGATGATATCCGCAGGGGCGACATGGCCAAAGGCATGCAGCACATCGTCGATTTGAAGAGGCTCCGCGCGGCGCAATGAGGCCGTGATCGGTGCGGGGTCGTCGATGGGACCTGCCATTTCGGTGGCTGTCAGCCGCGAAATCCCCAAGGGGCACAGAATGGTGACGGTGGCGACAACGGCGCCTCGCTTGATCCAGCGCATAGGTCAGGCTCCTTCCTTGTGGTGATATCAGCCGGCGAGGTCTATTCGGTTGAGCGCGCAATGGCTCCAGAGGGCATCCATGGCGTTGACCAGTGCGTCCATTTCGTGCGGGCCGTGGACCGGCGAGGGTGTAAAGCGCAGGCGCTCTGTGCCGCGTGGAACGGTGGGAAAGTTAATCGGCTGCACATAGATTCCATAGTTCTCCAGCAGCATGTCGCTCAGCTTTTTGGTATGCACAGGATCTCCCACCATCACCGGCACGATGTGGCTACCGTGGTCGATAAGCGGCAGGCCCAACCCCTTGAGTCGGGTCTTGAGGATTTTCGCCTGTGTTTGATGCGCCTCGCGCAGCGCGCCGTCATGCTTGAGATGGGCCACGCTGGCCGCGGCCCCCGCAGCCACGGTTGGCGGTAGCGACGTTGTGAAGATGAAGCCAGGTGCGTAACTGCGGACTGCGTCACACATTTTTGCGCTTGCCGCGATATAGCCGCCCATCACGCCATAGGCTTTGGCCAGCGTCCCGTTAATGATGTCGATGCGGTGCATGAGGCGGTCTCGTTCCGCCACGCCCGCGCCGCGCGGGCCATACATGCCTACCGCGTGAACCTCGTCGATATAGGTGAGCGCGCCGAATTCGTCAGCCAGATCGCAGATCGCCTCGATCGGGCCGAAATCGCCATCCATCGAGTAAATCGATTCGAAGGCGATCAGCTTGGGCACCGACGGATCGTCTGCTTCGAGCAATTCGCGCAGGTGGTCCATGTCGTTGTGGCGGAAAATGCGCTTGGCCCCGCCATTACGGCGCACGCCCTCTATCATCGAGGCATGGTTCAGCGCATCGGAATAGATGATCAGGTCCGGGAACAATTTGGGCAGTGTGCTCAGGGTCGCGTCATTCGCGATATAGGCTGAGGTGAAAAGAAGCGCCGCTTCCTTGCCGTGCAGATCGGCCAGTTCCACCTCTAGCTGTTTATGATAGACTGTGGTGCCGGAAATGTTGCGCGTCCCACCGGAGCCCGCGCCGGTGGCGTCCAGCGCCTCGTGCATCGCCGACAGGACTGCGGGGTGCTGGCCCATGCCCAGATAATCATTGCCACACCAGACGGTGATGTCCTGCTCGGTCCCATCGGGACGGCGCCATGTGGCATGTGGGAACTGGCCGTTGCGGCGCTCGATGTCGATGAAGGTCCGGTAGCGACCCTCTTGGTGCAGGCGGTCTAAGGCAACATCAAGGTGAAAGTCCCGGCCACGGTGACAGCCAAGGCAGCCTGAGCAGCTCGGTCGGGATATGATCTGTTGCTGTGACATGCTGGCCTCGCTGCAAGACGTGTTTTTATCCATCGCGTTGCAGCCAAGGTATCGTCGATGCGGCACGGGACACAGATGAGAAGGTCCAAGCGAAACTCCTACCAAGGTCCAAGATAGGTTCAGCACCATGTCTTATGGTGTCGCGAACCACATGGTCACCACGCAAAAGGCCCTGTGCGCCAAAGCGACAGGGCCGAGGTGCAGACCATTATCTGCAAGCTATGGGATGTAGGGTCTCGTACTTGGGAGCAAAGACCAGAACTTTAGGATCCGGGCGGCCAGTCGGCCGCCCCTGGAACCGGGGTTAAACTCCGAGACGCTGTGCTTCCAAGACCACTTCGAGGCGGTTTGCGGCGCAGAACTTGCCCTTGAGGGACCCGATATAGTGTTTGACGGTTTTTTCACTTATGCTGAGCTCTGCCGAGATCTGGCCGTTGGTCATGCCCTGCATCAGATGACGCACAACTTGGCTTTCGCGGGCGGTCAGGCGGAGGCTCTCGGCCTCTTTGCGCTTGGCTTCTGCTTGACGCAGCTTGGCGAAGATATCCATCGCCATATCCGGTTGCACATAGTTGTCGCCGTTCATCACACGGCGTGCCGCAACACGAAGATCAGACATTTCACTGTTATAGGTCAGTACACCCGATGCCCCAGCATCCAGCGCGTCAACGGCCATGTCTATACCCTTATCGGAACAGAAGGTCAGAATACGGACCGTGTCGCACGCCTTGCGGAAGGCGCGAAGGACTTTCATCGGCTGTTCTAGGGAACCAAGATCGACGATCACGACCTCATATCCGTCGCGGGCACATGTCTCGACAATTTCGGGGCTGTAGGCCGTAGCAGCCTGCAGATCGAAACCCGCACACGGTTCAATAAGGTGTTGGAAACCTGCACGCGTGAATGCGTGGTCGCAAATAACCATCGTTTTGTACATCTTTATTCCCCAAAGTTGCGCCTACCCACGATAGAAATGTGGTCGGCACTTTTCCCAAGTCAGTTCAGGCTCCCATTTTCCCCAAAACAAGAACCTTGGCCTATGTTCCATTTTGATACGTTGAATCCGAGTTATCTTTGGATACTTGAGAGACGTTGGTCCCGCATGCGACAGCGCAATAGTCGCGAGTCGTTCTACTACATAGGTAGAAACAGTAGCTGCGACCAATAGGTGTTTTTCTTCGGGAGTATTTCTTAATAATTGATATTGTTGTATTTTTATAGCAGCGCAACGCGTTCATACTTGACCCAGATCAAGGGAACAGTGGGGAGGTGTGGTACAATTACGGTTAGACAGCCTATCCTAATATGACACACTCGCAGCCCATGGTCTGGCGAGACCTTGGACTTTGGTCTGACTCTGCGGCCGCGTATCGCAAGGCCATTTTGAATAATGCAGAAATCATAGACGGACGATTCGTAAGGAATAGGCGATTCTGAAGATCCAAAAATGCTTTCCATGCGCATCTCAAAAAACAGGTGATGCTAATGCGAACAAACTTTCGGAGTCTTTGTCGTGGTCATTTCAAAAATTAAAGCATGAACCCTACTGCGAGTTAAGCTAAGCAGTTGTTCCAGTACATTGTAAAAATCTAGGCTAGCCATGGCGCGCGATACCTCACTCAGCAAGGTTTTCATTGTTCTGATCACCCTCGTTGGGGCCGAGCTATGCATCATGCTTGCGCTGGCCGAAGTCGAAAAACAGCTGCCTTGGCTTACAGAGTATGTCTGGGGTGAAGCGGTGTTGGATGCCCTATTGCTGTTTTGTATCATGGCGCCAGTCTTTTATTGGCTTTTGATAAGGCCGCTGCAGCGAGCAAATGCGATAAAGCTGCGCTTTCTCGATATGGTGAGCGACGATCTGAGAAATCCACTGCACGCTTTGCAGGGCATTGCCATGGCCGCGCGTGAGGATCCATCTCTCGCCGCCGGATTGGACGCCAAACGTCACGAGGCACTGCAATGGATGCAATTACGTGTAGAACGCGTGGTTGCCTTTAGTGCCCTTGAAGCCCAGGCGTCACTCCGAACGGACCTGCCCACCGATATACAGGGATTGGCAACAGAGATGCATAAGCGCTTTGAGTTCATGTTCAAAGCCAGTGGAAATAGCCTGGATGTTCGCTGCGAGGGGCCGCATTTATCCATCGGGTCGATACAAGGCGAGGTTCTCATGCAATTGATATTCTCGATGCTGGAAATCGCCCGTATGTCTGGGGAAGGTGCAGCGACCCACGTCTTAATCAAAAGCTCCGACCAAGGGGCAGGCCGGATCTTGATCAGGGCCACACATGAAGCAAACACAGAATCGTGCAAGACGGCAACTGGGGTGGGGACGGGACCATTCGACCGCATAAAACTGGCGCGTGACATCCTTGAGCATATGGCTGCGCGAGCTGGTTGCGACTACAGAAGTGAAAGCGACAGGTCGCAAAGCCTAACGATTCCGATCAAACGACCGGCCGCGTAGAGCGTTTTACGACGAAACTGGGTTAAAGATCCTCGCGAAATTCAGTGCTCCGTTACTCTTTGCCCGCGTTCCGCCTTTTGCTGATGCCTCAGGTTAAAGGCAGAACGCTTTGGACAAGGCTCACATCTGGCGGCTCAGTCGTCCCATATTAAGCAATGAAGAATTCATCGAAGAACGGCTGTTGCTCTGGTTGCGCAGTGCCATTGGCAAAATCTATAGCCAACTCATAGGCGTCTGCACCGATATTTGCTCCAGCACTCAACCCGTCGAGATTACCATCGCTGAAATGGATTCCGCCAAAAATGCGGGATGCACCGCCATCAATGGCCGCCTCGGAAAACGTATCCCACTGAAACTGATAGACATCGCCAGGCAGTGCCGCGTCGAATGCGCTGCTTCCCGGCGGCACAGTGATATGCGCATCAAGATGGTCTGAGCCGGTAAATGCCTGTAAAACAGCCGCACCCGCCGCCGAAAACGTGCTGTGACCCGAGGTGTATTCCGCAAAAGGCGGGGATTGCTCAGCACCAGGCAGCTGATACGTGATAAAGTTTTCGGCAAGAATTGTACGGGTTCCAAGGCTGGTACCGGTGTCGGGATCGATTCCACCAAAGGCTTGGATCACATATCCGGTCTCTCCGGTCAGTTCATCAACACCTTGCTCACCGATCAGACCAAGATGACCCAAATCACGGATCACGGTAACTGGGCGTGCATAATCAAAAAAGACCTTGGCATCCCATGTCGCAATAGCTGCATCAAACATGGCATTGCCCATAGTCATGAACAAAAGCGCGTCAGTTGCCGCGTCATGCCCGTCACGCTGAGAAACATATTGTGCTAGCGTCATCCAGGCGCCGGGGGGGAAACTGGTACCGGGGCCGTCCTCCCAGAATTCGGCAACCAGCTTTTCGTCTTGGGTAAGTGTCGCGCTGGTCTGAACAATGGCTTCAGTCTGAGCAATGAAGGCCGGGTTTATAACCGGGCCAATAAGCGCCTTGTCCACAGGTACTGTGGTTCCAGCCTCCAACGCCACGCCATTTATCTCTGCCGGAGCCCCAAGCGTGACAGTCCGGGTCTGGAAATCAAGCACGGTATCCGCATGTTCTGGCGTGAAGAAAGGTTCAGGGCCATCCGGACGGGTCAGCGCCGTGTCGGTATCACCAGTGGGCGTTTCAGGCAGCGCAAATCCTTCAGCCAGGCCAAGTTCGGGGGTCAGAAATGTCTGCAGGGCCTCTGGCGTTGGAGACAAAATACCCTGCTTTTCGGGCGTCCAGCGCGCGATATCTTTGCGAGTTTCTGGCGCGGGATCAGAGTTGACAGGCGTGTAGAGCCCGTCAGAGCGCGCTGTGAGTTGCACAGCTTCCGCCTGGCGCGGGGTCAGACCATCATGGGCGGCATCAATCCCCACCTCGTACGCCTGTGAGTCATCAAAGACATCTAGCGCAAGCCGCTGTGACAATACCTGATCGAATTTCTCCTGATATTGAGGGTAGAGTTCCGACAGCACACGATGGGCCGCAACATGCATGGCGGTCTCAATTTGTGTGTCTGAGGCGTCGGAAATCGTTGCGAGCTCCAGATTGTCGCCCTCGATATCAATGGAAATACGTTGTGCGTCCGGGTCATAACTGGCCTGCGCATCATAGATTGCTGTGTGCATGATCGAAAAAGAGCGCGATGCGTTGGTTGGTCCGCCGCCACTTTCGACTATGATCGATTGCAAAATCTGGTCCCAGATGACGCTTGGAGTGGCCTCTGGAGTATTGACCATCATCAGACGTGGACCACCTTCGGCCAAAAGATCGGGGCCTGCCTGTTCAAGTTGTGCCATGATGTCGGCCGTTTGGAATGTTTCCTCGCCCGCAACGAAGCTATCGAATTCGGAAAGCGATTCAATCTCACCGTCAAACCGGTTGCGAACCGCCAATGCTCCATCCTGCAGCAGAAAATCGAAATCGTGCAGGGGGCCAGACAGCGTTGTGACTCGACCAGGTTCGGGGCTGTTGTCACCAGACCCCACCGGATTTTTCTCAGGGTCCAAAGACCGGAATTCGAAGCTGTCCACATCCCCGAGTTTCAGCTCGAAATCTCCCTCCCGCGCTTCGATTTCTAGCTCACCGTCTTCATACTCGAAGTCATAGTCCTCGTGATGGCCCTGAAGTGTGATGACACGTGTCTCACCGTCTTCATTGAAACTTATCTGAAAGGAGGTTTCCGCAGTTTTCTCAGGATCCAAAGACTGGAATTCGAAGCTGTCCACATCCTCGAATTCCAGCTCGAAATCTCCCTCCCGCGCTTCGATTTCTAGCTCACCGTCTTTATACCCGAATTCATAGTCCTCGCGACGGCCCTCAAGTGTGATGACACGTGTTTCACCGTCTTCAATGAAACTGATTTGAAACGAAGCTTCCGCTCTGCTGTCTGTGTTGCTGTCGCGTTGGCCCATGTCGCAAATCCTTATTGTGTTCTTTGTCTCAGCCAATTGTCAGGTTCAGAAGGCCAGGTTGTAAGACTGTGTTCTATGTCAAAAAATACTGGTCAAACGTCACGCCGACGTGGTGGCGGCGGCGCATAAGTCGGCAGGGCATCGATACGCGGAGCCAAGCACTCCTGATCGCGCTGCAGTATGCACATATCGCTGAATACCAGCATCTGACTTAACGTAAGACCATTATTGCCCCGTTTTGCGCAATCCACGTATTCGGTCCCATCCGCGGACAGTGATGTGGCACATACGACCACACCACCACGCAAAAAAGTATTGGAAAGCCGCTTGGCGCTCAAGCCAGTTGGTTGGGATGATGGCGGGCAATAGATGCCATGAACACTCATGACCTTGCCATTCAGGTTCAATCTGTCGCCTTCTAGAGCCTTCCACGTCATGTCTTTTTCCTGAGCAGCCGCAGATGAAGCCAACAAAAGCGCCAGTGTCGGAAGAATATTGCGCAGCATGGAGTTACCTTTCCTTGAAGGCCCGCGCGAACTGATCGCTGAAGGGCTTGACGAGATAGGAGAGCGCCGTGCGTTCGGCGGTTGTCACGTAGACTTCGACCGGCATGCCAGGGCGCAGTTCCTTGTTGCCAAGGAGAGCCAACTGATCTGGCGTCACATCGACCTTGATCGAATAGAAGTCACCGGGTGTATTAGGATCGCTCGTCGCAGCGGCAGAGACGTAGGAAACTGTGCCCTCGATCTCGGGGGTTTCGTTTTGGTCGAAGGCGACAAAGCGCATCCGCGCGGTATATCCTGCGTCCACCTGTTCGATCGACACGGCTGGAACGCGTGCTGTAAAGACCAGTTCCGCTTCTTCAGGCACAATCGTCGCCAGGATTTCGGCAGGGCTGATGACGCCACCTACAGAGTTCACGTTCATATCGTTGATCAGCCCTGAAATTGGCGCGCGGATTTCGGTGCGCGACAGGGTGTCTTCAATGACAAACCGCTTTTCATTGAGTTCCGAAAGCTGGGTTTCGATCTCGCGCAGTTCGCGCTGTGCATCCGTCCGCAGTGTTTCTTGCATCGTAAGAATTTCCAGCTCAAGCTCACTGACACGGCTACGCGCACGCCCAAGAGCTGACAGGATCTCTCCTTGTTCGCCGCGCAAGCGCACATTTTCACGTTCAATCGAGAAGGCAACATTACGCACTGTGAGACGGCGCTCCGACAGATCCTCGACACGCGCGCTCTCAGCTTGAACCAGCGAGATTTCATCCCGTTTGGCATCAAGGCGTGCTTCTAGGCCTTCGATTTCTGTGCGGACCTGTTCAATCCCCAGATCAATCTGTTCCTTGCGGCTGATAAACGACGAGATATTACCCTCGAAAATGCGGTATTCACCGACATAGATCGCCTGCAGCGCAGCAGGGGACACGATTAAGTCGCTGAGACCTGCCGGGATCGCAAAATCCTCACGCAGATCGCGCTGCGCTTCAAGACGGCTTTTACGAATATCAAGTTCGGCGATTTTTCCATGCAGGATCGCACGCTCTGTTCTGGCCGAAGTGTCGTCGAGGCTAAGCAGAATATCGCCCTGCTGAACAAGGTCGCCGGCACTAACCGGAATGTTTTTGACAATGCCGCCATCGCGGTGCTGGACGACGCGCAGGTCGCGATCAACGGCCACCTCACCGCTGACAACAACCGCGCTGACCAGATTGGAATTTGCTGCCCAGCCGAACACGGCGGCGACCAGAAGGAACGCCATCACAAGACCGGCGACCACTCGCCCGCGTATGGAATAGACTGCGTCTTGCGATGCGTTGTTGGTTTTATCGTTGCGAGTCATGGTGGAGCTCCTAGTCAGGATGTGAAGTCGTGTGAGAAATCGGAATCGCGGTCAGGGCCGCTGATCCAGAGGTCGAATTCGATTTCGCCGGTTTCGTTTTCCTTGCGAAGTTCGATGTGACGAAGCATGAGGGCGTCTTGATCGTCCTGGCGGAAACCAGGGCGTCCGTGCTCTTCCGCTGCTGCTTCAGGATCAAAAGACGTGATGCGCGCCTCAAAATCAGAGCCGTCGTTCTTAATGTCCCGCCTGTCCTTAACCTGTTGCAGGTCTGACAGGTTCAGGCTGATATCATCGGCAAAGACCAACGTATCATCGTAGCCGAAGTTACGAATCTGGAATACGGTTTCAGACACGCTGGAGGCCGCAGGTGTAAAGAGGCCCGACAGGTCGAAAACTTCTGCCCCGTCACCGGCTGTGATAATTTCAATGCCATCGAAAGTATCCGTGGGGCTGTCAGTCCGGGCAACCGTTCCAGCCGCGACATCCACATGGGCTGACCGAGCACCAGCCGTCAGGTCAAGTATATCATCACCTGCGCCGCCAGAAACATGATCAGCTTCTAGATCATCAGAAAGGTAAATCGTGTCATTGCCTGCGTCGCCAAACATGCGGTCTGCACCATGACCGTCCCGAAGGACATCGTCATCTGCACCGCCAGAAAGAATGTCATTCCCCGCGCCGCCATCCAAGTGATCCTCACCATGGCCACCGGAAATACGGTCAACACCCGCACCACCTTTGATGGTGTCGTCGCCAGCGGCACCGATCAAAAAGTCATCGCTCGCATGCCCGAGGAGAACGTCGGAACCATCGCCACCGTAGACAAGGTCAGCATTTTCACTGCCGGCAATATGATCAGGCGTATCAAAACCATATACAACATCGCCGCGCGCCATGAACGGGTCATCGAAACAGTCGTCATCTGCCGCGTTGTGCTGATCGCAGCTCTCTGCGCCGCAATCATCGACTGTGGCATCATCGCAGGATGCCTGCTCATGGGGGGAGGCGCATTCTGAGTGGTGATCTGTGTCACCACAATCCGCAGGGTTCTCGCACCCCGGTGCCTTGCAGTCCTCTTCCACAACTTTTGGGTTGTCACCAGGTTCGCCGCCCTCTTCATCCTCTACAGGCAGTTCTTCTTCTTCATCTTTTGGGTTGTCACCAGGTTCGCCGCCCTCTTCACCCTCTACAGGCAGTTCTTCTTCTTCATCTTTTGGGCTGTCACCAGGTTCGCCGCCCTCTTCACCCTCTACAGGCAGTTCTTCTTCTTCATCTTTTGGGCTGTCACCAGGTTCGCCGCCCTCTTCACCCTCT
>CBFHML010000035.1:0-30669 GCA_965656855.1 Roseovarius sp.
CGCCCAGACGACGCTCCAGATCCTTGAGATCCAGCGACAAACACAGGATCGCCATGACCTCGGACGCGACCGTGATGTCAAACCCGTCTTCGCGCGGAAAGCCGTTGGCAACGCCGCCAAGCGACGAAGTGATCTGGCGCAAGGAGCGGTCATTCATGTCCACAACCCGCCGCCAGGTGATGCGGCGCAGGTCGATCTGCGCGTCATTGCCCCAGTAAATATGGTTGTCGATCATCGCGCTCAGCAGCGCATGCGCGGATGTGATGGCATGAAAATCGCCGGTGAAATGGAGGTTCATATCCTCCATCGGCACCACCTGCGCATAGCCACCGCCAGCGGCCCCGCCCTTCATCCCGAAATTCGGGCCAAGCGAGGCCTCACGAATGCAGATCATCGCCTTTTTGCCGATCCGGTTGAGCCCGTCGCCAAGCCCCACCGTCGTCGTGGTCTTGCCCTCGCCCGCAGGCGTCGGGTTGATCGCCGTCACAAGGATCAGCTTGCCGTCCTCGCGGCTCTGAACCTCGTTGATAAAGGCCTGAGACACCTTCGCCTTGTCATGCCCATAAGGCAGCAAATGCTCGCCCGGAATGCCAAGTGTATCCCCGATCTCCTGAATCGGCCTCTTCGACGCCTCGCGCGCAATCTCGATATCTGTCTTATGGCTCATGACTGGGGTCCTTGTTGGCCTAATAAGGCCTGGTTGCGTTGCCCAAAGCCTTACAAAGCAAAGGGCCCTGAACAGGCGGGAAATCCGACATTTCGCAGCCCTGATGCGGCGGCATGTCGCGCAACAGTTTCATATCGGAAACTGAGCGCGGTTGCCGCGCTGCGGCAACATCTCTTGGGAACAAGAGTGACAGGGATCAGCGTTTTTCCAACGAGGGGGTGCGGCGCAGCGCCCAAGCTGCCGGGTTTTTCATGCGATCCCGTGCGCCGCGTCGAGATGGACCCAAGCGCGCTGTTGCGGCACATGCAGGCGCAACCGGTCACCGAGCGCGATCCGCCCGGGCCGCTCTACCCAAGCGGTCACCCCGCGCCGTCCGTTGGCCGCACGCCGAAAGGCCTTGCCGTGACCGGGCTGGTCCTTATCGATCTCTTTGGCCGGAAGGTGACAGGGCAAGTTGAGCATATCCACGACAAGACAGGCGCCATTACCCGCCTGAAGCCGCGATGACGGTGGGATATGGGTAAAGTCACCAATCCCCTCAACCACGATAGAGGCACCAAGCCATTGCGGCGGCAGATGGTCCAGCCCGATATCCTGCGCCATCAATGTCAGTTCTTCTGCCGAGAGAATAGAAAATTGGCGGACATTTGCGATCTCTGTGCCGCGTTCATATTGCGTCGTCACACGGCTACACGAGGGGCGCGTGCGCCCGGCATGAACCTCGTCGGTCATCCCCTCCCACGTCAGATCGACCGCGTTGAGCGGGATTGATCGAATATCGCTGCCCTGCTCAGGTACATGGCCGAGCCAGGTGACCGTGGCGTAAAATTCTGTGGGAATCAGGGCAGGCATGACAAAGCTCTCCAACACAAGGTTGGCGTAGCTTTTACGCTAACGGGACGCAGGTCAAATCAGGATTGATCTTGGGCGCTGTCTGACGGCTCAGACCGTCAGGGTGAAAAACAGCCGCCGGAACGGGAACAGGACAGACCCATCGCCGCGCACCGGGTAGGCCGCATGCATCGCCTCTTCATAGCGTTTGATGAGCGCGGCTCTCTCGTCTTCGTCGAGTTCCTGCAAAACGGGACGGGCATATGTGCTTTCGGTAAAGCGCCGCACCGGGTGGCTTCCGGGCTCTGCCATCAGGCGCTGGTAATACTCCGTCTCCCACATGCGGAACTGGCCCAGTCCCGACAGAAGTTCCTCGTATCGGACCGGAGACATCACACCGGGCGTGCCCATCTTTTCGACCCGACCGGGAAACATCTCTTCGCTCAGGCTCAGCCACACGCGGTGCGAGGGCGCCTTGTTCTGATGCGGCAATTGCACGGCGAGCGTGGCTCCCTTGCCCAGAAATCGCACAAGGCGCGGCAGCAACTGTTCATGATTGCCGATCCAGTGCAGCGCCGCGTTGGAGAAGATAAGCCCGGGCGTCTTGGTCGGATGCCAGTCAGCAATGTCTGCTTGGCTCACGCTGGCATAGCCTTTGGCGGCACGGGCCTTGGACAGCATTGCAGGGCTTGCATCCACCCCGATCACAGGACGTTGTCCGGCCCGGGCGCGCAGTGCCTCGCCCAAGGCGCCATTGCCGCAGCCCAAATCATAAATCGCCCCCGCCCCCATGCTGCTGATCGCATTGATCAGATCCAGACCGGGGCGAAGGCGTAAATCGTGGAACCGGGCGTAGCCGCCCGGGCTCCAGTCTTTGCTCTTTTGCGTCGTCGTCACGTAGAGGGTTCGGGCTCCAGTCCGCCATCCCCCGCATCGGGCGCGGATTTCGGCTTGGTTTTCGGAATCGCGGTGACAGACGGCTTGTCGTCTTCTTTGACAGAAGATCCGCCGCTCTGATCGCCAGCCTCGGGCGGCTCGCCGCGGATCACACGCTCGATCTCTTCGCCGGTCAGGGTCTCGTATTCGAGCAGACCCTCTGCCAGACGCTCCCATTCTTCCTTACGCTCGGTCAGGATATCAAAGGCGGTCTGATACGCGGTGTCGATCATGTGCTTCACCTCGTCCTCGATCAGCTCTTTTGTGTGAGCTGAGATCGAGAAACCACCGGCACCGTTGCCCATGTACCCTTCATGCGCCTGCTCATAATCGACATTGCCGACCTTGTCGGACATGCCCCAGCGCAGGACCATCGCACGGGCCAGACCACTGGCCTGCTGGATATCTCCAGCAGGGCCGTTGGAAACCTGATCAGCACCGTATTTGATGATCTCAGCCGCCTTGCCGGCCATCGTCATGGCGAGCTTTTCCTCGCATTCCGACTTGTGCCAGTTCAGGCGGTCGATCTCTGGCAGACTGACAACCATACCAAGCGCACCACCGCGCGGGATGATCGTGGCCTTGTAGACCGGATCACATTGCGGCAGCGACAGACCGACAACGGCGTGGCCGGCCTCGTGATAGGCGGTCTTTTCCTTTTGATCGGGCGTCAGCACCATCGAGCGACGCTCGGCGCCCATCATGACCTTGTCTTTGGCCTGCTCGAAATCCGTCATGGTGACGAACCGGCGACCGACGCGGGCAGCCATCAGGGCCGCCTCGTTAACGAGATTGGCAAGGTCCGCACCAGAGAAGCCGGGTGTTCCGCGTGCAATGATGCGCAGATCCACGTCAGGACCCAGCGGCGTCTTGCGGGCATGCACGCCAAGGATCTTTTCACGGCCTTTGATATCTGGATTGGGCACTGTCACCTGACGGTCAAAACGGCCCGGACGCAGCAGCGCGGGATCAAGCACGTCTTTGCGGTTTGTCGCCGCAACGATGATGACACCCTCGTTTGCCTCAAAGCCGTCCATTTCCACCAGAAGCTGGTTGAGCGTCTGTTCACGCTCATCATTGCCACCGCCATAGCCCGCGCCACGATGGCGGCCCACGGCGTCGATCTCGTCGATAAAGACGATGCAGGGCGCGTTCTTTTTCGCCTGCTCGAACATGTCACGCACACGCGACGCACCAACACCCACGAACATCTCGACAAAGTCGGAGCCGGAAATGGTGAAGAAGGGCACACCCGCCTCACCCGCAATCGCGCGTGCCAGAAGCGTTTTACCCGTGCCCGGAGGACCCACAAGAAGCGCGCCTTTCGGGATCTTGCCGCCAAGGCGGCTGAATTTCTGCGGATTGCGGAGGAATTCGACGATTTCCTCAAGCTCTTCCTTGGCCTCGTCGATGCCTGCCACGTCGTCAAACGTGACGCGACCATGCTTTTCTGTCAGCATCTTGGCCTTCGACTTGCCAAAGCCCATGGCGCCGCCTTTGCCGCCACCCTGCATACGGTTCATGAAATAAATCCACACACCGATAAGAAGGACGAAAGGCAACAGCGAGATCAGGAAGGTCTGGAACCCAGACTGCTGCTGTGGCTCGGCTGAAACGGGCACGTTGTTTTCAATGAGAAGGTTGGTCACCTCCGCATCCTCGGGCTTGACGGTTACGTAATCGCTGCCGTCTGTCCCGCGGAACCGGACTGTCTCGCCGTCAAGCGTCGCTTGGCCGACATTACCGCCCTCAACCGATTGCACGAATTCGGAATAGGGGATGGATTTGCTCTGGAGCGTGTTACCCGACCCGCTGAACAGGTTGAAAAGCGCTAGTATCAGCAGGAACAATACCAACCAGAAGGCGATGTTTCTCGCGTTGCCCAAGGGCTTTCTCCTTACGTCAAGACCGGATCAGACCTAACACAGGCCGATCCCCACTTAAATAGACATCGTCGATCGATGTTCAATGCGCTAAAAGTCCGGCAAAGAACTGATCCTCTTGCCGAAGAAGTGTCGCCTGCCAGCCATTTCTCAACCCTGCGAGTGGCGCGGCAATCAGACGCTGCCCCCGCCAGACAGCCGGACTGGCCGCAAGAGTGACCGCGGGCACACCGGTTTCGCGCCAATCAGGACATTCGGCAAGGCCCGCAGTTCCAAGCGCGCCGATCTCAGACCCGTCGGCCCACGGCCCGTCCAGCCGCCAACGACCATCCCAGTCAGCGCCCGGAGGCACGCGCAGATCTGCGACCGCTCGCGCCTCACGGGTGAATCGCAAGGTTTCGGTGGCAACGCTCATCAGACAGCCATGCAAGGTCATGGTCGTGCCGCCGCGGATCGCCTCGAGCAACAAATCGACAGACCGGCCACGCGGGGCGTAGTCCGCCCCGCTCAGCCATTGCAGCACATGCTGCACAAGTCGCCGTGCAATATCGCGTTGCAGCGTGCGGAACGCCGCCCTGTCGATCAGCACATCACCCGACTGAAATGTCACACACTCCCGCGCGGCCATGAAAACATACCAGTAAACGGTTTCCCGCACCTCGCTCATGTGGTGCGCCACATTCGACAGGGCGCGCGCCGAGACACCCAGACCCTCCAGCGTTTTCAATGCTTCACGAACTCTCACGCGCTCAAAGGCGGTGTCGTGGTTGGTCGGGTCATCGACCCATGCCACGCCGCGTTCGTGCAACACGCGCCGAAGTTCATCACGTGACAGCGACAGGGCCGGGCGGCAGAACTCGACAGGGCCATGCCGCCATTGCCGCGTCATCGCGGCCAGCCCGTCCACTCCGGCTTCGCGTGCCAGCCGCATGACAAAGGTTTCTGCCTGATCATCGACAGTATGGGCAATCGCGACCTGCCCAATGCCCCGTGCCTCGGCCCAGTCGGCCATCAGCCCATAACGCGCGCGTCGGGCCTGATCGGGCAGATTGCCCTGCCCGTTCCAGCCCTGCCAAGCCACGACATCATGCCCAATACCAAGCGTCTCGCACACCTGCGCGACATGCGCGGCTTCTTGCTCGGCTTCGGGACGCAGGCCATGATTTACGGTGACGGCGCGCAAAACAGGCCCGCCATTATGCGCCCAGTCGGCCAGAACCGTCAGCAATCCCATCGAATCGCTGCCGCCGGAGACGCCGATTCCCAGATTGTCGGGAACCTTGGCGCCGAAATGCGCAGCAACCCGCTCTCGAAGCAGGGTATAGGGCTGCGTCACTGGCATCCTAGATTTTGCATTTCCCCACGCGCCTCTGACACCACATCAGCCCCTGGAAACCGGGTCGCAACCTCTGACAAGGTCACACAGGCCTCATTGGCTTGCCCCAATCGGCCCAATGACCGACCCAGAAGATACAGCGCCTCAGGCGCCTGTGGGCCTTGGGGTGCCTCGCTGAACGTGTCGAGATAGGCGCGCGCTGCCTGCGTCAACTCTCCTGCAGCCTCAAGGGCTTCACCCCGCTTGAGTGCGGCACGACCGGACAAGGGACTACCGGGATAATTGCTCTGGAAAAGCTCGAACCGCTCAGCAGCGGCAATGTGATCTCCCGCCTCGAACGCCTCCATTGCGGCATCGAAATCCGCTTGTTCACCCACGGCCAACTCCACACCGCCGGTGCCTTCGATACCGGTATCGGTTCCGGCCAGTTCCGCTGGCGCGGGTGCCGTCGTGTTTGCGCTGGTGCTGGGTTCGACTCCACCCAGTGTGTCCCCCGGCTCAAGGTTGGCGATATCGCAGGACGGCTCCAGCTCGCAGATCCGAAACTCCAGATCGCCCACGCGGTTGGTGCCGTCGCTCACGACCTGATCAATCCGGAATTCAAGCTGTTCTGTCTTGGCTGTCAGGCGCTGTAATTCAGACTCGATCGCGCCCACACGGTCAATCACGCTGCCGCCCACCGTGGCCTGCCCCGCACTGCCTGTGGTGGACAGTTCCCGCTTTAGTCTTTGCAATTCGACGTAAAGTACCGAAAGTTCCTGACGGATATCGGCGAGCGTTTCGGTGCTGTCCTGTGCGGCGGTCAGCGCCGGCACCCCGATCATCGTGATCAAAAGAATAGAGAGATACCGGCGCATGTGTCTGGTTCCTTCGGCTTAGCTTGTCGGCACGACCGAGATCACCGTCACGGCCCTGCGGTTCTTGGCGTAGCAGGATTCCTCGCTGCAGATCTCAAGCGGACGCTCTTTGCCATAGCTCACGACCTTGATCCGCGCCGGGCTCACGCCCTTGCCGATCAGGTATTCCGAAACGGAATTGGCGCGGCGTGCGCCAAGTGCGAGGTTGTATTCGCGCGTGCCCTGTTCATCGGCATGGCCTTCGATGATGGCAGTATATTCGGCATTGGACATCAGCCACCCGGCCTGCCCGTCCAGCGTGGTCATCGCCGTGGGCGACAGCGTCGACTGGTCGACCGCAAACAGCACCCGGTCACCGACCGCCTGTTGGAAATAAAGAGGCGATGCCGGATCACTTGCACTGCCGGGCACAAAGCCCCCGGCGCCTGCTGAATTGAGATCGGTTGTATTGCCCCCGCCAAAACGTTCGGGCTGCGAGCAAGCGCTAAGCGCCAGTCCGGCAACGAGGATGATGGTCTTGCTCAGATAGGTCATGGTTGGTTGTGCCCCACTCGGTTTTGACATGTTTTGCCTTGCCCGACGCATAGCACAAGGCGGCATTTCTTGCATATCACTTCTGCAAGGGTGACCACGACGGGTCGGACGCGCCGGTCTCTGTCGGGATCTGTTTGAGGTTACGTCCCGTGATGTCCACGGAATAAAGACTGGCCCGCCCCTGTGCTCCCTGCGTTTCGCGGGTGAACATGATCACACGGCCGTTTGGCGACCATGTCGGCCCCTCATCGAGGAAGGACGCGGTCAAGAGCCGCTCTTCGCTACCATCCGTGCGCATCACACCGATATGGAACCGGCCCTTGGACTGTTTGGTAAAGGCGATGAGATCGCCACGCGGCGACCAAACCGGCGTGCCGTAACGCCCCTGACCAAAGCTGATGCGCTGTGCCTCGCCGCCGCTGCTGGACATGATGTAAAGCTGTGGCGAACCCGAGCGATCGGACTCGAATACGATCTGGCTGCCATCGGGGCTGTAGCTTGGCGCGGTCTCGATCGACGGCGCGGCTGTCAGCCGCTGCGCCTGGCCGCCATCTATGTTGCGGGTATAAAGATCGGTATTGCCGCCCTGCGTCACGCTATAGACGATGGTGCGCCCATCCGGGGCGAAACGCGGCGCAAAACTCATTGTGCCATCCTGACTTTCAAGGACCCGGCGCCCGGCGCTGGCCACGTCCAGTACATATATTCGGGGAAAGCCTGTCTCGTAGCTGGTATAAAGCACCCGGTCGCCATTGGGCGAAAACCGCGGCGCGAGCACGATTGACGAACTGTCGGTGAGAAAGCTCATGTTGGCGCCGTCATAATCCATGATGGCCAGCCGTTTTTGGCGTGCGTCTTTAGGGCCCCGTTCGGACACAAAGACAACGCGACTGTCGAAATAGGGCGCCTCACCAGTGAGCCGCGAATAGACCTGATCAGCCACCTTGTGGGCAATGCGCCGCCAGCCATCCGTGGTCCCCACCAGCTGTAGGCCCTGCCCCAGCTCCTGCCCCGCGAACACATCGTAAAGCCGGAACCGAACCACAAGATTGCCCGCATCATCTGCCGTGACCGCCCCGGTGATCAGCGCCTGCGCATTGATCGGGGTCCAATCGGAAAACTGCACCGGGCTGGAAAAGCTGGTAATCCGCCCGATATGCGCATCAGCCGGGATTTCGCGAAACAGGCCCGTGCCCGAAAGATCCGATGCGATCACCCGCGCAATGCGCTGTCCCCATTCGGCCCCTGACGCGCCATCTCCGACAAAATCGGGAATGGCATAAGGTAGGGGTTCGATCACGCCTTCGGTGATCTCGATGCGAAGCGGGCCGTCGCGTTCCTGCGCCGTTGCCGGCAGGGCGGCCAAGAGCGCGGCAAAAAGCAGCCATGCCATGCGTTTCATCATTTGATCCTCATGCTCTCAGGATTGAAACTCATTTCGACCTCGCGCCAATGGTCGTATTTCTCAGGCGGAAGGTCAAAGCCCCCCGCACTACAGCGCAGAATCGCTCGTCTTGCGGCCTCATAGGCCTGCCGTTCGGCAGCACCGCTGCCACCATCGCTGGAAATCAACTGCACATCTCCCGCCACCGTTCCGTCGCGGTTCAGCTCGACACCGACCACAACAGTCGTGCGCAGCGCGTCCGAACTCAAAGAGCCGACATTCCAGCATTGTTGCACGGCGATGCGCAGACCGTCCTTTTCGCCAGCGGTCAGCGGCGGGCCTTGTGGCGTGCCGCTCGTGCCGGTGGCACCGGCCTGACCCAGCGCCTCGGCCAACGCATCGGAGACGGCGCTGTTATCGATTTCGGGTGCCGTCTCTGCCGGTTGCGCCGTTTCTATCGGCGTCTCTGCCGGCTCGGGGGGTGTGGGGCGTCCCTTGGGCCGCAGTGACCGGCTCGGCGCGGCCTGTTCGGCCTTTTCCGCCTCGGTCACGATTTCGGTCGTGGCCTCTTCCGGGGCTGTGGCTTCGTCGTCGGGCACTTGCGCCTCCGCCTCGGCATCCGGCGCGGTTTCCTGACGCTCGACATCGTCCACGCGGACATCCGGCGCAGATGGCGCCACGGGCTGTGGTGCGACGCGTGGCGCCTCACGCGCCTGAGGGCGGCTCGATACCTCGGGGGCGAGCACCGCAACATCCTCTTGCGGTGTCTGCAACTCGGGCGGCGCATCGCTCACATCCGCCTGCGGCACCGGGGCGGGTTCGACCACTTCGGGGACCGTATCGGGCGGCGGCGTCTGCGACACTTGGGGGTCGGATTGCTGCGGAGCGCTGTCCGCCTCGCTGGACAGCTGCGGCGCATCGCCGGCCTCTGGTGGCTCTGGCGTGTCGATATTCGCCACGGCATCGGGGCTCGATTGCGGCAAGGTCAGCGCAGCGTATTCCTCTGCGGAAATCGCCGTCACTTCGGTCACTTCGAACGGCAACGGCTCGGACTTGAACTGCCCGCCTAGCATCGCCCACGCGATCAGGCCGACATGGCCCGCACCCGATATGATCTGCCCGATATGCACGACGCCGGCCTCAGCCGTCCCTGTCGTCAAGTTCGGGGCCACCGGTATCGGTCACAAGACCGATATTGCCAAAGCCCCCACGATTGAGAGCGCCCATCACCTCCATCACCTGCGCATAGGGCACGGCCCCGTCAGCGCGCAGAAACACTCGCGTGCTGTCACGCTCGGCGGCGATGGCCCGCAGTCGCGTAACAAGCTCGTCACGCGCCACGTCAGAGGTCTGGATCATCACCGCGCCCTCAGCCGTCAGCGTCACGGTAAGCGGCTCTTCTTCCTCGCCGGGCAGGGCGTTGGCCGCCGTCTTGGGCAGTTCCACCGGCACACCAACAGTCATCAGCGGCGCCGCGACCATGAAGATGATCAAAAGCACCAGCATCACGTCCACAAAGGGCGTCACATTGATTTCGGACATGGGCCGCGACCGGCCCCGCCCCCGGCGGCGTCGCCCGCCGCCCCCTGCCTTTTGCACGTCACCTCCCGCCATGTCAGCTGTCCAGCTGGCGGCTGAGGATGGTGGCGAACTCGTCGGCGAACGCCTCATAACTGGCGACAATCCGATCAGCATCGGAACTCAGCTTGTTATAAAAGATCACCGCCGGAATCGCCGCCAAAAGACCAAGCCCCGTGGCCAACAGCGCCTCTGCAATGCCCGGCGCCACAACAGCAAGGTTCGTGCTCTGCTGCTCGGCGATCTCGATAAAGGCATTCATGATGCCCCAGACCGTGCCGAACAGTCCGATGAACGGTGTGGTGGAGCCGATCGTCGCAAGAATTTGCAGACCCGAATTGAGTTTTTCGGATTCCTTGGCGATGGCCACATCCATGCTGCGGTCGATCCGCGACGTGGCGCCCGCGATCAGCGCGCCATCGGTGCGGTGGCTGCGGCGCCATTCCATCATGCCAGAGGCAAAGATCCGCTCTGACCGGCCCTCCGGCTCTGGGCCGATCTGATCAAACAGCTCGTCCAGCGGCTCGCCTGACCAAAAGCGCCGGTCGAATGCCTCGGCCTCGGCCCGCGCCTTTCGGTACATGAGAAATTTCTGAATGATGATCGACCACCCCCAAAAGGACGAGGCGATCAACATCAACATCACGAGTTTTACGATCAGGGTGGCACGCGCATAAAGCGCCCACAGCGAGAAATCCATCTCCTGCGCCACTGCGAGGGTCTCTGCTTCCATTATACCTGCTCTTCCGCCAGCGGCCGTGTTTTTCCGGCCCTTTGGCGACAGGATACCCGATTTGCCCCGTGAAAGCCAATAACAACGCAGTCGGGACCGCCGAAGATACCCGAATTAATGCACGATCCGGCGGATATTCGCCGGAAGCCGTGCCGGTTGGCCAGTTTCGGACAGGCAAACGACGGTCACGACGGCGGAAAACAGAAGGGCCTTGCCGCGCCAGACCTCTTGTTCCATCACCAATCGCGCCCCGGTCACGGCCTGCGTGGCTGTGCGCACCTCAAGCTCTTCGTCAAAGCGTGCGGGCTGATGGTATTCGGCCTCCACCCGCTTGACGGCAAAGACGACGCCCTCAGCAGCGCGCATCTGGTTCTGGTCTATCCCCAGACCGCGCACCCAATCAGAGCGCGCCCGTTCGATGAACTTGAGGTAATTGGCATAGTAAACGATCCCGGCCATGTCGGTATCTTCATAGTAAACGCGGATGGGAAACGAATGGACCATGCGCAAAGTTTTAGGCGCAGGCAAAGCTTGCGGCAATCCCGTTTGTTCCTGCGGGCATGCTTTTCCCCAAAACCACAAGCATGATCCTATCCCAGCCTGTAGTCCGCCAATTCCTCATAGATCGGCCCCTGTTCAGTAAGGGTGGATTGATAGAGGCAAAATCGATCCATCGTAAATGGCCCGGCATAAAGCCCCGCAACCCGCGCCAGCCAAGGCGCTAAACGGTCCGGATCAGCCCCGCGTGCACCAAACCTCGCCAGCGTCACATGCGGGCGGAACCTCTCTTTGGGCAGGTCCACACCTGCCCCACGCGCAACCGCCCGGACCGCATCACGCAGCGCAGACAATTCCGGCGGCCCGGCCACGCGGGCCCACGCCAACTTGACCCGTCCACGCCCCTTAACCTCTACGCCCTCGAACCGGATCTCGAATGCAGGCTCATTCAGCGCGGCAAGCCCGCTATGCACCGCCTGTGCCATAAACCCCGGTTGTTCATCCAGAAAGGCAATTGTCACATGCAGGTTTTCGGGCGGAACGAGGCGGCCAATATCCAGCCCGGTCTGCATCTCTTCCAAAAGCTCTACCGCGGCCTCTGGCAAAGGCAGACCGACGAACAGCCGCATCGCCTATTTCAGCCGGCCCCAGAAGGTTTCCAGATGCCGCGAGACGATCTCATTATACTGTCCGCTGTCGCGCAATGCCGCCAATCCGGCGTTGATCCGGTAGAGATGCGTTGTGCCGCGCGGGTGGGTTTTGGAAATAACCACATGCAGCGTTTCCCGCGACAGAGGCGTATCCAGCGGCACGACCCGTCCGCGCAGCCCCATCGACACGATCTTGGCCGCCCCCAGAAACACGTTGACCGATACCGCGTCGACCTCGCCGGAAACCAGCGCTTCGAAACAGGCCTCGGGTGTTGCGGGCTGCATCAAGTCAATGACGTCCTCGCTCAGCCAGTTTCGCCCGGCGCGGTCCAGATCATGGGTAAATAGCCCACCGGGACGGCACAGCCGCAATCCGGCAATGTCCGCATCGCTCTCATAGGTCAGATCGGACTCTGCCTGCGTGAACAACATGATCGGCAGATCCATCAACGCGTCGGAATAGTGGAACTGACTGCAACGAGGCGCCTCTGGCGTTGCCGCGCAATCGGGCTTTACCCATGGGAACCCCATATCGCTCTGCTTTTCATCCAGCAGAGGAAACAGGTGACGCCCCCAGTCATCTTCCCAATCCAACTCAAAATCCACAGGTGACGGGCTCGCCTCCAGCGCCGCCGACACAAGCTCCACGGCAAGGCCCTGCTCGGGCCAAGCGCGGTCGGCAAAAGGCATGTAGTTCCCACCGGTCAGCAACATCAGCTCGGCGCGCGGCGCCGCTGTCGGCGCGGCGGCGGGCACAGGATCAGGCTCCGGCTCGGGCGCTGCAGGTGCGGCCTCTACCGGGGCGGCGGGCGCGGGCTCTGGCTCGGGTGCGGCAATTCCGGCGGCACAGGGAATATAGAGGTCGGTCCCCGGTGGTACATTCTGTCCGCTCAGCAGGCTCTGGTTCGCATAATAAATCAGCGTCCAACGCTGCGCGTCGCCGTAATGCCGCTCTGCCACAGTCAAAAGCGTGTCGCCCGCCTGCACCTTGTACGTCACGTCGCAGATCGCCAGCGCCCCGCCCGGCAAGGCGAGGCCAATCAGGCCAAGCACCGCGCCTATCGCAGTTCGCGCCATGCTCAAAACTCCGCCCAGACGCGCGTCATATGTGCGTCCACGATGCTCTGATAGGTGCCATCGGCCTTGATCTTGGCCAGCCCCTCTTCAAAGACCGACAGAAAGGCGCGCCCATCAGGGTGGGATTTGTGCGCGACCATGTGATTGCCATCCACCGAAATCGGCTGTCCATCCGCCACGCGAACCTGATCGGACAGCCCCAGTTCCTTGACCTTCTTGCGGCCAAGGAATTCATTGAGAACGACACCGTCCACCTCGCCTTCTGTCAGCAAGCGAAAGCAATCTGAGGGCGACTCAGACCGCACGAGCGTGATGCTCCCGTTCTTGAGCCAGTTCCGCCCGTTCTGATCAAAAATATAAGTCGAATATCCCTTGGGTCGGCAAAGCCGCGAGCCTGCCAGATCCTCATCCGAGAAAAACGCCAGCGGTTTCGACGTATCCACAAAGAGCAGCATCAGCACCTCGAACATCGAGTCCGAGAAATCAAGATTGGCACAGCGATAGGTTTCCGGGTCAGAGGCACAATCGGGAATGAACCACGGAAATCCGATGTCCAGCAGCGCATTGGACAAAAGCGGCTCGTGATGTGATGCCCAGTCATCCACCCAATGGATTGCAAACCCCTGATCGGGATCTGCGGCCTCCATTGCGGCCTGCACCACCTCTGCCAACATGCCGCCACCCGGCAGGTCCTTGTCGGTAAAGGGCGCAAAGTCGGATCCGGTCAGCACGTTGATCTTGCGCCGCGTGGCGGCATTGCCCGGCGCCACCTGCAAGGGGGCGACCGCCGCGACAGAGGCCTGTGCCTCTGCCAGAGGCTGCCCATCCGCAAGCCCGCTCGGCAGCCCGTCGATACAACGCAAACGCAGCCGCATGCCCACCCGGATGTTGTTCGGGTTCTGCCCGATGGCACCGGCATTGGCCGACTGAATCGCCGTCCACTTTCCCGCATCCTTGTAGAGTTTATCGGCGATCCCCGACAGGCTGTCACCGGACCTGACCTGATAGGTGCCGCCACATGTTTCGGCACTGGCAAGCCCGGCCGACAGCGACACAAAAACACCCATCACACACCCAATAATGGTGTTTCGCATACTACATCCCCCTACATATAGCGGCATATAGGCCCAACACAGCAGATTCGGTCAAGCGCCCTCAGGCAATTTCCTGTGGAAAAGGTGACAAGGTTGTCAGATCTGGGCGATGCGTGCTGAAAGACGCAGCGCATGGCTTGGATCCTGCGCCACCGCAGGCATCACCGGGTCATAGCCCGCCCGAATGAGCGCGCCGATATCCGGCCGCAAGATCACCCGCCCCTCAGGCGCACGCGCCAGCACAGACCGGTCGGTAAAGGCCGTGTCGGACCACAACACCAGCGTTTGTGCCGCCTGCGCCAGCGCCAGCGTATCGGCGGGGACCTTGGACATCTCCTCGTCCATCCGCACAAAGACAAAGCTGGCCTTGATCGCACCCGCCTCATCAAAGCGGAAGATGCGGTACTGATTGGCATCCGCCGCCTTCAGTCGGGTCACCAGCGGCGCAAGATCCGGCACAAGCCTGTCCAGATCCGGCACCTCCAACAGCTCGTCCCATTCCCGAAAGAAAAAGACCATCAGGTTCACACCAAGCTCGGGGTCTGTCTCGGCCATGTGGTGCCCCGCCATCAGCACCACCGCCTCCAGCGCGCCCTTGACCGTTTCCAGCGTCGCATCGTCGGTCCCGAACACGACAGGCACAATAGGCCGTCCCCAGCGCGCAAAAAGATAAGAGCCATCAGCGCGGGTAAACAGCGCCTCTATATCGTCGGGGGAAATCAGATCAGCCATGACACGCCTCTACCAAAGCGCATGGCCAAGGGCAAAGCCCGGAGCTGTGCCTGTGCCAAAAATACGCGGCCCGCAGGACAAGCCCCAAGCCTCACTGCTCAAATAGATCCCCCGGCGCCCGCGGTGCCGCCAGCCCCAGATGCGCCCAGGCGCGCGGCGCGAGCATACGACCACGCGGCGTCCGCTGAATCAGCCCTTGTTGCAGCAGGTAGGGCTCGATCACCTCTTCAAGCGCGTCGCGGCTCTCGCTCAGTGCGGCGCTCAGTGTCTCGATGCCGACCGGGCCACCCTGATAGGCCTCCGCAATCAGCAGCAGATACCGCCGGTCCGCCCCGTCAAGGCCCAGCGCATCGACACCAAGCCGCGTCAACGCGCCATCGGCAAGCGCCTGACTGATCCGGCCATCGCCCTCGACGACGGCAAAATCCACCACCCGGCGCAACAGCCGCCCGGCAATACGTGGCGTGCCGCGCGCCCGGCGTGCGATCTCTCGCGCGCCATCAGTGTCAGCGGGTGCGCCCAGCTTGACCGCGTTCTTGGTGACGATTTCGTGCAGTTCATCCTCGGTATAGAATTGCAACCGCGTCGGAATGCCAAACCGGTCGCGCAACGGCGTCGTCAGCAGGCCAAGCCGCGTGGTGGCCCCCACCAGCGTAAAGGGCTGCAATTCGATCCGCACAGTGCGCGCCGCTGGCCCTTCGCCGATTACAAGATCCAGCTCAAAATCCTCCAACGCGGGATAAAGCACCTCTTCCACCGCCGGATTGAGCCTGTGGATCTCGTCGATGAACAGCACATCGTTGCGTTCAAGATTGGTCAGGATCGCCGCCAGATCGCCCGCCTTGGCCAGAACCGGCCCGGATGTCATGCGAAAGCCGACCCCAAGTTCGCGTGCCATGATCTGCGCCAGCGTTGTTTTGCCAAGACCCGGAGGGCCGTGAAACAACGTGTGGTCCATCGCCTCGCCACGCTGTCGGGCCGACTGGATGAAAACGCGCAGATTGGCCCGCGCCTCGGCTTGTCCGATAAAATCGGCCAGCATCTGTGGACGCAGGGCGCGGTCCACATCCTCGGGCAGGGATTCAGGGCGCAGGGTTGGGTCCGGTTCGCTCATACCCGGCATCCTTTACCCCAGCGAGGCAGGCCGCAAGGCTGCAAGAGCCGCATCGCCCTCATCCTTTTGGCGCCAGCAAACGCAGCGCAGCCCGGATCAGCGTCGCAGTATCGGTCTCGCCCTCATCTGCCCCGGCCTGCGAGATGGCCCGCGCCGCATCGCCGGGCGCATAGCCAAGATTGGTCAGCGCCGACAGCGCCTCTGCCTGCGCGGCCCCCGCAGGGGCGGGCGCCGGCGACGTTGCCGGGCGTGGGGCTGCAGGCTCGATCACCTCGTCATCCGGTGCCACCGATCCGGTCATCGCGGGCGCCTGAGCGGCGGCCCCCATCGCCATCACCTCGGGCGCCTTGTCCTTCAACTCGTGCACCAGTCTTTGCGCGGTCTTTGGCCCGATGCCCTTGGCGGCCTTGACCGCAGTGACATCACCCAGCGCAATGGCGCGCCCCACACCCTCGGGGCCAAGTGTACTCAGGATCGCGAGCGACGCCTTTGCGCCGATGCCTTGCACGCTCATCAACAAACGGTGCCATTCCTTTTCCGCCAGCGTGGGAAAGCCGAACAACTGCAACAGGTCCTCGCGCACCAACAGGTCGGTATAAAGCGCGACCGCCTCGCCCGCGCCGGGCAACCCGGCAAGCGTGCGATCCGAGCAGTAGACCAGATAGCCCACGCCCCGCACATCAATCAGCACATGATCGGCGGCGCGATATTCCAGCCGTCCCGCGATGCGCCCGATCATGCCAGCGCCCTCGCCAATGCGGGGCGTGGCCCATGATGCGCATGGCAAATCGCGATCGCCAGCGCATCCGCGGCATCCGGCCCGGCAAGGTCGACACCAGGCAGTTGCACCCGCACCATGTGGGCGACCTGCGCCTTATCGGCATGACCTACGCCCACGACCGTTTTTTTGACGGTGTTGGGGGCGTATTCGCCCACGCTCAGGCCAAACTGTGCGGGCACCAGCAGGGCAATGCCCCGTGCCTGTCCCAGTTTCAGCGTGCCAGCGCCGTCCTTGTTCACGAAAGTCTGTTCCACCGCTGCCGTCTCTGGCGCAAAGCGCGTCAGGATCTGGGTCAGGGCGATGTGCAATTCCAGCAGGCGCGCGGCCAATTCACCACTTCGGGTGGTGATGATCCCGTTGCCCACGTGGCTCACCTTGCTGCCCGCCATGTCGATCACGCCCCAGCCGAGGTTGCGTAACCCGGGATCGATACCGATCACCCGCATCTTCACTGCCCGCCCTTGTTGTTTTTTTAGCCCTAGCACGAAACAGGAACACAGACCAAGCGGAATGCACAAACCCGCCTGTACGCCACTGCCAAGGACCGTCCCAGCGACAGCGCCGCGCCCCGCCATGCATAAACCGCATAAGAACTATGCAGAAATCACGGCTTGTTGGGTCAGGTCGCCACTTCTATGTGCACGTTACAAACGAATTCCCAATCATTCGAAACACAAAGGACCAAGACAATGGCTGTCTTTGAGAACACCCGCACTCTGCGCGGAACGGACACCGGTCTGGGCCGCACTTTCCGCACCGCAATCGAGGCGCTGCACGCCTGGAACGACGCCCGTGTGACCCGCAAAGAACTGTCGCGCCTGACCGATCGCGAACTGGACGATATCGGCCTTGCCCGTGGCGACATCAAGCGCATCCGCGCCTGAGACAACGCCGGCTGGGACCTTTCCGTGAAAACAAGGTCTGACTGACGCAACAAAGCCCCGCATGGACCAACCTGCGGGGCTTTTGCCGTCTTGATAGTGCGTTGAGAGAGATCGTGGTGGTCCGTGTTAGCGCGGCCCGATGCTGGAGGGACCAAGACCGCGCTGCCTGACCCGGACATGACCCGGATCACGGCGGATGAAAGGTTATTTCACAAAAGGACGCAGCTTTTGCGCCATCAGGTTGGTGACAGGGTCGACCTGCATGACGACAGCCCCTGCCCGTTCCACGATGGACCCCGCCCGCAGCGTGTCAATCCGCTGCTCGTAGATGCCAGCGCCCAGATGCGCAAGGATCGTGGATTTGAAAAGAAGAAAGCCAAAACAGAGAAAAAAGACCCCGCGCAGCGAGACCCTGGATCGCTGACGTTTTGGACGAAATACGATCAGACCGTCATCAGTGACCTTCGCAGAATAACCCCGTGCGAGCCGTGCCCGGTTCCGGTCAATTTTGTTGAGACGCGAGTCGAACGTATCCAGTGTCTTTGTCATTCCATTGACCCCCAGAGATCCATCTGTCATGGCAAGCGCGCTTCCGGCGCTTTGGGATTTTTCTAGGTCCGAAATGTGGCAATAATGGGGCAACTGCCTCTAAAAAGCTGGTTTTACACTTATTTTCAGCCACTTTTCCGAAGTACCAGTGTCGTCCAGTCACCAATCTCTTTACGAGACACAAGACTGTTTCCAGCCTCAATATAATGCCCGCACACCTCGTCCGCTTGCTCATTGAGGATGCCTGAAAGAATCACATTTCCGCCACCCGTCAGATTCGCCGTGATCCCCTCGGCAAGCGCGATCAACGGCCCTTTGAGGATGTTGGCAAAGATCAGTCCAAAGGGCGCGGCCGCCGCCAGTCGCGGGTGATCCAGCCCCTCTGCCTCGATGCACTTGACCCGGTCGGCCAGCCCGTTGGCTGCGGTGTTCACCTCAGCCACCTCGATCGCAACGGAGTCGATATCGCTGGCAAGCACCGTGGCGTCGGGCCAGATCCGCGCAGCCCCCATCGCCAGCACCGCCGTACCACAGCCCAGATCCAGTACCGCCCCCGGCGTGCCACCCTCAGAGGCCAGCGCATCCAGCGCACGCAAACAGCCCTGTGTCGTGCCGTGATGCCCGGTACCAAACGCCATAGACGCCTCGATCAAGAGTGGCTCGCAATCGGCGGGAACCTGTTCGGTATCATGGCTACCATGGACAAAGAACCGCCCCGCCTCGACCGGCGACAATTCACGCCGCACCTTGGCGACCCAATCGGTCTCGGGCAGTTCTGAAATCACGAAATCCTTTGCGCCATGCATCGCCGCAAGCAGCATCAGCCCGGCCCGGTCGGGCGCGCCCTCGAAATAACCGCCCACTTCCCAAAGTCCCGATCCGTCTTCCATCTCGAAAACGCCAACGCCCGTCGGCGCGGGCTCCAGCGCTTCCAGCGCTTCTCCCAGCGCTTCGGCCTCGGGCTTGCCTTTCAGGGTGGTCAATGCGGTGAACGTCGCCATGACGATCCTCTCTTTATATGTGTGTGTTGTCTTTGTCGGCGGGCGCAGGGTCAAACCTGCTCAGGATCATCTCATGACCCGGTACCGGATGGCGCGGGATCGACCGCGCCAACAGGAACACGTCCGGCGCCAGAACAGCCGCTTTTGGACATCGGACAGGAGGGGTGGTTTTGCTCATGGGCATCCAATACGCCCTAAGCGTTGCGTTGGCGAGAGCCTTCGCTGGACTTTGCAAGGCCGGAAAATTCGAATTTTCCGATCCGGAATTTTGCAAAATTCCGGCGCGGCCGGCCTGATCTGGGTCAAGGAAGCGCAAACAGCGCCATGCGATATCAGCGCAACTCGGCACCGGAGGCTCATGTATGAATATCGTCCCCCTTCTCGATCTCACCGGCGAAGCGCCCGCCGCCGCCCTATTGGGGCTGCTCACGGGGCTTATCTTCGGTATCGCCGCGCAGCGCTCTCGGTTCTGCCTGCGCGCTGCCTGCGTGGAATTCGCCCGGGGCCAGATGGGCGACCGGCTCGCAGTCTGGCTACTCACCTTCTCTACCGCTCTGGTCTGGGTGCAGGGCGCGCAGGCGCTTGGCCTTTTCCGCGCCACCGACGCCCGCATCATGGCCATCCCCGGAAGCTGGTCCGGCGCCGTGATCGGCGGTCTCATCTTCGGGGTGGGCATGGTGCTCGCGCGCGGCTGTTCCGGGCGGCTTCTGGTGCTGGCGGCCACGGGTAATTTGCGCGCGGTCGTCTCAGGTCTCGTCTTTGCAGTGGTGGCGCAAATGTCGCTTGCGGGATGGCTGGCGCCACTGCGCGATACGCTGGCGCGGCTTTGGATCACACCGGGCGGGCAGAACGTCAACCTGCTCACAAGCGCCGGGCTCCCCCAGATCTCCGGGCTGTTGTGCGGCATCATCGTCGCTTGCATCGCACTGGCCGTGGCCGCCCACAACCGGATCGGCGCGGCGCGGCTCGTCTTTGCGTCGGGCGTCGGCTTTGCGGTGGCGGTGGGCTGGGTGGCGACCTTCACGCTGGCGCAGGCCGCGTTCGAGCCTGTGCAGATCGAAAGCGCCACCTTCACCGGCCCTTCGGCCAACACGCTGATGTTCTTTCTGGACCGCGCCATGGTGCTGAATTTCGACATCGGCCTCGTGCCGGGTGTCTTTCTGGGTGCCTTCCTTGCATCGTGGCTTGCGGGCGAATTCCGCTTTCAGGGGTTCGAGGATGAGGCAAATATGCGCCGCGCGATAACGGGTGCCGCGCTGATGGGCTTTGGCGGAATGCTTGCAGGGGGCTGCGCGATCGGCAATGGCGTGACCGGCACATCGGTCTTTGCGGGCACCGCATGGGTCGCGCTTTGCGCCATGTGGGCCGGGGCCATGGTCACCGACCTGCTTGTCGATCAGCGGGGACAGCCCGTACCGGCGTAATGCCTGGAGCGTTTCGCGAATAGATCCGGCGCAGATGGTTCGCCGAACGCTTTAGTAAAAGCTTTGCGGGTCAATATCCACGGCAAGCCGGAAATTGGCAGAGCCACGCACCGGCGCGATCCATTTCGCCAGCGCGGCTTGCAGAGCCACGCCCTTGGGTGCCTTTACCAAGAGCCGCACCCGGTGCCGCCCCCTTACCCGCGCGATGGGCGCAGGCGCAGGCCCGAACACCTGCGCGCCCAACGCCCGGATCGCGCCATCGTTACGCGCCAGAAGCGTGCCGATATCAAAGGCCTCCTGCATATCGGTCGAGGACAGGATCAACCCCGCCATGCGCCCGAACGGCGGCACGCCCGCCGCCTGCCGCTCTGCCGCCTCGGCACGCCAGAACCCTTCCTCGTCGCCAGACAGGATCGCCCGGATCACAGGGTGCTCGGGTTGAAAGGTCTGCATCAGGGCCGTGCCCTGCGCCTCGACCCGTCCCGCACGTCCCGCGACCTGCCGCATAAGCTGAAATGTCCGCTCCGCCGCGCGCAGGTCAGAGCCCTGCAAACCAAGATCCGCATCAATCACCCCCACCAGCGTCAGCCGGGGAAAATTATGCCCCTTCGCCACCAGCTGTGTGCCGATCACGATATCGGTGTCGCCCTCGGCGATCTCGGCGATCTGCGCCTTGAGCGCGCGGGCCGATCCGAACATATCGGAACTCAGCGTGGCGATCTTGGCTTGTGGAAAAACCTCGGCCGCCTCTTCTGACAGGCGCTCGACCCCCGGACCGACGGCGGCCATCTTGCCCTCCACCTTGCAGGACGGGCAGATCTCAGGCAGCGCTTGGGTCTCGCCGCATTGGTGGCACATCAAACGCTTGAGAAACCGGTGCTCGACCATCCGCGCATCGCAATGCTCGCAGCCCACCTGATGCCCACAGGCCCGGCAGATCGTCACCGGCGCATAGCCGCGGCGGTTGAGAAACAAAAGCGCCTGTTCGCCCTTTTCAATCCGCGCCTCCACCGCCTGTCGCAGGGTTGGGGAAATCCAGCGGTTTCCCGGCAGCGTCTCGGCGCGCATGTCGATCGCGCGCAGTTCCGGCATCACAGCCGCACCAAATCGCGACGTTAGGTCAAGCCGCGTGTATTTGCCCGCTTCGGCATTGGCCCATGTCTCTAGGCTGGGCGTGGCAGAGGCCAACACCACCTGCGCCGCATTGAGACTGGCGCGCAACACGGCCATATCCCGGGCATTATAAAGAACACCGTCCTCTTGTTTATAAGAGGTGTCATGTTCCTCATCGACGACGATCAACCCAAGATCGCGGAACGGCAGGAACAAAGCCGACCGCGCACCGATCACCACATCACACCCGCCCTGCCCGACCATTTTCCAGATGCGCCGCCGTTCTGTCATGGTGGCACCCGAATGCCATTCAGCGGGCTTGGCGCCGAAGCGTGCCTGCATCCGGGTCAGAAATTCCGGCGTCAGCGCGATTTCCGGCAAGAGCACAAGTGCCTGTCGACGTTGCCGCAGCGTTTCGGCCACCGCTTCAAGATAGACCTCCGTTTTGCCCGATCCCGTCACCCCGCGCAGCAGCGTCGCGGCAAAGCTATGCGAGCGGATCTTGGCGCAAAGCGCCTTTGCCGCGTGATCCTGATCCGGTGACAGGGTTGTGCCACCATAACTGGGGTCTAGCCGGGGATAGGGGGTGTCGCGCGGCGTGTCCTCTTCCACGACGACGCCTTGTTTCACCAACCCCTTGACCACCGACGAGGTGACACCCGCCAACTCGCTCACTTCTTTGAGCGTAAAGGCAAGCCCGCCATACTCCTCCAGCGTGGCCAGCACGCGCGCACGCGCCTCTGTCGCCCGATCCGGTGCGCCCTCTCCGCGTCGGTAAATCTTTTGCATCGAGGGTGGATCGCCCAAGCCCGGCGCGCGCGTCGCCAGTCGTAGCATCGCCGACATCGGCGTCAGCGTGTAGTCCGCCGACCGGCTCAGGAACTGGCGCATCTCGTCACGCATCGGTGCCACGTCCAGCACACGGATCACTGACCGGATCTTGGATCGGTCATAATCGCCCTTGCCCGGCCCCCAGACCACACCGACCACCTTGCGCGGCCCCAGCGGCACCTCGACGAACGCGCCGAGATGACAACCGCCCTCGGGCGCCTTGTAATCCAGCACACGGTCCAGCGGCTGCGTGGTCAGCACGCCCAACAGCTCACCCGCGTCAAAGAATTCAGCACCGGAAAAGGACAAGGAAGCTCCTGAGAAAAGGGATCGTCGTGAGGGGTTTCGGCAGCGCAGTCTATGGGGTAAACGCAGAGGGAACAAACCCCATCCCGCGCAAGAAGGCCAAGTCCCATGAAGTTTTTCGTAGACACCGCAGAGGTCGACGCCATCAAGGAGCTCAATGAGCTTGGTATGGTCGACGGCGTCACCACAAACCCGTCGCTGATCCTCAAATCCGGGCGCGATATCCTCGAGGTGACCAAGGAAATCGCCGAGATGGTCGATGGCCCGGTGAGTGCCGAGGTCGTGGCCCTCGACGCCGAGGCGATGATCGCCGAAGGCCGCAAGCTGGCCAAGATCGCGGATAACATCGCCGTCAAGGTGCCGCTCACCTGGGACGGGCTCAAGGCGTGCAAGGTGCTCTCGGGCGAGGGCAACATGGTCAATGTCACGCTGTGCTTTTCCGCCAATCAGGCCCTGCTGGCGGCCAAGGCCGGTGCCACCTTCATCTCGCCCTTCATCGGGCGGTTGGATGACATCAATCTCGACGGGATGGATCTGATCGCGGATATCCGCACGATCTATGACAATTACGGGTACGAGACGCAGATCCTCGCCGCCTCTATCCGCACGGTAAATCACGCCACGCAATCCGCCCTGATCGGCGCCGACGTAATGACCGCCCCGCCGGAGGTGATCAAGAAGATGGCAGGGCACCCTCTGACCGACAAAGGCCTGGAAACGTTCGTCAAGGACGCGGCGACCGCGGGCATCAAGATCGTTTGAGGCCAACGCGCGGATCACGCCAGATCATATCAGCATTGCCCGCTCACCGGGCAATGCGCCTGCACAGGCCACAATGACGGCTGATGACGCCTGCATGTACCACAATCAGATGGGACATGACCGGCTAAGGGTATTTTCTGCACTTTTGGACTAAAAAATTGTGGAGGCTGTGTTATAAGGCCCGAAAATAGTTCGAGGCACACATGAGCAGCAAGCCCGAGATGACAGATCAACTGCGCGAAAAAATTATCTCGCAGCCTGATGTAATCCTAGAAGATCAAGGCCTTATGCGGGCGCTCATCTCGGCCAATGAACGCGCCATGGGCAACAATATCGTCGATCTGCGCGGCATCGCGATGGAACGGCTGGAGGCGCGGCTAGAACGCCTCGAAGACACCCATCGCAGCGTGATTGCGGCGGCGTATGAAAATCTCGCCGGGACCAATCAGGTGCATCGCGCCATTCTGCGGATGCTCGACCCGGTCGAATTCGAGTCTTTTTTACGTGACCTTGGTGGTGACGTCGCGACGATACTGCGCGTGGATTGCATCAAGCTGGTGCTGGAATCCGTTCAGAATGACGAGGACCCGGCAGTCAAGCGGCTTGGCGATGTGCTGTCGGTGGCCGAACCCGGCTTTATCGAGAATTATCTGACCAAGGATCGTGGCGGCCCCGTGCGTCAGGTCACGCTGCGCCAGATCCACGAAGGCGACAAACGCATCTATGGCCGCGAGGCGGAATTCATGCGCTCCGAGGCGTGTCTGCTTCTTGATTTCGGCGAAGACCGGCTACCCGGTCTTCTGGTCATGGGGGCCGAGGATCCGCATCAGTTCAGCCCACAGCAGGGCACGGACCTTCTCTCCTTCTTTGCGGGCATCTTCGAGCGGGCAATGCGGCGCTGGCTGGCATGATCTCGCCCGCCGCGCGGACCGCGCTGGCGACGTGGCTGGACCACCAGAAATCGCTACGCGGGGCATCCCCCAACACGATCGACGCCTATGCGCGCGACGTCGCCGGGTTTATCGCCTTCATGACAGAGCACCACGGCGAGGCGCAGGGGCTGGCCCCGTTGGCGCGGATCGAAGTGTCGGACATGCGGGCGTGGATGGCCTTTACCCGGGGTCGAGACGTGGGCGCCCGCAGCCTTGCGCGCAAGCTTTCCTCGGTCAAAAGCTTTTACCGCTGGCTGTCAGATCGTGAAGGCTTTGACGCCTCCGCCGTGCTGTCTGCCCGTGCGCCCAAATACACTCGCAAGCTTCCTCGGCCCGTATCGCCGGATGCCGCGCGGGATGTGATTGATCTGGTCCAGACCCATCACCCCGAGCCGTGGATCGCCGCACGGGATCAGGCTGTCGTTACGCTGCTCTACGGCTGCGGCCTGCGCATCTCCGAGGCGCTTGGGCTGAAAGGCCGCGACCTGCCGCTTGGGTCAAGCCTGCGCATCATCGGCAAGGGCGGCAAAGAGCGTATTGTCCCGGTCATCGCCCCCGCCATCCACGCGGTCGAGCGTTATCTGCATCTTTGCCCCTATCCCGCAGAGGCGGACGATCCGCTGTTTCGCGGACTGCGTGGTGGTGCCCTGTCGCCCCGCGGTGTGCAAAAGCTGATGGCGCAGGTACGCGCCCAGTTGGGTCTGCCGTCGACTGCGACGCCGCACGCGCTGCGCCACAGCTTTGCCACGCATCTTTTGAATGCGGGGGGGGATCTGCGCGCCATTCAGGAGTTGCTTGGTCACGCCTCCCTTTCCACAACGCAGGCCTACACGGCGGTCGATACCGCGCATCTGATGGATGTCTACCGCAAGGCACATCCCAAAGCCTGATTGCGTTCCTCACAATTTTATAACAAGAGATCGGCATGACACTTCGTATCAAGGCTCTGCTTGTTCACCTCCTGACCGCGACGGGCGCCGTCTTTGCCATGCTGGCGATGCTGGCGGCGGTCGATGAAAAATGGAGCCTGATGTATGTATGGCTCGTCGTGGCCTTTGCAGTGGACGGCATAGATGGGCCTCTTGCGCGCCGTTATGATGTGAAAACCAACGCGCCGATCTTTGATGGCGTGCTTTTGGACCTGATCATCGACTATCTGACCTATGTGTTCATTCCCGCCTTCGCGCTCTTTAGTTCCGATCTGCTACCGGGCTGGACAGGCTGGGTGGCCATCATTCTGATCACCTTTGCCAGCGCGATGTATTTCGCCGACAGCCGTATGAAAACCAAGGACAATTCCTTTTCCGGCTTCCCCGGTTGCTGGAATATGCTGGTGCTCGTGCTGTTTGCGCTGGAGCCTAATTTCTATGTTTCGCTCACACTCGTCGGGCTGCTGACGGTGGCGATGTTCCTGCCGTTGAAATTCATCCACCCCGTGCGCACAAAACGTTGGCGCGTTGTCTCGTTGCCAATGGCCTTTGCATGGACGTTTTTCGGTGGATGGGCGGCGTGGGTCGATTTCCATCCCGAAAGCTGGGCGCATTGGGGGCTGGTCGTGACCAGCGTCTATCTGGCGCTGGCGGGCATCGCTCAACAAATCGTCCCGGAACGCAAAAGCGCCTGATCACTCCGTATTCAGCAAAACCGCCTCGACCCGGCGGTTACGTTCGCGCCCGGCTGCCGTCAGATTGCTGGCCAACGGCGCAAGATAGCCCACACCCTCGGCCTCCAACTGTGCGGCGGGTATGTCATATAAACTGACAAGCCGGTCCAGAACGGCCTGTGCGCGCCGACGCGACAGGGCGATATTGGGCTCCAGCCCCCCGACAGAGTCAGTATGCCCGACCAGAGCGATGCGCCGCGCCGGGTCCTCTTGGAGAAAGGCGGCGATGCCCTGCAACGACGCGAATGGGCCAGCCCCCAACGCCACGGTCCCGGTCGCGAAATCCAGACCTGTCAACACAACCTGCCCATCGCGCAGCAATGTCTGGGCGAGCGGGCCATCCGCCTCGCTATTGCCGGTGGTCGTGATTATGTCCGGCTCTACCGTAAGGGCGGGCACAGCCGTCTTGCCACGCGCAAGGCGGATCACCTGAATATAGCCTGCGCTGGCGGTGCGGCTCACCATCAAGGTGACATAGCTTGCCCCGTTTGCCGGATTGCCGCGACGGGCGGACAGGAAATGATAATCCAGCAGATCGACAAACATGTCCGGCGCTGGCAGCACACGGGTCTGAAACCGGAAATCGAACCCACCGCAGGCGCGCGCCGGACAGCTAAAGAGGATGTCATACCCCGCGTCTTCGACCTGAGCCCGAAGCGGGCGCAGGATCTGCAACGTTGTCAAACCCGGCGCATCCATGCGCCATGCCTCTTGCACCAGCGCGCCCTCGACCCTGAGCGCGGGCACGTCGCGTCCGTCAAAAGCGCCGACAGGTACATAATACGTCGCCGCATCTTCCTCGATCCCGGCGGTCTTGACCGCGCTTGACGGAAGCGACAGGTCCAGTGCGCGCAGCTCTGTCCCCCAGAGCGCAACGCTCAGCAAGGTGGCGACGAAGGCGGCACAGCTCTGCATCCTCTAGCGGGCCTGACCGTGATATTCGGGATTTGGCTTCATGCCTGTGGCGCTGGCAATCCGGTTCGTCATCGAGAAAAACCCGACGACAGAGGCGATATCCCAGATATCACGCTCTGAAAATCCCGCCTCGCGCAGTGCGGCACGGTCGTCCTCGACCACCTCGGCAGAGGATTTGGCGACCTTTTCGGCAAAGCTCAGCATGGCGACGTGTCGCGCCTCCAGCTTGGCCGCGCGCCAGTTCATCACCATCGCCTCGCCCAGTTCGGGCTGTCCTGACAGGGCGCGCACGGCGGCACCATGAGCCACCTGACAGTACCAGCAGCGGTTGATCGAACTGACCACCACCGCGATCATCTCGCGCTCCAGCTTGGTCAGCCCGCTATCCGCCAGCATGAGGTCGTTATACATCGCCGTAAACGCGTCCAGCTTGGCCGGGTCAAAGGCGTAGGCGCGCAGCACATTGGGCACCATGCCCAGCTTGTCCTGACAGATATCGAAATATTTTTGGGTCCCCGGCGGCAGCGGATCGGCCATTGGCAGGTCGAGGGCGGTGGGGCTGTCATTCTTGTTCATATCGGCGAATGCTCCTCCTTGATGCGGTAATGATACTGTCCCACAAGCGTCATCCCGAGGGAAGTATAGAGCGCGTTAGCGCCGGTATTGGCCTTGGTGCAAAGCACCGCAAGATAGCTTGCCCCGTTTGCGGCGGCCCAATGCGCCGCGTGGCGCGTCAGGTGCCGGCCCATCCCGGCGCGACGGTCACGTTCCAGCACTTCAAGCGCGTGGATCATCGCCACCTCCTCGTGGATTGCGACAAAGCCGGTGGCCGCGGGGCGGTTGTCATGCCGCCCGAAAAGCGCCGTCTTGGGCTGTGCGGCGCGCTGCATCACGGCGATGCGTTCGGCCCCGATACCGCCCGCTTGCCAGATGTCGCGCTGTATCGCCATCGGCTCCCATATATCGAATGTGCTGACGCGCGGTGGATGTTCAGCCGTCAGCAGACCAAGCGGGCAGACATAGGTATTGACCGTGTCGATCAGCCTGTAACCGGCGCTCTGCAGCTGTGAATCCAGTGCCTCTTGACCCTCGCGAAGCATGAAAAGACAGGGCTGTTCAAGGTCGCGCATTGCCTGTTCAGCGAGCCTGATGTCAGCCGTTTCGGCATCACCGTCCAGCGATCCCGCCGACACGCGCTTGCCGCCGCCCTGCCCGTCACGGATCGTCCATGCCCCCACATGGGCAACAGACGCGGCGGGCCATGTGGCGGCAGTGACCGCATGAATTGCGGCCATGTCCGGCAGGCGGCTCATGCCTCCAGCAGCCCGCGCAGCCGATCCATTGCCACGTCAATGCGCGCGCCATCCTGACCCCGCACCACGATATTGACCTCGAACTTGCCATCGCGCATCGCAGGATAAGAGCCCACCGACAGGTCGGGAAACTGCTCTACCAGCTCGCTAAGCGGGGCGGCGATGTCGCCCTCGCCCCTTGCCACGGTCATATTCCGCGATTGCACAGGCGCCCCGCCTGCAAGCTCTGGCAGCACACTGGCAACCATCACCTCGAATATCTTTGGCACGCCGGCCATCACATGCAGGTTTTCCAGCACAAAGCCCGGTGCCGCGCTTACTGGATTGTCGATCAGCCGCGCACCATCCGGGATGCGGGCCATGCGCAGACGGGCCTCGTTCATCTCGATTCCCTGCCGATCGTAATGCGCCTGCAACACGGCGCGCGCATCGTCGCGCACCCCAATCGGCACACCAAAGGCCTTTGCCACGTTCTCGGCGGTGATGTCGTCATGCGTGGGTCCGATCCCACCCGAGGTAAAGACATGGTCGAACGCCTCGCTCAGCGCCCGAACGGCCGATTGGATCGCGTCTGGCTTGTCCGACACCACCCGCACCTCGCAAAGGTCGATGCCATGCGCGGTGAGCGCATTCGCAAGATGATGCATATTGGAATCGCGCGTGCGTCCCGACAGGATTTCATCGCCGATCACCAGCATCGCGGCGGTTGGATTGGGCATGGAAACGGCTCTCCTTGATTGCGCTTTGCTTCGGGTATAGGGCATGCGGCCATGCGCTTTCAAACCCCACTTGTGCCTGCGACGCTGATCCGGCGCTACAAACGCTTTCTTGCCGATATCCGGCTGGAGGACGGCACAGAGGTGACAGCCCATTGCGCCAACCCCGGCTCGATGATGGGTCTGGCAGAGCCCGGCACCCGCATCTGGGTGGAACCCAATGACGACCCCAAGAAAAAGCTCAAATACGGCTGGCGGCTGGTGGATCATGGGAACGGGCATTTCACTGGGGTGGATACCAGCCTGCCAAATCGCGCGCTCAAGGCAGCGCTGACAGCACGAGAGATCCCGGAACTGGCCGCCTACACAGGTGTTTTGCCCGAACAGAAATACGGCGAGAAAAGCCGCATTGATTTCCTGCTGCGCGGCGACGGCCTGCCCGATTGCTTTGTCGAAGTGAAATCCGTCACCCTGTGTCGAGAACCCGGTCTGGCCGAGTTTCCCGACAGTGTCACGGCGCGCGGGGCAAAGCATCTCAGAGAATTGGCACAGATGGCACAGCAAGGGCATCGCGCGGTGCTATTCTACCTTGTGCAGCGCACGGACTGCACAGCGGTCAGCGTGGCTGCCGATCTTGACGCGGAATATGCCACCGCCTTTGCCGACGCCACCGCCTCGGGGGTTGATGTTTTGACATATAGCACGCGTATAACGACAAAAACCCTGCATCTGGGGCAGAAATTGACGGTTCGTTGATCAGCCCCCTCTGGTCCTGAGCCACATTTCAACCTAAGTCATACAAAGTGATAAACAGAGTGAAGTTTCAGCCGTGAATGAACAACACAGAGGCAGACTGACACGCGACGGTATCCGCATCCACGAGGCTGCGAATTTTGCAGGTATGCACAAAGCCGGGAAACTGGCCGCCGAGATCCTTGACCGGGTCGCCGAGCACGTCACCGTGGGTCAGACAACAGCCGAGCTTGATCGCATTATCGAGGACCATGTGAACGAAGCCGGGGCGAAATCCGCCACTATCGGCTACAAGGGCTACCAACACGCCAGTTGCATCAGCATCAATCACGTGGTCTGCCACGGCATTCCCGGCGACAAGATCCGCAAATGGAAGAACGACATCCACCGCCGTGACGATGACGCGCTATGCGATGGGGATATCCTCAATATCGACGTCACGGTGATCGTCGACGGCTGGTACGGCGACACAAGCCGCATGTTCGTCGCCGGCAAGATAAAGCCCTATGCAGAAAAGCTCATTCAGGTCACCCATGACAGCCTGTTCAAGGGGATCGAAGCGGTAAAGCCGGGCAACACCTTTGGCGATATCGGCCACGCGATCCAGAGTTATGTCGAAGGCCACAGAATGAGCGTGGTGCGCGATTTCTGCGGGCACGGTCTTGGCCGCGTGTTCCACGCGCCCCCCAACGTGCTGCATTACGGGCGTCCGGGCACCGGGCCTGTGCTCGAAGAGGGCATGTTCTTTACCATCGAGCCGATGGTCAATCTGGGTCGGCCAGAGACAAAAGTGCTGTCCGATGACTGGACAGCGGTGACCCG